>NZ_JBHMEC010000016.1:0-16052 GCF_042430665.1 Roseovarius ramblicola | reverse complement strand
CGATCAGCAGGTGCAAAGAGTAGCTTGATTTACGCCAGATCCTGTCCAAGAGACGGGGAGTAGCTCAGGTCGCGTCGATCATGGCCATCTTCTTCTCGCCGTATTCGGCGGCCAAGCCAACCATGATGCGTGCAAAGACCCCCTTGTCGCTCCATCGCTTCCAGCGGTTATACAGGGTCTTGTGCGGACCGTATTCCGCAGGCGCGTCGCGCCACCGCAACCCATTGCGATTGATGAAGATAATTCCGCTCAGCACACGCCGATCATCGACGCGCGGCTTGCCGTGGGACTTCGGGAAATAGGGCTCAAGACGGGCCATCTGCGCGTCGGTCAGCCAGAAGAGATCAGACATGTTCACCACTCGATTTTCGAACCGTGAATCACGCGACCCGGAGGAAATCAATGGGTCCTGAGCCTAGTGAGAAAGACCCGAACGCTGCGATTTGACAGTGGCAACTGTGCGGACAAAGCTGACCTCAGGGTCTGAGGCTCGAAAGGTGGCGAGATTCCGCTTGCTCAGAGCCGGGTGATTTTGTGGAATGGATTATGGGTGTTTATGCTTCATTTCAGGCAACTGCACCAAACTATGAAGGAGAGCGAAATGAGAGGGTGGATTACCGGGCTGGCTATGGCGTCATCACTCGTGCTGGCGGGATGCGATACCATGTCTCCCGGGGCGCGGACTGTTGCGGGCGCAGCAGGTGGAGCGGCAGCAGGACTGATTACGGCTGAAGCACTTGACGCTGATGACAACTGGCGCTTGATCGCCGCACTTGGTGGTGCGGCCGCAGGTACGGTGGTGGCACAGAACAGGCAAAACAACATGTGTGCCTACTCACGTGGAGACGGAACATATTACAGGGCGCCTTGCCGGTAAGGCACTTCCTTGATGGGTGTTTGCCCCCTTCAACTGAGAGCAGCCCAAGCCGACTAATCCAAGTCAATTGCCAGCGCGTGATCGACTTTGGCTTCATCAGATTGAAACATGAAGGACATCAGAAGGTCGTATCGCGAAGTTGGTGGAAATTTGAAGGTGGCGTAATCTCCGGGTGATCCTGAACCACCCAACCGGCGGCTGGCACCGCCAAAGGAGATCAGGCCATGAACCAGACTACAGACACCAGCGCGGTTTCGCTACTCGCTTGCGACGACGGCTTTGACCCGATCGAGGACCGACTGCGCGCGAATATCCGCAGCACCATCGAGACCGTTTTCAACGAAGAACTGGACAGCTTTCTCGGCCGCCTTCGCTACGGCCGAGAGGCCGGTGCGGCGAAGGGATATCGCCACGGCCACCGGGATCGGCAGATTACGGGGACATTCGGCACCGAGACGATCAGCGTTCCCCGGGCCCGTGTCGAGAACGAGGACGGCAAGGTGCGCGAATGGCGCTCGAAGGCGCTGCCGCGCTATCGGCGCCTGACGAAGACGGCCGAGGCGCTGATCGCATCCGTCTATCTCTCGGGCACCAACACGCGTCGGGTGAAGCGCGCGCTGTTCGCGTTGTTCAAGGGGGCCGTCAGCAAGGACGTGGTAAGCCGGGCGTGGCGCAAGGTGAAGTCGGACTGGGACGCATGGTGCGCGCGCAGCCTGGCCGACGAGGACATCGTGCGCGTGATCCTGGATGGAACGGTGATCAAGACGCGGGTCGACAAGAAGGTCACGAACATCTCGGCTCTGACGGCCATCGGTGTGCGCCGTAACGGGCAGAAGGTGTTGCTTTCCATCATGAATATGGGCGGCGAGAGTGCCGCGGCATGGCGCCAGTTCCTCGACGATCTCGATGCCCGCGAGCTGAAGCGCCCCGAGTTCGTGATCGTCGATGGCGCGCCGGGGCTGGAAGCTGCGCTGGTGGCGCTCTGGGGCGACGACCTGCCGATCCAGCGCTGCACCGTTCACAAGCATCGCAACCTTCTGGCCCATGCCCCAAAGCACACGCACGAGGAGCTGGGCAACGATTATCGCGACATGATCTATGCCGACACCGCAGCCGAGGTCGAGAAGCGGCGGAAGGCCTTCCTCCGCAAGTGGCGGCTGAAATGCAAGGCGGTCGCCGAAAGCCTGGAAGAGGCCGGGATCGGCTGTTCACCTTCACCCGGCTCGACCCGGCACAATGGAAGGCGGCGCGAACGACCAACGCCATCAAACGCCTGAACGAGGAATTCCGTCGTCGCATCAAGAGCCAAACCGTGCTGCCCTGCGCGGAAACCGTGCCGATGCTGCTATGGGCCCTGTTGGCCTCCGGTCAGATCACCATGCGCAAGGTCGACGGATGGCAGACCCTCGACAAACCGGTCGAGCCAATGACCCTTGACCTCGCGGCCTGATCAGGCGCAAATTCACCCCGCTCGGAGAAAGCCGCCGGAGAATTTCCACCAATTTCGAGACACCACCGCCAATGTAGTCGCTGACCTGTCCAGCGGTGACAAAGAGGTCAAGCGGACGTCCCTGGCTGTCGCAGATGGCGTGCAGCTTGGTGTTCATGCCGCCCTTGGTGCGCCCGATCAGGCGGCCACGCCCCCCTTTTTCGCGGCCAGGCTGGTCGCGGTCCGGTGGGCCTTGAGGTAGGCCGCGTCGATCATGGCCATCTTCTTCTCGCCGTATTCGGCGGCCAAGCCAACCATGATGCGTGCAAAGACCCCCTTGTCGCTCCATCGCTTCCAGCGGTTATACAGGGTCTTGTGCGGACCGTATTCCGCAGGCGCGTCGCGCCACCGCAACCCATTGCGATTGATGAAGATAATTCCGCTCAGCACACGCCGATCATCGACGCGCGGCTTGCCGTGGGACTTCAGGAAATAGGGCTCAAGACGGGCCATCTGCGCGTCGGTCAGCCAGAAGAGATCAGACATGTTCACCACTCGATTTTCGAACCGTGAATCACGCGACCAGGAGGAAATCAATGGGTCCTGAGCCTAGGGTCTCAACGTCCTGCTTGCACATCATGATCTGGACCCGCTGAGGTGCGGGGGTAGGTCAGGCTGAATCACACGACGCGACATTGATCAAGAATGTTGAGCCTAAAACGAGCCTAAGCCAACTTTCAGTTCTGTCTAAGCTTTTGATTTCAGTGGTGAGCCGTGCAGGATTCGAACCTGCGACCCACTGATTAAAAGTCTCTGGAAGCCCTCATATCCCCGGCTTGCGCCGTGCCGCATGGTGTTTCACTGTGCCTTGTTTTATTGGAATATTCAGGGCACTATCGCTGCATGCCATATCATGGTGTTTCGCCTCATGTGTGTGCCAGGTGTGTGCCACGTGTGTGCCACGTGTGTGCCAGAGGGGCCTTCATGCCTAGGATCAAGATCAAGAAATCTTCTGTCGATGCCCTTGAGGTCACGGGCAAACGGTACACCGCGACCGACACGGAAATTGCGGGCTTCTGCGTGCGCGTTTCTGCTGCTGGCCGGAAAGATTACGGCTACCGGTACCGTGCCGGCGGCGGGCGGAATGGACGGCCGCGGTGGTACTCGATCGGCACGCATGGCGCGATCACCCCGGATCAAGCGCGCGAGATTGCTCGGAGCCTCGCGGCTGACGTGGCGCGCGGCGGTGATCCGGCGGCGGATCGCCAGGCTCACCGTGAGGCGCCAACGGTGAGTGAGCTGCTCGACCTCTACCTGGTCGACCACGTGCAGAAGAAAAATAAGCCCGCCACAGCGAAGAATGTCCGCCAGCTTATCGAGGGCGTTGTCAGGCCCCGGCTAGGCGCGTTGAAGGTGGCAGACTTGACCGTTGGCGACGTGGCGCGGTTCCACAATGCCAACTCGGGTACCCCGTACCAGGCAAACCGCGCCTTGGCGGCGCTGTCCAAGGCGCTGTCCATGGCCGAGATTTGGGGATACCGCCCCGCTGGCACGAACCCCTGTCCGAAGGTGGAAAGGTTTCGGGAGCGATCGCGCGAGCGTTTCCTGAGCGTCGCCGAATTTCAGCGGCTTGGCGAGGTTCTGGCCGAGGCCGAGCGCGCGCCGCTCGTGCTGGTGGGGCGCGATGGACGGCAGAGGTTGCGACATGTGAACCCTGAGGCCATCCGCGCCTTCCGGCTGTTGATCTTCACCGGCGCGCGCGTTGGCGAGATTCTCTCGCTTCGCTGGGAGTACATCGATCTCGCCTCCGGCCGCGCGCGATTGCCGGACTCCAAGACCGGCGCGAAGGTCCTGCAGTTGCCGCCGCCCGCGCTTGAGGTGCTAAACGGAGTTCTGGCCGATGATCGGCCCGCGACGGGGTATGTCCTTCGCGGCGGGAAGGGGGAAGATGCCGAACGCGGTCTGGTCAACCTCAAGGGGCCGTGGTCTGTCGTCAGGGAAGCGGCGGGCCTCGATGGTGTTCGGCTGCACGATCTCAGGCACGCCTTTGCGTCCGTAGCAGTCGAGCGCGGTCTCAGCCTCGCAATGATCGGCAAGCTTCTCGGCCATCGCGAGACCCGGACCACGGCGCGATACGCGCACCTTGCGGACGATCCGCAAAGGGCCGCGGCGACGGATGTTGCCAGTCAGATCGCCATGGCGATGAGAAACGAGGGCGGCGTCGTGATCAGCCTGAAGAAGGGGGGCGGATAGCATGGCAGAGCCGCGCTGCATTCCCGTGCCCAGGGGGGGTATTCTGCCCCGTTTTGCTGTCTCTCCCTTGCTCGAAATTCGCTGTTACTCTGTAACTTTGTTACCTTTCGCCGCAAGGCTCTGAGTTGGAACGAAAAAACAGGTAACGAAATGAGGCTTAACGCGTAACAGGGCTATCCGTGTCCTGTAACATCGCCTGCCGGTGAGCCCGCCACGCAGGTGCCCAGGAAACCCGGCGGGCAGAGGTTGTGCGTGGCGATGAAAGAGCCGGAGAGACGCTCGATTCCCCTTAACGATCATGGTCTTGCACTACTTGGCGAGGCGCTTGCCCTTTGGCCAGGATCAGGCGAGGCGGTGGGTGGCATAAGGGCTGCTCAGGCTGTTCTCGGCTTCCCGGTACGTGTCACAGATCCCGCCGATCCGGAGTTTTTTTGGCAAGGTGAGTGGTGTTGTGCGCCCGAGATTGTAACGGCCAGAGCGTTCGCGTGGGAACGGCAGGATTTCGATGATTTTCCGGCGCTGCGGGCCTACACCACCAAAGACTTGCCGGATTATGCGCGGTATCTGGACCAGGTCACGCCGATTGCAACGCGACCCGCGCGGCCAGTCGATGACCTTATGAAGTCGCTCGATCGCTGGTTTGAGCGCGAGGTCGAGAAGCGAACGGGGATTCGTGTGGGACTGGGCACCAAGCCGATCCGTTGGGGCGATAACTACTACAGAGAGATGGTATATCAGCGGGACATTGCTCCGCCGAAGAAGCGAGGCAGGAAGAAGGGTGATAGCGGATACAGGGATGGCCTCATCGAGGCGGCTATGATGGTGGAAATCATGATTTGCGAAGACGAGCACCGTTATAAGATTCAAGTCGAGGAATGGAAGGCCGCCAGACGACGAGGTGAGAGCCCAACCGCACCCAAGCCCGAGATCGACGAGGTTGAAGCCTGCAGGCGTGTAGTGCGCACCGTCGGCTGGGTTTCCGCAGATCAACTGCTCGTTTGCGAAGATGAGAACGGGGATCCAATTCGATGTGAGGACGGAAGCCCCTTGGAAGAGACCAGGATTGCCATCAAACCTGAGCGTTGCAGGGAGGCGGACAACGATGAGGGGATTACAGAAGACGGGAAAACACTCTTCGAGATCGCTACCACACGACTAGTCAAGTACAGGAGAAGAAATAAAAAGCGTTATGAGTCAACCTCCTGACTGAATTCCGTGCCGAGTTGCCCAGGTTGCAACAAGGGGCCGTAATTAAAATGTTTTTCAGTACCGTGATGCAACACGGCAGTTCCTCCAAGGTCGAGACATCGCAAACCTTGGAGATCAACCGATGGAAAAATCACCCACCACAACCCTGCCGCCCGAGGCGGTGACGGCCGGCGATGAGAGCGCGCGGACGGCGAAATCGGCGAGCGAATTCCTGCTGCCCGATCGCCTGCTGAGCCGCGCCGAGGTCGAACAGCATTTCGGCATTTCGAAGCGCTTCCTAGAGGTCGCGGCAGTGCGCGGCGGCGGGCCACGCTTTGCCCGCATCGGGCGTTCTGTCCGGTACCAAGTCTCGGAGCTTCGCCGCTGGATCGAAGAGAACAGCGTGAGCAGCACCTCGCAGGAGGTAGGCCAATGACCGCGCCGCTGACCGACCGTTTGGCGGCGGCATTCCGCAAGCCCGACGAGACAACGTCCGAGAAGCTCTTTCCCCTGCGCGAAGAGCTGGCGCAGGAGGTCGAGCGCATCGCCACCGTTGCTGCCGATGCTGAAAATGCTGCCCTCGATCCTGCGTTGGGTTCAGCGGAAGCGGCACAGCGCCAGAAAGAGGCGACCGATCTGGCCTTCGAGACCCGCCGCCTCAGGAATGCCCTTGGCCGCCTGGGCGAGCTCATCGAAGAGCGGGAAGCGGCCGAAAGGGAGGCCGAGCGATACAACGCATACCTCGAAGCGAAGACGCTGCGCGACAGGGCGGCTACGGAGATCGAGAAGCGATACCCGGCTGTCCAGAAGACGCTGGCCAAGCTTCAGCAGGATATCGGGCGGGCGCGGCTCAAGGTGCATGCGGTCAACGCGGCGTTGCCCGATGGGCACAAGCCCCTGGACATGCCCGAGGCCGTCGCCTTTGACTACCCGGACTCACCGGCGGGCCACGTTCACGGCCCCCGCCCGGCACAGATCGCGGAGATGCTCGTGCCCGACCTGAACAACTGGGCCTGCCCGGTGTGGCCGCCCCAGTGGAACGGTCAGTCTCCGGGGCGGATCAGCGAGCAGGTTCTCGACGGGCTTTTCGCCCGCGGCAACAAGAAATGACAGAGGCGGCGAGGATCACCGCCGCGCTTGGCGGCGAGTGGCGTGGCGGGCAAGGGCTTGCACCTTGCCCGATCTGCCAGCCCGAGGGGCGACGGGATCAGCGCGCCCTGTCAATATCGGAGAAGTCCGGTCGGCCGGTGATGTACTGCCACAAGAGCGGGTGCGCGGTTTTCCAGGAATTGATGTCCAAGGGCATTGTCGAGCGCACGGAACGGCATGATCCCGACGCGATCTACCTGCAGCATCGCAAGGAGCGTGCACGCGAGCGTGAGCGGACCAACTATGCCAATCAGATATTCAATGAGGCCATCTGTGCGGAAGGCACGCCCGTTGAGACCTACTTGCGGTCGCGCGGCCTCGATGGGCTCAAGCTGCGCAACATGCGCAGAACCCTGCGGTTCCATCCGGAGCTGAAGCATGGACCCAGCGGCCTTGTCCTACCGGCCATGCTGGCGCGCATTCGCGAGGTCAAAGGGTTCCCGATCGGCCTGCACCGCACCTTCCTTCGCGAAGACGGCCAAGCGAAAGCGGATGTCACCCCGAACAAGATGATGCTCGGGAGCTCGGCCGGGGGGGCCGTCCGATTTGGAAAGGACGCCAAACTGCTCGTGATCGCAGAGGGCATAGAGACCACGCTGAGCCTGTGCCGCGCGGCGCGTGTCACATGCTGGGCTGCGTTGAGTTCGAGCGGATTGAAAGGGCTTGTGCTGCCGCCGCTGCCTGCCGGTGAATCGGTTATCATTGCTGCGGATCACGACAGCGCGGGCATGTCTGCCGCCGCGGCCCTGGCGGATCGCCTGGAGGCTGAAGGCAGAGGCGTGTCGATCATCAAGCCGCCCCGCCCCGGCATGGATTTCAACGACGTATTGATGGGGCGGGACGATGGGTGTGAATGAGGTGAAAAGCGCGGTGAATCAGGCGACGAACGAGGCCCGCAAGAAACACAACCGCCCGGCCTCGCGGTCCTATTTCCGGGTAAACCGTGGCTATGTCGAACGTCAGATCACTTCGGAGACCGAAGACGGCAAGGCGCGCAAGAAATGGGTGCCGTTCATCACCGAGCTGCGTGTCGAGGCCGTGACGAGGAACGCGGACGGGCAGGCATGGGGGCGCTTGCTAACCGTGGTCGATCGGGACGGACGTGAACACGCATACCCGATGCCATCTGCCTTGCTGGCCAATGATTGTAGCGAGCTGCGCGCGACGCTCATGGGGCTCGGCCTCGAGCCCGCGCCCGGCGCAGATCAAAGGAAATGGAAAGATTGGCTTCGTGACTACATCCTGTCGGCGGAGCCCGCCGAGCGCGCGCGGTGTGTTGATCGGGTGGGGTGGCACGGCAGCTGCTTTGTTCTGCCCGATGAGACGATCGGGGAGTCCGATACCACCGAGCGCGTGATCCTGCAGAGCGAGTCCCGCGTCGATCACTCTTTCGGGGTGGCCGGTTCACTCGATGGCTGGAAGGCGGATGTGGCCTCTCGTGCTGTAGGGAATTCGAGGCTCATGCTTTTCCTGTCTGCGGCTTTCGCATCGCCGCTAATTTCCATCACCGGCGATGAAGGCGGCGGCATTCATCTGCGGGGCGGCTCTTCGCTCGGGAAGAGCACCGCCCTCGTGCTCGCCGGATCAGTCTGGGGCGGGGGTGCACCACAAGGCTACGTCAGAAACTGGCGCACAACCGACAACGGCCTTGAAGCCGTCGCAGGGCTTCATAACGCAACCCTGCTTTGCCTCGATGAACTATCTCAAGTCGAGCCGCGTGCCGCCGCTGCCGGCGCCTATATGCTCGCCAACGGACAAGGCAAGTCACGCGCAGGCAGGGAAGGCCAGGCGCGGCGGGCGCAGGAATGGAGGCTGCTATTCGGCAGCACGGGCGAGATTGGCCTAGCAGACAAAATCCGGGAAGGTGGTGGCCAGATCGCGGCGGGCATGGAGGTTCGTGTAATCGACCTTCGTGCGGATGCCGGTACCGGTCTCGGACTCTTTGAGGATCTTCACGGCGCGCCGGACGCCGCGACCTTTGCGCAAGAGATCAAGGCCGCCGCCAATAGTCAATACGGTCACCCAGCCCGAGAATTCCTCCGCATACTTTCGGATGATCTCCAGGACGTGAAGGAAAACCTTGAGAAGCTGCGCCGAAGCTTCGTCGGCGCCGCCTTGACGGGGCCTGCGGACGGGCAGGTGCGGCGGGTGGCTGACAGGTTCGGCCTGGTGGCCGCCGCCGGTGAGTTGGCGACGAATGTGGGAATAACAGGCTGGCCGCCGGGCGAGGCTGTAGAAGCCGCCCTTACGTGCTTTCACGATTGGCTGACAGAACGCGGCGGCACCGGATCGAGCGAGGTTGCCTCGGCCCGCCAGCGCCTCGCGGAGGCGTTGGAGAACTACGGGGCCTCTCGCTTTCAGAAGTGGCACGTCAATGCCGATCGGGCTGTCATCACCCCACGCTGGGGCTTTGTGAAGGTGCAGGACGAATATGGCGAACCTCTGCCGGAGTACGAGTTTTTCCTCACGACGACTGCCATCAGGGAAATACTGGCCGGTCTGGATTTTCGGGCGATCTGTGCGGCGCTTGTCGATCAAGGGGTGATTGTCAGCCAGGGACCAAAGGAAGAGGCGAACAAGGTTCACTACGTGCCGAATGGGGGTGTTCGGGTGCGCCTGTACCAGCTTGACGCTGCCAAGCTCGGCGGCGTGCGGAGCACGGGGGCTCGTGATGGGGGGTAAGTCGGCACCGGATTGGTCCGCGCTCGCGGGTGTGTTCGGCGGACTTCGTCAGACCGAGGACAGGGCGAAGGCATTGGCCCGCGATCTTGCGGAAGAACGTGCGGCGATCCTCGAGTATGAAGGGGGTTTCTCGCGGCGAGAGGCTGAGGCCGCCGCCTCCGATACATGGGGCGTGATGATCGGGTGTGGTGGCTTGAGCGGCGATGCCATGCCTGATGGCAAGGATTCGAATGACCCGAATTCACGTTCTCCTACCCCGCCCGAATGCACCTGAGGAAAACTGGAAGGAAACGCGGTATGGAACGGACGACGAAAGCGCAGCGGCGCAACTTTGCCAAACTGGTGCGGGAGACGGCTGAGCAATGCGCCGCCCGTTGCTGGAATTATGGCGATGACGGCACTCGTGAGCCTGTGGCTCACCCCAAGGCCAGAGGGGCCCTGGTGCGCGCCTTCGCGCGGATGTTTGAAGACGGTGGTGTGTGCAAGGTACTGAAGCTCTCTCGCAGGGAAGCCTTGGCCTTCCCCGGTCAGGAAGCTTGCGACCTGCCGGACCATGCGAGCCCTTGGCTCGCGGTCGGGATGGACGCAAGCAATCACCCTACATACTCGCTGCGATGGCTCAGTTTGTCGTTTGGCGATCAATTAACCGACAGGGCGGTTGCCGAAGCCATGATGCTCTCTGAGCTCTACCAGCAGATCAGATTCTCGGGCCTACCACCTTCGAACCGGGCGTGATGTCGAATGTCGATTACGAATGATTTCCGCAACCACCTTTGCCACTGTATGTGGTGAAAATCACTAAATAATGGAGTTGGTTTGATTTTTTTCACTACATATAATGCCTTTTCTGGTATCGTTCTTGTGGATGTCCGACCCGAACGACTTGACGACGTAGGAGATAGGTTGTGGCAAAACTGAGAAACTCCGTCGAGATCGAGGGGTCACCCGTTCAGATCATGCGGGATGAGGCGGTACTGTGGGAAACCTCGGTTACTGTCGCCGTTGCTGAGACAACGGAGGCGATCAAGAGGGATTGGCGTGGGCAAATCCGCGCCGCGGGGCTTGGGAACAGACTGGCAGGCACCGTCAGGTCAGTTGTCGAGCCGGAAAGGGCTGTGAGCGCATCAGCCTCGGGGCTTGTTTACAGCCTCGCTGACGACATCCTTGCCGGGCATGAGGATGGCAGTCTGATCGCCGCACAGGACTGCGTTTTCCTTGCAATACCTATGCCTGCCGCCCGGCAGAGACTTCCCAGCGGAGGTGCGCCAACACCGCAAGAGTTTGCCAAAGCAAGAGGCATTGAGCTGCGGCTCGTTCGGACCCCAAACGGTCTTTTTCTGGTAGGTGAAGGGCGCCTGACGAAGCGAAAGCGCGCGCCCGGGTTTGCCCGCGCCAAGAAAAAACTACGGTTGAAGAATGGTCGGTTTGGCTCGGGTGCCGCCACGATTTTTCTCTTTCAACTGGTCCGCCAGGTTCAACTTCCCAAGCGACTAAATCTGCGATCTTCGGCCCGAGTGATAGCCGGGCGGCTCGATAACCAGATTGTCGCAACTTACCGGCGGCTCGAATGAGCCCAAGTAACAAAGACATCACTTCAGACGGGCAAAGCGACGATCGGAGATAGCAATGGCGGAACGTCAAGTAACAATCAGGGTAAAGGCTGACGGGAGCAATGTGGTGCAGACCTTCCGTCTCATGGGCAAAGAAGGTCGGCGCGCCTTGGGGGAGATCAAGGGGGCAGCGACTGGGCAGAAGCTGTCTTTTGATGACCTGAATAGAACCTATCGCAAGACGACAGGCGCCGCGAACAACTTTGCCAGCGGGTCCCGGAACGTCGCGCTTCAGCTCAGCCAGGTGGGCCAGCAGACGATCGCCACGGGCAACTTCATGCAGTCGCTGGCGATCCAGTTGCCCGACCTGGCGCTCGGGTTCGGCACGGTGGGGATCGCGGCGGGCGTGGTGGCCGGCGTGGCGCTGCCGCTGGTGGCGAACGCGCTATTCGACACCGAGGACAAGGGCAAGGCACTCAAGGACCAGCTCAAGGAGCTGGACGCCGCGACAAAGAGCTACCAAGGCGCGGTCGAGCGGCTGCGCAGCCCGCTCACCGACCTGCGCGAGGAGTTCGGTGAGAACGCCAATGCGGCGCGGGCACTGTTCGATATCCAACGGCGCCGCGCGCAGATCAACGTATTCACGGGGCTGGCCGACACCCGCCAATCCCTGGCAGCGCAGATCGGCGCATCGACGGGGGTGCTGGCAGAGGATGTTCGCCAAGCGGCAGCAGAGATCGAGCGCGTCGAAAAGCGGCTCGCTGAAATCCGGTCTGGCAATGACGATCCGTCCAACCCGCTTGAGGGCGTGTTGCTCATGGATGATCTCGACCAGCTCGGCGATATCGTCGAGAGGATTCGCGAGGTTCGCGAGGAAATGGGAATTTCCACGCAACAGGCGGGGGAGCTTGTGGCACAGTTCGCCGAAATCAATAAAACCGCACCGCCGCAAGATCAGTTGGACGCTGTAAGGCAACTCACCGAGCTCTATTTCGAAGCGGCCTCGGCAAACGGCGAGCTCACCGATGAAGAGAACGCTACGCTCGATGTTTTGGAAAAGTTGCAGACCGCCCTCTTAAAGGTAATCGCTGGCACCGACCAGGTGACCTCGAACACCGGGGACGGCGCACGCAACGCGCGTGAGATGGCCGACGAGATGACCCGCGCCGCCAGCGAGGCGCTGCGCTTCGTGGGTAATCTCGGCACGCGCAGCCTGGTCGGGCTGCGGGCCGAGGTCGCGGCGCTGCAGGGGGGCGGGAGCCGCGTGGCGGGGCAGGTGGCCCGGCGCGAGGCGGATATCCGCGCCTCGGGGGGGTTCCAGGCCGCGATGCAGGGGCCGGAGGGGCTGCGCCGCCAGGCCATCGAGGGGCTGCAGCGCGAGCTGCAGCTCACCCGGGAGGCGGCGCAACTGGACGAGCGCCGGGCCGAGGCTCTGCGCGACCTCAACGAGACGCGCGCGGGCGGTGGCGCAGCGCGCTCGCTGTCCGAGCTCAACCAGGCGGCGCGGCAGACCGACGCGATCATCCGGCAGGCGCAGCAGGCCGCCGTAGGCTATTCCGACGTGGTGGCGATGCTCGACGAGGCACTGCGCGCGGGCAAGATCAGCCAGGAGGATTACAACCGCGCGCTGGAGATCGCGCGCGACCGCTTCTCCAAGGTGGGCGATGGCGCGCGCGGCGCGCAGGACGAGTTCAAGGCGTTCGCGCGCTCCGCGCTCACGGATATCGACAATATCGGGGATGCGCTCGACCAGCTGGAAAATCGCTTCATTTCGCGTGGGATCGACGGGATCCTCGACGGCATTTTTCCCAGCGGCAAGTCCGGCGGCGGCAAGGGGCTGCTGGGTCTCGGCGGCTTTCTCGGCTTCCTCGACAGCGGCGGGCCGATCCGCGCGGGCGAGTACGCTGTGGTGGGCGAGCGCCGCCCGGAGATTGTCACCGGCCCCGCGAACGTCATCGGCGGCGCGGACACGGCGCGGATGATGGGCGGGGGGCAGGTGTCGGTGCCTATCGAAGTCAACATCCAGAAGGGCGCAGAGCGGGACGGCGTGAGCCGCCGTCGCGGTCCGAACGGGCAGGAGATCATCGATATCGCTGTCTCCGACTCCATAAGCGGCGGGCGTCAGGACGGGGCGCTGTCGCAGCGGTTTGGCACACAGACGAAAACGGTACGGCGATGAGCATTCCCTACTGGCCCACGGCCCTGCCTCAATCTCCCGCTATCGACGCGGAGTTCGCGCCAAAGGACGTGCGCGCGATCAGGGGTCCAGCATGAGCCGAACGCTGAGGCGAAATTTCGACCTCCGCCCGACGACGAGGGGGCGTTGACATGCCGACATGGCCCGCCGCCGTAGGGGTCGATGAAGTCGACTGCAGATATGCTGGGAAGATGAGATGTCCTCAGCCCGCGTCCGTGGCCATCGTCACCATCCGTCCGCTTCAAAGAGCGCATCGCAAGAATTTTCGTAGCCCGGCCCGTCGAGCGAATCCGCGAACGCATCCAAATCCCTGACGTCGTATAGACGGTTTCTGCCGAGCTGCCTGGTGGGAATGTCCAGCGTGCGCAGCTTGGACGCTGATATCCCAAGGTAGAATGCCGCCGCATCCGCCTTCATCAAGCGGGGCGTGAAATGGTAGGCCAACTACATATCCTCACGTGCAGGCATGTTCGCTCGGATAGAGCCGCAGATTGCCGGATCGAGTCAACGGTATCATCGAACACCCGGAATTGGGGGAGTGGCTCAATAGGGCGGGCTGAGCCTGCCTGCCTAATCCCCGCCGCGCAGGCGCACGCCCGGCCCTCCGCCGTTGGGGTCGATGAATTCGACCCCGGCTTTTGTCAACGCCTGCCGGATAGCGGTGATGGAGGGCGCCGCGACCTGTCTGCGCTCTTTCTCAAAATCGACCACGGTGGACAAGCTCACGCCCGCCCTCTCAGCCAAGTTGCCTTGCGTGATTCCGATCAATGCGCGCGCTGCGCGGGCTTGTGCTGGGTTCATATCCACAAAAATTGTTGACTGCGTTCGGTGCTATCTCTATCCACATTAATTGTTGATACCTGAAACAGGAGCCACAGACAATGAGCTATATCGTACATCAGATGTTCGGGTCATCGGATCCGGACAAGCTTGACGAAATCACCGACAAGGCGAACCAACTCCATCATCTGGCAAAGATCGGTATCGCTGCGCAGGAAAACACCGAGACCATGGTCAACAGCGAGGCGGCATTCTGCGCCCTGTTCGAGGTCATGGGCCGGTTGGCGGATGAAATTCATACCGATCTTTTCGATCTGGACGATACCACGCCCGATTTTCGCAAGGCGTTTCACGTCATTCAGGCGCAAGCCGAAACTCCGGAGGTGGCCCAATGAGCGAATCCATCAAGAGCACATCGAAACCGGCAGACACTGCCACGCCCGGCACCTTGCCGGAGTGGTGGGAAGAGGTGGCTACGCCCGGCGCGATGGGTGATCCCGAATTCTGTCCGCCTTGGGAAGACACGCCGCTTTCGCGTGAGATCGCGATCAAGCTTGATGAGCTTCACAAGCTATTCCTCGAAGCCGCGCCGGAAGGCACCCACACGCTTCAAGATTTCCGGTTTCGCTGGATCGATGGCGTGCCGCACAACTTGTTCGTTATCGCCCGGGCCGGGAAGCACGGCGCGCGCCTGTACGTCTTTCGCCCGGAGTTCGGGTGGCTCGACAGAACGCCTCAGATGGTCGAGTATCCAGATCACGTTCGGGAAAAACTGCAGAAGTGAAACCATGAGTGAACGAGTGACGATCACGGCGGCGGCGGGCAAGCTGGGTGTCAACAAGTCCACGATTTCACGCTGGGTTGCGAAACACCCCGCTCTTCGCGACGAGGATGGCCTTGTTGATCCCGAAGAGCTGCGTGCGCATCGCGACCAGGTCGTTGACCCGAGGCTGCAGACCCGTGGAGCCCACGCATCCGAAGCAAGGGACGGATCATCTACGGGAGCCTCGGGGTAGCCAGCTTGAACGATGCGCGTCAACGGACAGAGCGGGCCAGGGCGGAAATTGCGGAGCTTGATCTGCTGAAAAGGCTTGGCCTGACACTTGAGCGCGAAAAAGTAGAGGCATCGCTAGTTGAGGCAGCCGAGATACTTAAAGCTGAGGCAATGCAGGTGCCGAAGGACCAGGCCGAGCGGCTGGCGGCGATCGACGATAACAGAGCCATGGAAGTGGAGCTGTGCAAAATCATGACCGATCTCATGGAAACGACGGCGCGTGCTCTCAAGCGTGCCGCAGAGACCGATTGTGCGTCGAACGGAGCGTGAGCCGCTGGAAAGGATGGGGCGTCAATTTCCAAACGACCGCCATCCCGGCATCTGTTTGTCTGCCGTTGGCCCGAAGCTGTCTGTGGCGAAAAGCTAGAAGGAATGACATGCGTAAGGATCAACGCCCTGTCACCCCGGCCATGCTGGCTGAACGCTGGCAGTGCAGCGCCGAGACAATCCGGCAGATGGTCCATCGGCAGGAGCTGCGCGCGTTTCGTGTCGGGCGGATGATCCGAATCCCGTGGGACGCGGTAGAGGAAATCGAATGCCAGACATCACAATCGGACGATTGCGAGGCTGGTCCTGTGCCGCGTGGGACGATCCCGGCACATGGCGACGGAGGCGCCATCACCGTTAGGCACGCACTTGACAGGAGGCGGAATTCTGGGCCCGAGACCGATACCTGAAAGATGCTCGCCCTGCCCTGCCCCTCCCTCGCGCTGTGGAGCCCGTGCCCGGCCAACTGGTCACGTGATCCCGCCGCCGGTGCCGTCGCCCTCACCGCCTCGATGCTGGCGCTGCCCTTGATCCGTTGTCCCCGCCTCGATCGCGGCGATCCGCCCAGGGCCGGGCGCGGTGGTGCTGGTCCCGGTGCCGACCGGCTGGCCACTGCCTGGCCGGGC
>NZ_JBHMEC010000015.1:0-408818 GCF_042430665.1 Roseovarius ramblicola | reverse complement strand
AGCAGCCAGGTAGCTCGTCAGGCTCATAACCTGAAGGTCGTAGGTTCAAATCCTACTCCCGCAACCAAAAATAATAAACAATATCAACGCTCTAGCGCCCCTCGGGGCGATCTTTGCGTTTGAGGCGGGAGGCGTGGTGCTACGTAACCTGCCACTGAACGTTCATCCAGCCGGAATCGGAGCCCTTTTGGTTGTGGTCCGACCCCGAACCTTCTACCGCGCGTGGCGAGAGTTTTCCGGCTTTGATCAGGGTGACAGGCTGGTGATGTCCCCGTAGCCGGCCAGGTAGGCCACTCCGTCGGCGGTGTGGCTGCGCCCGATATAGATACCATAACTCATTTTGTTTTCTCTTGAGGTGACAGGCGCCGGGATCAGCTTAGTGGAAAATGGCAGGCATGGCGTCGCCCGTCCTCCATTATCACATGCCGCGGTTTCTCGGCCCGGCAGAGGTCTTGTGCGAAGGGGCAGCGGCCCGCGAAATCGCAACCCTTCGGACGGTTGAGAAGGCTGGGCACCTCGCCAGAGATCGACACATGCACGCGGCGGCGGTCCGGGTCGGGTTGTGGCACACCTTCGACCAGGGCCTGGGTGTAGGGATGAACCGGACGGGCGAATACCGCGTCCGTGCGGCCCGCTTCCACGATCCGGCCCAGATACATGATCGCCAGCCGGTCGGCGATATGGCGCACCACGGGCAGATTGTGCGTGATGATCAGATATCCCAGCCCGTGTTCGGCCTGCAGATCGGCCATCAGGTTGAGAATCTCCCCCTGCACCGACACATCCAGCCCCGCGGTGGGTTCATCAGCGATGATCAGCTTGGGGTTCAGTGCCAGCGCGCGGGCCACGCCTACGCGCCGCGCCTGCCCGCCCGACAGCTCGTGCGGGTAGCGCGACAGGAACGGCTTGGGCAGGCGCACCATATCGGCCAGCCGCTCGGCCTCTGCATCGAGATCGACACCCGCGAGCCCGTGGATTTGGAACGGCTCGGTGATCAGCGCCCGCACGGATTTGCGCGGACTAAGTGATCCGACCGGGTCCTGGAACATCATCGCCATGTCGCGACGAAGCGGTTTGAAGCGGCTTTCCGGCATGTTGCGGACTTCTTGCCCCTCGAAGCGCACGCTTCCCGCTTGCGCCTGCACGAGGTTCAGCACGCAGCGCCCCAGTGTCGTCTTGCCGGACCCGCTTTCGCCGACCAACCCAACGGTTTCCCCGGGGGCGACTGACAGGCTGACATCCAGAACGGCGTCCACATGACGTTGGGTAACGCCCTTCAGGCGCGCGCGCAGAGGACCAACGGTTTCGAACTGCACGTTCAGGTCGGACACCTCCAGTAGCGGTTTGTCGCTCTTGAAGCGGGCGGGCTTGCCGGCGCTGGCCGCGCCTTGTCCCACGGTCATCAGGTCCAGTGGTGGCGGCCAGCTTGGATCGTGGTGCAACCCACCCAGAAGGTGACAGCGCGCAAGGCTCATCTCGCCGCGGGCCACATCCGGCGGCGGTTTTTCGCGGCACACCGGAAGGGCACGCTGGCAACGCGGCGCGTAGATGCACCCTGAGAGCGGCTTGGTCAGATCCGGTATATCACCGGGGATCACCGGCAGCTTACGCGACACATCGTCGATCCGTGCCGGATCGCATTCGAGCAGCGCACGGGTATATGGGTGTTGGGCGTTGTGGAAAATCCCGCGCACTTCGCCAGCCTCGATCACCTCGCCCGCATACATGACAACGACATCATCACAGAGCTCGGCGATCAGGCCAAGATTGTGCGAGACGACCACGACAGTTGCGTCCAGTTCCTTTTGCAGATCCTGCAAAAGGTGGATGATCTGCGCCTCCATCGTCACGTCCAGCGCTGTTGTGGGCTCGTCCGCCAGCAAGAGCTGCGGACCGGTCAGCAGCGCCATGGCGATGCCCGCGCGCTGGCGCATCCCGCCGGAAAAGTGATGGGGGTACTGATCAATCCGCTTGTCCGGATCAGGGATGCCGACCTTGGCCAGCATCTCGACGGCCATACGCCGTTTCTCGGCGGCCGAGACATTGGGCCGCCGGTAGAGGATATCCAGCATCTGCCGGCCATAGGTCAGCACCGGGATCTGACTGGTCATCGGGTCTTGGAAGACGACCGAGATCTGTTCGCCGCGCGTGGCGCGCAACTGCGCTTCGCTGGCGTGCAATAGGTCACGTTCACCGAAGCGGACTTCGCCGCTCACAACCTCGGCGTTCTTGGCCAGAAGGCCGAGCAGTGCCCAAAGCACAGTGGATTTGCCCGACCCGCTTTCGCCCACGATTCCAATGATCCGTTTCCTTCGGATTGGAAAGGAAATGTCGCGCAGCGCCTTGACCCGCCCACGCGGTGTCCTGAAATCTACCGACAGGTTGCGGATATCGAGCAACGTCTCGGGTGTCTCAATTGCGTCCTTGGGCATGTCAGCGTCCATTCCCCATACGTGGATCGAAAATGTCGCGCAGCGCTTCGCCGAGGAAGGTAAAGCCCAGCGTGGTCAGGATCAGCGGGATGCCCCCGGCGATCACCATCCACGGCGCATCACGGATCACCAGATACCCTTCGTTCAGGATCGTGCCCCAGCTGGCAGTGGGCGGCGTCACGCCAAGGCCCAGAAAGCTGAGTCCCGCCTCGACGGTGACCACCACCGGCACATCCATCGCGGCCAGGATCAGCAGGGGGCCGACCACGTTTGGCATGACGTGATGTAGCAGGGTCCGCGTCGTGCTGGCGCCCAGCGAGCGTTCGGCAAGAATGAAATCGGTGTTCCTCAGTGTCAGCGTGGCGGTGCGCGCCACCCGGGCATATTGCGGGATCGACGTGATGATCACGATGGCCAGCACCACACCAAGGCTTGGTCCGGTGAGCGCCACGGTTGCCAGCGCCAGAACGATGGTCGGGAAGGAGCGCACGGTGTCAAATGCCAGCAGAAGCAGGCTGTCAAGCCAACGGGGTCCGAACCCGGCAATCATGCCAAGGATCAGGCCGACAATCAAAGCGATAGATACACCGATCGCCGCGATATACAGGGCCACTCGCCCGCCGTAGAGAATACGCGATAGCGTATCGCGGCCCAACTGGTCGGTACCTGCCAGATGCTCCAGCGTTGGACCGGACAGCCGCGCTGGCACGTCCAGCGCGTTCGGGTCATAGGGCGCCAGCCAAGGCGCAAAGATGGCGCTGGCAAAGAACAGGGTTACAAGGATCAGCCCAGTCAGCCCCTGCCAGTTGGTCAGGAACATGCGCAGCTTTTCGCGGCGCTCGCGGGCGGCGGATTCGCGAATATCGGCTTCGGTCACATGCTCGGGAAGCCCCGATGAATCGACCGCAGGGATACCGGTTTCGGGTTCAGAGCGATTCTCGGACACGGGGATCAAACCAGGCTATGAGGATGTCGGAAAACAGGACGACGAGGATATAGAGGCTGGTGGCCACCAGAACCGCGCCCTGCACGATAGGGAAATTGCGCGCCATCACGGCATCGAATATCAGCTTGCCGATACCGGGCCGGGAAAAGATGATCTCGGCAAAGACGGTCGACGAGATCATTCCGCCAAAGCCCATACCGATCAGCGTGATGGTCGGAAGAATGGCGACGCGCAGGGCGTAACCGAAGATTACCCGCCGCGGACGCAGGCCAAAGGCGCGCGCCGAACGAATGTAGTTCTCGCCCATCACCTCCAGCATCGAGGCCCGCACCATGCGCGCAAGGTAGCCCACCCAGCTCAACCCGATGGCGAAGGCCGGAAGAATCAGGTGGGAAAGCTGGTCGCCAATGTCTCCGGGCTCGCCCGCCCCGATGGCCGGAAGCCAGCGCAGATGCACCGCAAAAATCAGCAGCGCCCAGATCGACACGAGAAACGATGGAACCGCAATTGTTCCCACCGACAACACGCCCGTGATGCGGTCGATCCAGCTATTGGGTTTGACCGCCGCGAGGCAGCCCAGCGGAATGCCCAAGAGCATTGCCCAGCCCATCCCTGCGCCCACAAGCGCGAGTGTAAACCCGATCCTCTCCATGATGATCGCCGTCACGGGTCTGTCGGAAAACACATCCAGCCCGAGATCGCCTGTCAGGGCATTCCCGATAAAGATCAGGAACTGCCGCCAGACCGGCTCGTCAAGATGCATCTTCTCGGCATAACGCGCGATAGCCTCTTCCGTCGCGCGGGGGCCTAAAGCGATGGTCGCAGGGTCGCCGGGGATGAGGTGCAGCATCGAAAATAGCACCAGAACGACGAGGCCGACAACCACGGCGGACAGCCCCAGACGTTTGGTCAGGTAATAAAGCACGGACGACCTCCTCTCGACCGGGTTTTACGATGCCGATCCGCGCAGCGTGGCGCGGATCGGCCCGGAAGGGGGACGGTCAGGCCTGGGTGAACCTGCGATAGTTCAGTTCGCCCGAGGGCGCGGCATTCACACCGACCACAGTGCTGTGAACGAAGGCTTCCGGCTCATGGTTGATCCAGACATAGGCGCCGGTGTTTTCCATGATCTCCTGCATCCGGACGTAGATATCATGACGCTTCTGCGGGTCGGTCTCGTTGATGCCTTCATCATAGAGGCGGTCATATTCCGCGTCGGTCCAGCGCTCCCAGTTCCAGACACCGACCTGGTCCGAAGTGAACCATTGCGTGGCTTCATAGGGGTCGGGCGTGGTGCCGAACCGCATCAACCAGAGCTCAAGGTCTTTCCAGGTATCTCCCTTGTTTTCCTGCCCCATTTCCCAGAAAGGCCCGCTGTCGAGCGGCAGCACCTTCACGGTGATCCCGACCTGCATCAGGTTGGCCTGGATGATCTGGGCGGCCAGCATCCGTTCCTGGTTGTTCAGCGTCCGCAAGGTCACTTCAAGGCCGGACACGCCAGCCTCGTCCAGCAGCGCGCGGGCCTTGACCGGGTCATAGCTGTAGCCCGCGGTGTCGCGCTGACCGGTCAGCCCCGGACAGATGATGCCGTGGGACTTGGCCGTGGTCCCGGAATAGGCACCTTGCAGGATCGTATCCACATCCACGGCATGTTGAATAGCCTGGCGTACACGGATGTCTTGCAGCTTGGGATGCTCGGTGTTCATACCCATCCACATGTATTGCAGCTCGCCGGCCACTGCGATGCCGGTACCTTCGGGCATGTCCTTGATGTAGCGCGCCAGGGTGTCGGACCCCACTTCGGTGCAGTCCAGTTCCCCTGCCTCGAAGGCCAGTTCCGCAGCCTTCACCTCGGTGATGACATTGCACTCCACCCGATCAAAAGCCGGTTTCGGTCCGGTCCAGTCCGGGTTGGCGGCAAATACCGCGCGCTGGCCCGGTGTCGCCTCATAGGTGTAGGGGCCACAGACGGCGGGGAACGTCGTGGTGAAATTGCCGCCGGCATCGGCCATGGCCTTCTCGCTCAGCACCGCGCCTGGGCCGTGGCAAAGGGTGATCATGATGAAGGGCGCAAAGGGCTTGTCGAGAACGATGGTGCCCGTCCGGTCGCCGGTCACCTCGACATGGTCCAGCGCATCGAAATAACCCGACCAGTCGCTGGTCTTCATCCTCTCAAAGGAGAACTTGACGTCGCTCGCCATGACCGGGCCGTAGCCGTTCGACCATGTCAATCCATCGGTCAGCTCGAAGTCGATATGGGTGGCGTCCCGCTGTTCCAGCTTGGTGACGAAATAGGTCGGCTCCCAGGTGAACGTCTCGCCGTCCCGCGCGTATTGCGCCAGGAAAGGCAGACACTGCTTCTGCGCCTCGATCTCCGTACCACCGGTCATGAAGCCCGGGTCGAGCACGATGTTGTCGCCGTCGATCCTCAGGCGCAGCGTGCTGCCTGTCCGGGCAAAGGCCGCCGTGGTCCAGGCCGGGGCCAGCCCGAGCGCGCCCAATGCAGCGGTTGTGCCGAGAAAGCCTCGGCGGGTTGTTCCTGTCTGTTTCATTGTCGTGTCCTCCCTAGACAATTTCTGGCCAAAGCATGACACAGTGCCCTGCATCGGCCTATTTCGCGCACCTTCGCCATGTGACGCAAAAAGAGCGCCGTTTCGCTCACATATGATCGCGCGCGATCCGTTCGTCCCAGCGCTTCTCCGCAACCAGCACATCGCCCTCCCAGGCGCGCAGCTCGGCGGTGATGATGAAATCACTGGCATCGGCGCGCAGCAGCGTCCGCGTTTCGGAGCGCACCGACCAATCGCCACGGCTAAGCCCATAGTGCCATTCGGTGCGTCCCCAAGCCGTGGTCACGTCATCGAGGCACACGCCGTATGTCTCGTATCCTTGCTTGTGCAGGGTGATATCGTTGGTCAGCAGTCGCGTGACGCCACCGCCATCGGCGATCTGCATCTGCACTTCGCCGTTCGCCGCATCCTCGACAATGCGGAACCAGGTTTCGGGTTCGGCGATCTGTTCTGTCGGCGTCGGCGGCCCAGCCACAGGTGCGTCGAAATCGGCCAGCGTGTCGTCCAGCGCCGCAGGCGCGCGCAGCGGCAACTCCAGCGCACTGCCTTGTGTATGCACACTCAGCGTGACCGGCTCCGGCGCCGGCCAGATCATCGGGAAATAGCTGCTCGACAGCGCCAGTCGCAGGCGATGACCGGCTGGCAGCATTTGAGCGACATGTTTCATCGGGATGGTTACATCATAGACCTCGCCCGGCACCAGTAACGCGGGCTTGTCATGGCCTTGGCGGTGATTCAGGTTGAAAACACCGAAAGACAGACGTGTGGCGCCGCCATCAGGATGCACATCGACCAGCCGCGCGGCAACTTGCGCCATGGGTCGATCCACGCTGAGGCGCAGATGCACCTTGGCATCGCCCGCAAAGGCCAGTCCTTCGGCAGGTATGTCGATCTCGAAACACAGGCTGCCGGCGTCTTCCCGACGCTGGTCCACAGGGGCGTCGCCCGGCGTCCCGTAGCCGCACCACTTGCCCGAGGCCATACCCACATCCGCGGGGCTGTGGTGATGCAGAACCGCTTTTCCGGCCGATCGTTCCAGACTCAAGCCGCCCTCCGGTGTCAGATGAAACACCGTCCGCACCACCTGCGGTGAGGGCCAGCTTGGCTCGGCGATCCAGCGGCCGGGGCGGGCCTTGTAGTGACCCTTGGGCAGGACACTATCCTGCATGTAGAGTCGCAGCATCGGCTCCGCCATTATGCCGGTGTCGCGCCCCTTGAGCCAGTGATCCCACCAGCGCAATTCGTCCTGAAGAAACCCGATGGCCGGCCCCGGTTCGCCCATATGCGGGTAGCGATGCGCCCATGGCCCCACGAGCCCTTTCTTTGGCCCCTGCAAATGCTCCATAAGACGAAACACGCTGCGCGGGTAACCATCGGCCCAACCCGACACTGCATAGACCGGAACCTGCACCTTCGACCAATCCTCGCAGACAGAGCCATGCCGCCAGAAGTCATCACGCCGCTGATGCTCCAGCCAGGTCTTCAGCCACAACCCGCTGCCCTCAAGACGCTCCAGCCACATGTCGCGCCATTTATCGCCCACATTCGCCGGATCCGGCGGCAGCGTATTACGCCCGAACATGATCGAGGCCCAACTGAGCTGCTCACCCAGCAGGCAGCCACCCATGTAATGGATGTCGTCAGCATATCGGTCATCGGTGGAGCACAGCGTCACCACCGCCTTGAGAGCCGGCGGCTGCAACGCGGCGATCTGCAACCCGTTGAACCCGCCCCATGAAATACCGATCATGCCCACGTTGCCGTCGCACCAGGGCTGCTCGGCAATCCATGAGATGGCGTCGCACCCGTCCTGCAATTCCTGTGGCAGGTATTCATCCACCATCAGTCCCTCGGAGTCGCCCGCCCCGCGCAGGTCAAGCCGGATCACCGCATAGCCGTATCCGGCCAGATAGGGCTGCATCGAGGCGTCGCGCGCGGTGGTAAAGTCGTTTTTCCGATAGGGCAGGTATTCCAGGATCGCCGGAACCGGCGCCGCCTCTGCACCCTCTGGCATCCATATGCGCGCGGCCAGCTTGCAGCCATCCGGCATCGGCATTTCGACGTGGTGGATTTCTCTTACAGCATGGGGATAGTCACTTGCCTGCTTCATCAATTTTCCTTCCGAGCGCACTGCACTTCTGCACACCCCTGCGGTGCGTAGATCGCTCGAAAGTCTACGCCCCTTGTGAAGCGTCGCAATTTCGCAAGCATTCGCGAATTGACGCGCAAGATGCTTCATCCTAACAATGGCGCATGTCTGATGACTTTCGCCATAACCTCGCTCTGCTTTGCAGCTATCACCCTTCCATCGCCGAGGTTTGTCGCAGGCTCGACATTAACCGACAGCAATTCAATAAGTACCTCTCAGGCGGATCTCATCCATCGCGCCGCAACATGCGCCGGATCTGCGATTTTTTCGGCGTGTCGGAATCCGAACTGTTGATGGAGCCGCAGCAATTCGAGGAAATCGTCGCTCTCAAACGCAAGCCCCTCCAACAGGAAGCGCTAAGCAAGCCACTGCGTCACCTCGACAAGCTGTATCAGCATAGCCAGGATCTTGAAAAATATCTGGGCTACTATTTCCGATACTTCTACTCCTTCGGAAACAAGGGAAAAGTCATTCGCTCACTCGCGCTCATCTACAGAGAAGGCAACAAGTATTACTGGAAGAACATCGAGATTCTGCGCGACCCCGAGACCGGGCGATCGAAGGGGTTGAACAAATATGAAGGTGTCCTGTTTTACCTTGCCGACCGCCTTTATATTCTTGAGTATGAAGCGATCGAAGTGAACACGATCACGCAGGCAACCTTTTATCCCAGCCACCGAAACCGGATCGGACTTTTGCTTGGCATCCAAACCGGTGGTCCGACACGTCGCGGCCGCAAACCTGGCGCCTCAAAGGTCGCATTGGAATACCTCGGACGCGATATCAATGTTCGTCAGGCGCTAAAGAGGACCGGGCTGTTCGACCCCGGTGACGGCTCGCCGCGATCCGAAATCATTTCTTTGATCGAGAATCGCATTGAGCCGTCGTCCTTCGTCCTGGATGTGGACGAACCTTGATACATGTGCCGAGAGAGCGATTTGAGCAGGATGGCTGCGGTCTGCTCGCCGTTCAGGGCCTCCGGCGCGACGTTAGCCTTGAACTCGGGCGTGTGCTGCTTGCGTTTCGACATCTCCGATCTCCTTCGGTGTCATCGGCTTCGACAACCTCTGACTACGAAGAAGCGCGGTGGCCGCCCGCCCGGCCACGCGCTGCGCTACGCCAAATGGCTCCGCCCGCAGCGTCCTACACCACCCGGTGGGGCACTACCCCGGCAAACCCGGCGCGGTTCAAGTTGGATATTGTCTTTGTCTATGCTAAAGCATTGATGGCCCGCAGGCCGTGGCAGCTTAGGGACTTCTGTAAATGCACGCCGAACCCGGATGCGTCGGCACCCGAGGCAATGGTGATCATGGAGCTTGCCTTCGACCAGACGCCTTCTAGACCTATATATTCCAGCACGGACGCGGCAACAGCGCTGCAGTGCCTTACCCATTTCATGAATTGGACCCGAGCTCGACGGGTTCATTAGGAGAAAAGGCCAATGGATCTAATCACTGCATACCATATCATTGAGGTCGTTGGCTGGCTCGCGGCCGTGTTGAAGGTGGCCAGCTTGCTCGCAATGAAATCGATGATCCCGCTGCGGATACTCGCGATTGCGTCGTCTGTCTGCTTCATTATCTATAGTGGCGTGCTCCAGCTCTGGCCGCTTCTGGCGGTTGAACTCGTCTTGCTCCCAACCAACGCCTACCGTCTCTATGAAATCATCGCACTGCGCAGGCTGGTGACGCATATGACGGACGAGTCGGAGCCGGATTTCTCCGTCGCTATGGCCTACGGTGAAAAACGTGTCATCCAGGCCGGCGATGTCATTTTCGAGAAGGGCGATCCGGTAGACAGCCTCTATTATCTGGCCGAGGGTTGCGTTGAAATCGAGGGGCAGAATGTATCTGTGGCCGCGGGAAAGATTTTTGGTGAGATGGCTTTCTTTAATAACAGTGCGGTGCGCTCGGCGACGGTTCGGTGCCTGGAGGATACGGTTGTCTACGAACTCGACGAGAGGGGCTTTGCGCGATTGCAGCATGAGGACCCGAAATTCGCGATGGCGGTGATGCGCACGGTCACCAGGCGGCTCGTGGCGAATGCCGCGCAGTCGCAGGAGGCTCAGCCCGGGTAGCGCCGGGTATGCCCTTGATCCAGAACGTTTCTGTCCCGAACCGGAGCCACGAGCGCGGGGCGTCGCGGGCGGCATTGCGGGCCGCGGGCGGCGCGGCCTGTCCGGGGACCGCCCGGACATCGTGACCGCGGGGAGCAAGCGGCGGCGCGAGACCGGGAGAGACCGGTGGTCGCCGCCCGGACGGGCGAATCAGGGGCCGGAACCCTTGTTAAACAGGCCGGAGGCGGGGGGTGCATCGCGTCGGTATCCTGTCGGTATTGCGTCGGTATTCCGGACGGGGCGGCGCGGGGTTGAGGCGGCGCACGGTGGGCGGCATCACGCCAGGGCGGGTGCCCCGATCCCGTCGAGCCAGAGCGCGCCGCCCCGATAGCCGCCCCGGATGAGGCGCCCCGGTTCGGCGACCTCGGGGTAATCATCGGCCCAGTCGCGGTAGCGGTCATTGGTGACGATCGGCGCGTCATGATCCCGCGCGACGGCCAGAAGGTAGCTGTCGGCAATCGTGCCCCTGGGCACGACCAGCACACGGTTCTCGGGCAGGCCTAGGGCCCGGGCCATGACGCGATCGTCCTGATAGCGGCCCGCCAACAGGTAGCCCGCGTTGGCGTCGAAGATGACGGCAGGGGCGCGGCGCAGGTCGCCCAGATGGGCGATCACCTCGCGCAGCGTGTCGATCTGCGGGGTGTTGTCCTTCCAGTGCATGACGTTGGAGCCGTCGATCAGGATCCAGTCCGGCGCGGGTGCCTCGCGGGTCAGGGCGGCGCGCAGGCACAGGATGAGGGCCGCGATGGCACAGGGGCCCGCCAGCAGGATGAGATCGGCATAGCCGGGGATCAGAAGTGCGGCGGCGACGCCGACGAGAGACGGGATCAGGAGCAGGACCGGAACAACCATGAGAGGTGTTTAGCGCGGGTTGTGCGGAGGGGGAAGTGTGGGATTTGGGTGGGGGGAATGGGGGTGGAGTAGATGGCGCGCTGTCGCGGGAATGACGGGGGTGGTAGGCAGGACTGCCCAGCCTAGGAATGTTGTTTGACTTGCGCTTGCTATCTAGACTTCTCTCAATCAAGAATACACAAATTATATGCTTCAAGGTCAGATCAGAACATGAGCTTAGATGGCTTCCTTACGTTTGTTGGGTTGATGATCGCTACATACGCCATTTTGACGCCTGTGAGTCGCCTTAGATTACGCCTCAATCTATTCCGTCAGCTTGTCTTAGCCACAGCATCAATTTCTCTAATTGGTTTCTTTGAATTCTATTTTGAGCTCAAATCGGTTGCTCCGCCGCAACTGGATTGGCTGTTCGACTTCGTCCCTCTGGAAAGTCAAACAAGCGGCCTAACCCACCAAGAGGCTGCATTCCTAGTCATAGTTACATGGATTCTGTTGGCATGGGTACTTTATATTTCGGCGCGACCTCAGGCTATAAGCCTAAAAACACTTAAAAATCTGGTCGAGACTTTGCACGACGAGGATAGGTTTCTCGAAACTGCAGAGCTGGTTGAACCCTATTTCCCAATAATCAAGAAAGCGGTCAAGAAACAGCTTCTAGGGCAAGGTCTTCATAACTGGATTATCGAAGTCCATAGGTCCGCCACTTCACCATTTCCCATGCCTCAGGATTATTCGCGCCAGTTAATTCCAAATTCCATTGCGAGAAGAATTCTACCAGTCGCTTCTATAATTCCTTCAAGAAAGGGAGCGTACCAAAATGCTTCGGATATTGTTCAAATGCTTCAGAAATCAGATGGAATGCAGAATCTTTTGCTGCGCCTTAGGCCGGGGTTCGCCATCAAACTGATGGGCGACTTCGGCTGGGAGGATCGTGATTTTCGGACCAAGTATTTTCGTGGTCTGATCAATGATAAGTTTAGCCACTTTTATAAAGAGATTCGTCACAACCAAACCTGTGACAATCGTTTTGGCTACTACATAGATCCAAAAAACATAATCCTTTCTGGCCTTTTTAGCGATACGACAGTCGCCTCCAAGTACGGTATTTACAAACCCATAGGAGACGAAATCATTAGTCTGATTCAGACCAACACATCGTATCGAAAAACGCTCAACAGCGCCTGTCCAAATGAAGAAGATGATTTATGGCTAGACCCAACATACTGCGCAATTCGTTTCTTTGATATAATGGTTACAAGTGCCGCTAAGCAGGAAACAGAAGACCATATGTGGTTAATGTATATGTCTGTCTTTGTGCGCGAATTATCGAAGAGCTATGACCCTGTTGATGATAGGACTGACATTGCCGCTGAGTTTCCAACTCTCGGCACTCGCTTAATATATGAAGCTATCTACTGCCTTCGCCAGTGGACAGTGATGGCGATAGAGTTGCCGGACTGCAACCCTCACGCATCTGAGGCGGCTCTCGAAGGGGGCAATGGGATAAGTATTCCTTATTGGGCAGCAATGGACGCTTCTAGAGCAATGCGGTACGTGGCGGATATCCAGAAACTACCAGCGCGTTTCAAGTCCGATATGCTAGAAGGAATTGTTCGTGATTTGGTCCGGTTGCCTCGGGAGGGTTATCGGTCGTGCCTGCGTCGTCAGTTAATACTAGAGTTGGTTCGTGGAGGGTCTACTTATCCAGCCGATGATCGCCGCACTGAGATTCGTCGTTTATTGTCTGGTATCGACCAAGTACTAACGTTCGACGCAGAAGACTTAATGGCGGCACTTAACGCCCCTGATTGAGAAGTTAACTCAAGCATGTCCCCTCATAATGAATAAGTCATACTTACCGACTATTCTTCACAACACATACCGCGACAAATCCGCCGACCGCATCAGCTCGCCCAGGTTCTTCTCGACGAAATCCGCGTCGACCGTCACCGCCTCTCCCGCGCGGTCGGGGGCGGTGAAGGAGAGGTCTTCGAACACCCGTTCCATCACCGTGTAGAGCCGCCGGGCGCCGATGTTTTCGACCGACTGGTTGACCTCTGCCGCGATGCGGGCGAGCGCGGCGATGCCGTCTTCGGTGAAGTCGACCGTCACCTCCTCGGTGCCCATGAGGGCGGTGTACTGGAGGGTGAGGGCGTTGTCGGTCTCGGTCAGGATGCGGACGAAATCGGCCTCGGTCAGGGCGCGCAGTTCCACCCTTATGGGCAGGCGGCCTTGCAGTTCGGGCAAGAGGTCCGACGGTTTGGCGATGTGGAAGGCTCCGCTCGCGATGAAGAGGATATGGTCGGTGCGGACGGGGCCGTGCTTGGTGCTGACGGTGGTGCCCTCGATCAGCGGCAAGAGGTCGCGCTGCACGCCCTCGCGGCTGACGTCGCCGCCGCGGGCGTCGGATTTGGCGCAGACCTTGTCGATCTCGTCGAGAAAGACGATGCCGTTCTGCTCGACCGATTCGAGGGCGGTGCGGGTCACGGCCTCGTCATCGAGCAGCTTGTCGGCCTCTTCGCTGACCAAGAGGTCGTGGCTCTCGGCGACGGTGATGCGCTTGCGGGTGGTGCGGCCGCCGAACGCCTTGCCGAAGATGTCGCCGAGATTCATCATCTGGCCGCCGGGCTGACCGGGGATGTCCATGCCGCCGAGGGGGTTGGAGGTGTCTGTGACGTCGATCTCGATCACGGTGTCGTCGAGCAACCCGTCGCGCAGCTTCTTGCGGAACATTTCGCGGGTGGCGTCGCGGGCATCCTCGCCGGCGATGGCGGTGATGACGCGCTCTTCGGCGGCGTGTTGGGCGCGGGTCTTCACGTCCTCGCGCATCCATTCGCGGGTCTGGGCGATGGCGCTGTCGGCGAGGTCGCGGATGATCTGCTCGACATCGCGGCCGACATAGCCGACCTCGGTGAACTTGGTGGCCTCGATCTTGATGAAGGGGGCGCGGGCGAGCTTGGCGAGGCGGCGGGAGATCTCGGTCTTGCCGACGCCGGTGGGGCCGATCATCAGGATGTTCTTGGGGTAGACCTCCTCGCGCAGGTCATCGGGCAGTTGCTTGCGCCGCCAGCGGTTGCGCAGGGCCACGGCGGTGGCGCGCTTGGCGTCGCGCTGGCCGATGATGAAGCGATCGAGCTCGGAGACGATCTCGCGCGGGGTGAGGTCTGTCATTGAGGAATCCTTTACCGGTTTGCGGCAGAGATACGCATGGTGCGGGGGGAATTGAAGGGGTTGTTATTTGTATATACGAAGTGTATATACACATTGTGGGCCGCAGGCATGAGGTTCTCGTGGGACGAGGCCAAGCGCGAGGCGGTCCTTGCAAAGCATGGGATCGACTTCGCCGATATCCTGCCGATGTTCGCGGGGCGGCTTCTGGTCATCCCGTCCGACCGGGAGGAGCCGCGATGGCTGGCGATAGGAATGGTGAACGGGTTGGAATATGCGGTGGTTTTCACGCGACGGGGCGAAGAGATTCGGTTGATTTCGGCAAGGAGGGCCAAGAGGAATGAGCGACGACACTATCACGCGCATGAGCCTTGACCGGACCCGCCGTCAGAAGGGGCAGACCGATTGGGAGCGCGTCAGGCGCGAGGCGGAACAGGACGCGCCGCTCGCGGATGATCCGGCGTTTGACGAGCCTGAATGGGATTTCGCCCGGGCGGTCTTTGTCGAGGCGGGCGGGCTGGATCCGCACGATCTGCCAGAGGCGAAAAAGGCCATATCGCTGCGCGTTGACCGTGATGTGCTGGACTTCTTCCGCAGTCAGGGCAAGGGCTATCAGACCCGCATGAACGCCGTTCTGCGGGCCTATATGGAGGCGGTGGAGAAGAAGGGCTAGGACTTGCCGATCTTCTCCACCGTCAGGTTGCCGTTGGTGTAGACGCAGATATCGGCGGCGATGGCCATTGCCTTGCGGGCGATTTCCTCGGCGGTGTGGTCGGTCCCGGAAAGGCCGCGCGCGGCGGCGAGGGCGTACATGCCGCCGGAGCCGATGGCGGCCACGTCGTGTTCCGGTTCGAGCACGTCGCCCGCGCCGGTGATGACGTAGAGCTGATCGCCGTCGGTGACGATGAGCATGGCCTCGAGCTTTTGCAGGTACTTGTCGGTGCGCCATTCCTTGGCGAGGTCGACGCAGGCACGCTGAAGCTGCCCGGGCGTGGCCTCGAGCCGCGCCTCCAGCTTTTCCAGCAGGGTGAAGGCATCGGCGGTGGACCCGGCAAAGCCCGCCACGACATCATAGCCGCCGGGCGAGAGGCGGCGTACCTTGCGCGCGCCGCCCTTGATCACGGTCTGCCCGAGGCTCACCTGCCCGTCGCCCGCGACGACCACCTCGCCGCCCTTGCGCACGCCGATGATGGTGGTGCCGTGCCAGCCTGGAAATGCGTCGCTCATGCGTCCTCCGGTGTGGTTGGCCCTATATGGAAGGGGCGGGGTCGGGGTGCAAGGTCTGTGGTCATCCGAGCAGGTCGCGGGCGATGCGGTGGAAGATCCGCACGCCCGTGGGGATCAGGTCGTCGGGAAAGTCGTAATCGGGATTGTGCAGCGCCGGGTGATCCTCTCCGGCGCCGAGAAACAGCATCGCCGCCCGGGCGGCATGGCCGAAGCGCCCGAAATCCTCTGACGGGCGCATGGGCAGACCGCGCCCGTCATGGGCGAGGCCGAGCGCGTCGAGCGCGGTTTCGATGATGCGGGTGGCCTCCTGATCGTTCTCGCAATGGGCGAACACGTCGTGCCAGGCGATTTCGGCGGTAAGGCCGTGGGCCGCCGCCGTCTCCGACACCAGCGTTTCCGCCGCGTTGACGAGGTCTGCCATGCGGTCATCGGTGAGCGTGCGCAGCGTGGCGTGCAGCACCGCCTCGCCCGGTGCGATGCCGAAGGCGGGCGGTCCCATGCGGGCGTGCGTGACGGTGGCGAGGGTGAAGCCGGGCGCGTCCAGCGTGCCGTGCGACAGCGCGGTGAGGCCGGGCATCAGGCCGGCGAGTGCTGTCATCGGAGAGGTGCCGGTCTCGGGCTGCGAGGCGTGGGCGGACCGGCCCGTCAGGGTGATTTCCATGCCGCGCGACGCGCAGGTTACCGGGCCGGGGATGAGCGAGACATGGCCCATGGGCAGGCCGGGGAAATTGTGGAGGGAAAAGGCGTAATCCGGTGAAACAGTGTCGAATTGTGGATCGGCGAGCACGGCTGCCGCGCCCGCACCGGTTTCCTCGGCGGGCTGAAACAGCAGCACGACGCGGCCGCGTTTGGGGCGGGTGCGCGACAGCAGGCGGGCGAGGCCCGCGAGGATCGCCATGTGGCCGTCATGGCCGCAGAGATGGCCGGTGCCGGGCACGGTCGAGCGATGCGGGGCGGTGCCGGTCTCATTGATGGGCAGGGCGTCAAGCTCGCAACGAAAGAGCACGGTCGGTCCCGGCTCGGTCCCTTCGTAGGTGGCGGCGACGCCGTGGCCGCCGAGGTCTGTCAGCAGGGTGCCGGGGGCGTGCCGCCCGAGAACCGCGGTGACCCGGCGCGCGGTCTCGGCCTCCTTGCCGGAAATCTCGGGGTGGCGGTGCAGGTCGCGGCGCAGCGCGGTCAGTTCCGCGACATCGGAATTGGTCAGGGTCATTTGGACTCGCTCATTGCAGCGGGGCGGCTTGGAAAGGAGGGCAGCGCCCGCCGGGGGGCAGGCAGGCGCTGCCCGGCGGTGCCGCCGGGCGGGGATATCCGCGATTGTGGCGCGTCATGCCAATCTCTTCACGAGGCGATCATGCCGATATCGGCGCAAAAGAAAAGGGCCGCGCGTGACGCGGCCCTTCGCTCCCGACCTCTCCGGGTCTCAGATGCTGTCTTCGATCCAGCTTTGCAGCGCGGCCTTGGGGGCGGCGCCGGCGCGGTTCGAGATCACCTCGCCACCCTTGAAGATGAACAGCGCGGGGATGCCGCGGATGCCCATCGACATCGCGGTGTTGGGGTTGCTGTCGACATCGACCTTGGCGACCTTGATCTTGCCTTCCATCTCGGTCGCAAGCTCTTCGAGCGCGGGGCCGATCTGCTTGCAGGGGCCGCACCATTCGGCCCAGAAATCCACCACGACGGGGATATCGGAATTCTTCACCTCGGCGTCGAAGGTGGCATCGGTTACGGCGACGGTGGCCATCGGCTCTCTCCTTGTGTTCGGGAACTTGACGCGAACCTATGTAGCCCGGCCCCCGGCGTCAAGCTGTCCCGCCCGCATGAGCGCCGCGCTCACGAGGGCGTGTGGCAGCGGCATGAGTGTGGCGGTGCGCGTCCACAGCAGCGCCGTTTCGACCTCGCGGTCGGGATAGATCGCGGCGAGCGCGTGGGCATAGGCGCCCATCTGGCGCAGCAGGCCCTCGGGCGTGTCCTCGGGGCGTTCGGGGAGGGTGGCGTTGGTCTTGAAATCCACGGCCAGAACGCGGTCGGGGGCGAGGATCAGCCGGTCGATCACCCCGTGGATGCGCCGCCCGCCCAGCGCGTCGAGGGGGGTGGACACGGGCACCTCGGCGAGCGCGTCGGCGGTGAAGAGATGCGCGAGGGAGGCCCCGGACAGCACCTTTTCCGCCTCGGCGAGACGCCGCGCGATCTCGTCTTCGGTGGCGGCGTCGGGGCCGTGGGCCAGCAGGGTGCGCGCGGCGGCGGGGCGGTCGGCGGCGGGCAGCGGCGGCAGGATTTCCAGCAGCCGGTGGACCTGCGTGCCGCGCCGTTTGGCGGCGTCCTCGTCAAGCCCGCCCTCGCCCGGCAGCGTGGTGGCCCCGCCCAGATCGGAGGGGCTCAGCGTCGCGGGGGCGGTGTCATGCGCCGGGGCGTGAGCGGCGAAGAGCGGGTCGAGGACCGTTTCGGTCCTGGGCATGTCCCGGGCCGGTTCGGGCACGGTTTCCGGCCAGGTGCCGGTTTCGAGCCGAAGGCCGTCACCCGTCGGGAAGGGGTGTGCGCGTGCCCCGGCGGTATCGAGCCCGGCGCTGATGCGGTCGTGCCAGGCCGCGCCGTCGCGGCCGAGATCGCCCGCCGCGGCGACGATCAGCCATTTCTCGGCCCGCGTCATGGCGACGTAGAGCAGGCGGTCGCGCTCGGCCAGTTGCGCGGCCTGGCCCTCTTCGGCGGCGGCGGCGAGGGTGTCGGGCATCCCGTCCTTGGGGCCGCGCCAGAACGGCGTGCCCGCGTGGGTGACGATAGCGGGCGGGGCGGGGGCGTTCCATTTCCCGGTTTGCGGCAGGATCACCACCGGCGCTTCCAGCCCCTTGGCACCGTGCACGGTCATCACGCGGATGCGGTCTCCGGCGCTGTCCATCTGGCGCTTGATCTCCATCTCGTCGGTTTCCATCCAGACGAGGAATCCGGTGAGGCTGCTGACGGCGCGGCCCTCGTAGGTCATGGCCTGCGCGAGCAGCGCGTCGATGCCGTCCTCGGCCTCGGGGCCGAGCCGGGCGAGCAGGCGGCGGCGGCCGTCGTGGCGGGTGAGCGTCCGCTCGATGAGATCGAAGGGGCGCAGGAAATCGGCATGATCGCGCAGGTCGTCGAGGATGGCGCAGGTCTCGGGGTGATCCGCGCGCGCTGTGCGCAGCGCGTCCCACAAGGTGCGGCGGCCGCGATCGGCGGCGAGGTCGAAAAGCTGCGCCTCGGTGAGGCCGAAGAGCGGCGAGCGCAGGGCGGTGGCGAGCGCGAGGTCGTCATCCCCGGTGGCGAGGAAGGACAGCAGCGCGGCGAGATCGCGCACCGCCAATTCGCCGCCGACCTTGAGCCGGTCGGCACCGGCGACGGGCAGATCGGCGGATTTGCAGGCGCGGATGATCTCGTGAAACAGCCGGCTGCGGCTGCGCACGAGGATCAGCACGTCGCCCGCCCGCATCCGCCGCGCGCCGCCGGGCGCGTCGCGCTCGGGGAGGGCGGTGCCCGCGTCGAGAGCCGCGCGGATATGATCGGCGATGCGGCGGGCGAGGATCACCGACGGGTCGGTCTCGGCGGGGATGTCGACGGGGCGGTGCCAGGGCGGCTGCTCGGGCGCGTCCGGCGTTGCCACGGGGGGCCAGAGATCGACGCGGCCGGGCATCGCGTCGAAAAACGCGATGTGGCTCTGATCCGGTGCGAAGCCGCTGTCTTCGGCCCCCGAAAGGCAGGTATCCACCGCCCGCAGGATCGCCTGCGAGGAGCGGAAGGAATAGTCGAGGCGGCGCTGTTGCAACGGGGTGCCGGTGGCCTCCAGCCGGAGGCTGAACGCGCGCCGCATCCGGTCGAATTCGCGGGCGTCGGCCCCCTGGAAGGAATAGATCGACTGCTTGCGGTCGCCGACGACGAAGAGCGTGCGCCGTATGTCGGCGCGCGCGCCCTCGCCGGCGGTGAATTCCTGCGCCAGCCGCTCGATCACCTGCCATTGCACGGGGCTGGTGTCCTGCGCCTCGTCCACGAGGATGTGGTCGATGCCGCCATCGAGCCGGTAGAGCACCCAGGCGGCGACGGAAGGGTCGGTGAGCAGATCGCGGGCGCGCAGGATCAAATCGTCGAAATCCAGCAGGCCCCGGCGCTGTTTCGCGGCGGAATAGAGCCTGAGAAAGACCTGCGCGAAATCGTGCAGTGCGCGGGTGCGCTCGACGGTGAGCAGCGCGAGACGGGCCTCGCGGGCGGTCTCGACGCGGGCCATCCAGTGCTCGATCTCGTCCATGACCGGGGCGAGCGCCTCGCGGGCGGCCTTGGTGGGAAAGCTGCCGATCTTGGCGGAAAAGGGGGCCTTGGCCGACGCGCCGGTGAGAAACACGCCTTCGAGTACCGGCAGCGCGTCGAAATCGAGCGTGGCGAGCGTGGCGAGCCTGTCGGCGGCCTTGACGTCATTGGCGGAACTGCCGCGCAGCACCGGCAGAAGCCGGTCAAGGAGCGCGCGCTCGGAGCCGAGAAAGACCTGCGCGGCGATGCGCTCACGGCTGAGATCCCCGGGCTGATCGAGCGCCGCGCAGAGCGCGGCATCGTCGGGCGCGGCGGCGAAATCGGCCTGTCTGGCGAGGATGTCCATGGCCAGCCTGTCGAGGCTCTCGTCGGCGTGGTGGCGAGCGAGCGCGGCGAGCACGGGGGCCTCGGGGCCGGCGGCGATCTGCTCGATGATGTCGGCGCGCAGCAGGCGCGCGGTCTGGTCGTCGATCTCGGCGAAATCCGGGGTCACGCCCGCTTCGAGCGGGAAGCGGCGCAGGAGCGACGCGCAGAAGGCGTGGATCGTCTGGATGCGCAGGCCGCCCGGCGTCTCGATCGCCTGCGCGAAGAGGCGGCGCGCACGGCGCATCGTGTCGGGGCCGGTCTCGCCCTCGTGGCCAAGGGTGTCGAGCGCCGCCGCGAGATCGTCATCGGGCATCATCGCCCATGTCCCGAGCGTGTCGAACAGGCGGATCTGCATCTCGCTGGCCGCGGCCTTGGTATAGGTCAGGCACAGGATGTGCTGCGGGTTGACGCCGTCGAGCAGGAGCCGCGCCACCCGGTTGGTGAGCACCCGCGTCTTGCCCGAGCCGGCATTGGCCGACAGCCATGTCGAGCGGTCGGGCCGGGCGGCGGCGATCTGGGCGACGGAGGCGGGATGCGGCGCGGTCATTGACCCACCTTCCGGCGCTGCGGCGGGTCGGTGAGGTCCCATTCGCCGTGGCGGGCGAGCTGATCGTAATCGCCGCGCATGTCCGCCCGGTAGGGCGCGCGGAGGGACACGTAGCCGGTGTCCCGGTCATCGTAGGCGGCGATGAGTTCGGCCAGTTCCGACAGGGTGCGCGCGGGCGGGATCTCGTCGAGCGGGGCGTTGACCTCGCCGGGTTTGCTGCCCATCCCGATATAGGCGGCGCGCCGCACGGGCATCGGGCCGAGCTCGTCGAAATCACCGCGCTCGACCATCGCGGCGGTGAGGAGAAGCTGCTTGTCGAATTCCGTCTGCTGCTTCGAGGTGGGGGGGGTGCCGGTCTTGTAGTCGTAGATCAGCGCGCGGCCCTGCGGGTCGATGTCGATGCGGTCGGCCTTGGCGGCGAGCGTGAAGGCGGGATCGCAGAGCGTCATGCGCCCGCGGCGTTCGAGCGCGGCGGGGTTCGCGTCGGCGCGGCGGGCGATCTCGCCGCTGATGAACCAGTCGGCGACCCGCTCCATCCGTGCGCGCCACAGCGCGCGCGCCTCGGCCCAGGGCACGGTTTCGGCCAGAACGGCCTCTGTTTTCTCCATGAGCGCATGGTGCGTGAGGCGTTCCGGATCGGCGCGCGTCTCGTCGATGAACTGTTCGAGGATGGCGTGCAGGACGGTGCCGCGCAACAGCGCGTCGGGTACCTTCATCAGCGGATCGAGGGGGCGCAGGCGCAGGATGTGCCTGGCATAGATGGCATAGGGATCGCGCACGAGGGTCTGGATCTCGGTGACGCTCAGCCGCCCGGGGCGCAATTCGGGCGGCGGGCAGGGGGCGGGGCGCGGGGCGCGGGGCACCGCGCCGGGCTCTTCGAGCAGGGCGGCGCGGTGCAGCCAGCCCCGGCCACGCGCGCGCATCGCCGCCAGCGCGCCGGGCCCGCCCTGATCGGGCAGACCGCCGAGCAGGTTCTGCACCCGGTTGAGCCAGCGCGAAACCACGGTCTGTGCATCCGACGATCGCAGCGAGCGGGTGAGCCAGACCTCGCGCGCGGCGATCGCCTGCTGGAAGTCGTGGGCCTGCAACCCGATGCGCCGCTCGGGCAGGAGCAAACCCGCCTGCAGCCGCAGCGCGCGGTTGAGCCACGGGTCGGGTGGCGGCGGGTCGGGCCAGCCGCCCTCGTTGAGCCCGCCGAGGATGAGCAGGTCGGCACCCTGCACCCGTGCTTCGAGCGTGCCCCAGATGCGGATGCGGGGATGCGGCTCGACCGGGTCGCGGGCCTCGCGCGCGGCGAGCGCGTCATGGACGAGGCGGGCATAGTCGGGCGGGGTCAGGGGGCCGCCCGCCCCGGCCTCGGCGGCGAGTTCGTCCATCGCCGCGCGGGCCTCCTCGCCGGCGGCCCTGTCCCAGAGCGTGCCTGCGCCTTCGGCGGTCTCTGCGCCGCGCGCGATCCGCTCGGCCAGCGCGCGGTGGGCGGTAACGAGGGTGGCCAGAGGGTCGGGGCCGGGGCGGTGGCGGTCGATCAGGCAGGTGCAGACCCAGTCGATCCATCGGGTGATGGCGGGCTCGTCCTTCTGCCGCGCCTGCGCCCAGCCCCGCAGGGTGCCCGCGTCGGGATAGGGCGGGCCGTGGCGGCGCAGGTGGTGCTCCAGCAGGCCGGTGAGCCGCAGATGGGTGCCGCGCCCCGCGCCGGTGTGGGCGAGCGGGTGCTTGAGCAGCGCGAGCAGCGCGTCGGCCCCGGTGCGATCGGCGAAGAGGTCGGCCGCATGGCGCAGGAAACGCCCCGGCGGCGAGAGGTGCAGCGGCTGCCCGGCGCTGTCATCGGGCAGGATGCGCCAGCGGTCGAGCGCGGCGGTGACCTGACGGGTCAGCGTGCGGTCCGGCGTGATGAGGGCGGCGGTGATGCCCTCCTCGGCGGCGGCGCGCAGGCGCATGGCGATGGCCAGCGCCTCGCGCCGGGTGTCGGGGGCCTCGAGCAGGGTGACATCGGCCATCGCCCCGGGGATGTCGGCGAGCCGTGGCCCGTCGCGCAGCCATTGATCCGTCACCGGTGCGGGGCGCAGGGCCAGCGACACCAGCCGGTTGCGCGCCGGGCAGGGCGGCGGGGCGTCGTGCCAGGGGCGGATCGCGTCAGGCGCGATTTCGGCCGCGTGCGCCATGCGGGCGAAGCGGTATTGCGGGTGATCCTCGGAGATCATCGGGTCGGCGAGCGCCTCCCAGGCGTGGGCGGGCGCGTCGAAATCGAAGCCCGGCAGCACCACCGCGCCTTGCGGCAGCCGCGCCACCGCCTGCATCAGCATGTGCGTGGCCCCGCGCGAGCCGGTCGAGCCTGCGACGATGACCGGGTGTTGCGGCGGGTGTGTGGCCCAGGTGTCGATGAGCGCCGCGATCACGCGGCGCTGGCGGGCCTCGGGGTCGGGCGCGTCGGCGTCGCCGTCGAAGAAGGGGCGGAGGATCTCCAGGAAGCGCTTGATCCGCGCCCAGTGCCCCGACTGGTCCGCGACGTCGAGCGCGGCGATGGTCTCGGGCGCGACCCCCTCGCCTTGCATCTCGTCGATGAGGCTCGCGAGGCTGTCGGCAAGGCCGAAGACGGCACTGCGCGGCGCGATGTCGGGCGCGCGGTCGAGCAGCGCCGAGACGAGCTGTGCCAGCTCCAACTGCCGCCGCAGGCGCGGGGCGGGGGGCGGCAGGCGGCCCGCCTGCCAGCTTTCGCCCAGGTCGGTGACGAGGCTCAGGCGCGGCAGGAGCGCGGGCGGCCCCGCGTCGAAAATGTCGCGCAGGCGGCGGGCCATGCGGCGGGTGTTGACGATGATCTGCACCCGCGCCAGCGCTTCGGGCGGGGCATCGCCCAGCCGCGCGCGCAGGCCGTCGATGAGCGCGCGGGGGAAATCCACGCCGGGGGCGAGGCCGAAGAGGCGGGGGACGGGATCAGTCTCGAACATGGGTTTGTGCCAGCATGTCCTCGGCCAGCGCGATGCCCTCGGGGTGGCCCACGTCGCACCAGTGGCCGGGATAGACCGCGCCGAACAGGCGGCCCTCGGCGGCGAGCCTGTTCCAGGCGCGGTTGAGCGAGAAAACCGTCTCGGGGATCCCGGCGAGGCAGGCGGGGTCGATGATCTGCACGCCGGAATAGACGAGGCCCGGACCGCGCGAGAGGCGGCCATCGGGGGCGAGCGTGAAATCGCCCGGCCCGGCATGGCCAAGCGCGCGGTCGGGTGGCAGGCACAGCAGAAGCGCGCCCATGTGCGCGCCGTCCCAGCCGGCTGCGAGATGCGGCAGCGGGTTGGGGCCGCGCCATATGGCGTCGGAATTCATCGTCAGCACCGGGCCATCGCCCAGCAGCGGCAGCGCCGCGCGCAGACCGCCCCCCGTATCGAGGATATCGGGCGTCTCGTGCGACAACAGCGCCCCGCGCCCGTCGAGATGCGCGGCAAGTTGATCGGCGCGGTAGTGGAGGTTCACCACCGTGCGGGGCGGGGTATAGGCGGTCACCAGATCGAGCGCGTGGTCGATCAGCGCGCGGCCCGCCACCTCGATCAGCGGCTTGGGGCGGTCCTGCGTCAGCGCGCCCATGCGGGTGCCGAACCCGGCGGCGAAGATCATCACCGGCAGGGGCCGTGGCAGGTTCATGCCGCGCGGCCCGATCTGAGGCGGGCGAGCAGCGCCGGGGTGGGTGGTGGCAGCGCCTCGGCCACCAGCGCGGCGAGGGGGGCGAGCGCGGGGGGGCGCAGGTCGGTTTGCAGATGCGCCCAGACGCGGGGGATGAGGCCGATATACTGCGGCTTGCCGTCGCGCAGGCTGAGCCTGGCAAAGACGCCGAGGATGCGCAGGTTGCGCTGCGCCCCGAGCCAGTGGAAGGCGGTGGTGAAGGCGTCCGCCTCCGCGCCGGTGGCGGCGATGTAATGCGCCAGCATGGCGCGGGCGGTGGCGGCCCCGACATCGCGCCGCGCGTCCTGCAACAGCGAGACGAGATCGTAGGCGCGGTGGCCGCGCATCGCGTCCTGAAAATCGAGCAGGCCGACACGGGCGGTTCCGGCACGCTCGGGCAGCCAGAGGAGGTTCTCGGCGTGGTAGTCGCGCTGGATCAGCACGCTGTCGGTGTCGGGCAGGGCGGCAAGATGCGCCTCCAATGTCGCGCAAAACCGGGGCCGCAGCCCGGCATCCTCCTCGCCGGTGGCCCCGCGGCGATACCAGTCGAGCGCGAGCGCCGCGAGATCGGCCATCAGGGCGGGACCGTAGGGCGCGATGCCTGTGGGCGGGGCGTGGCGGTGAAGCTCCACCAGCAGGTCGGTGGCGGCGCGGTAGAGATCGGGCTCCAGCGCCGGGGCGCTCTCCAGCACGCGGGCAAAGAGCGCGTCGCCGAGATCCTCGAGCAGCAGCAGCCCGGCCTGCGAATCCTCGCCGAGGATCTCGGGGGCCGACAGGCCGAGGGCCGACAGGTGCCGCGCGATCGCGGAGAAGGGGCGCACGTCCTCGCCGCGCTCGGCCGGGGCATCCATGAGCACCGCGCGCGCGCCACCGGGCTGCACCAGGCGCAGGTAGCGCCGGTTGGACGCATCGCCCGCGAGCGGATGGCGCGCGGCGCGGCCCCAGCCATGGGTGGCGAGAAAGGTGTCGATGCGGGGGGCGCGGTCGTCAGGCATCGGCGCGCGCCTCCAGCTCTGCGAGGCGGGCCGTCCAGCGCGGATCGGACCAGCGCAGCGCGAGATGGCGCGTGTCCGGCGCGGTGCCATGGGTGAAATCGAGATGCAGCGCCGACCCGGGGGCCATTTCGGCGAGGCGGTCCGGCCACTCCACGAGCGCGATGGCGTCGTCGAACGCCTCGGTGAGGCCAAGCTCGACGATCTCGGCGGGATCGGTCAGGCGGTAGAGATCGGCGTGCCAGATCTCGGCGGCGGGGCCCGGATAGGTCTGCACCAGCGTGAAGGTGGGCGACGGCACCTCTTCGGCGGGGGTGGTGAGGGCGCGGATCAGGCAGCGGGCGAAATGGGTCTTGCCCGCGCCGACGGGGCCCGAGAGCAGCAGCACGTCGCCCGCCCCGAGCCGCGGGGCGAGGCTTTGTGCCAGCCCGCAGGTGGCGTCGGGGCTGGTGAGGCGGAGGCGGCGTTCGTGGTCGGACATGGCCCAAGACTACACGGCGCGCGCGCGCCTGCAAGCGTGATGCGGCGGGCGACGGCGATCAGGCGGAGAGCGCGGGGCGCGCGCCCGCCGCCGGGCTGCGGCGCAGCGTGAGCATCATCTGGCCGGGGACGATCGGCACGAGACTCAGCGTCAGTGCGCGGCCCGTATCGGTCGCAAGCTGGCCGGTCACCGCCTGCGCCGGGCCAGCCGTATCGAGCCGGGCAGCGACGCCCTGCCAGAGCGCGTCATCGGGCAGGCGCGCGCGGCAGGTGCCGATCACCGCGTCGAGCGACAGCCCCGCCTCACGCGCGCCCGGATCGAGCCGCATCAGGGTGGCGAAGCGGCGGTTGCAGACCACGAGCCCCGCCTCGCGCGAGAGCACGGCGATGGCGTCATCCACCCGGTCGAGCGCGGCGAGCAGGGTGTCGCGCTCGGCGCGCTGGTGGCGGGTGGCCGAGACCTCGTCGGAAATGTCCTCGATCAGGAAGGCCACAGCGCCGTCGGGATGCGGCCGCCCGGTGACGCGGTAGGTGCGCCCGGTGACAAGGCTCCAGACCTCGCGGTACTGGCCGTTATGGGCGGCGTCGATCATCGCGTGGATCTGGCCGCGCCAGCCTGAATAGTTGCGCGGCTCCGGCATCACCTGCCGGTCGCGCAGCATGTCGAAGAAGGCGAAAATCTCGGGCCGCGCGCTGAGGAATACGGGGTCGAGCCCGGTGAGATCGGTGAGCGCCGGGTTGAACATGGCGAGCCGGCGCGTGCTGTCGAAGACCGCGAGGCCGGTGGGCAGGTCGGCAAAGCTGCGCCCCAGGGTCTGGACGAAGTCGCGCCTTGCCTCCTCGGCGCGGACGAGAGGGGTGACGTCGGTGGCGAAGATCAGCGTGCCGTTGGTGTCTTCCTCGATGCCCAGATCGAACCAGCGCGGCGGGTCATCGAGCGCAACGCGCCCCGCCCCCGTGGCCGGGAGAAGCTGCGCCCGGTCGCCGGGCGGCAGCGCGGCGGCGGCGGCATTTTCCCATATCACGCGCCCGTTGCCGTCGCGGAGCCAGACCGGCACCGGCACCCGATCGAGCGCCGCGCCCCGTCGCGCCCTCTCCGCGCGGCGCGCGAGGAGCGCGTGGCGCGTGGCCGGGCAGGTGGCGCGCGGGTCGCACAGGGTGACGCGCGTGCGCGGTCCGGTGGTGTCGATCTCCAGCGTGGCGGGGTCGGATTCGGGGTCCTGCGTGGCGAGGTGCCCGGTCCCCTCGGCGGGGCGGGTGGGCAGCGCGAAGCGCGGCGCGAGCCAGCGGGCGAGCTGTGCCCAGTCATCCCCGGTGTCATCCGGCGGGGGCGGCAGAACGTCCTCGTCCGCGTCGGTATCGACAAGCGCGCCGTCGTGCAGCAGGAAAGTGGTGATGGCCGTGGTCGTGGCGGGCGCGGGTGGCGCAGGCACCGCATCGCGCCGCGGGGGCAGGAGCGCCCCGGCGATCCACAGCGCAGCGACCGAGAGCACAAGCACCGCCGCCGCCAGGATCATCATCTCCGTCACCGTCATCGCCGCCATCCGCCCGCTCCGCTGCTGTCGCCCGCAGCGTTGCGCAAACTGGTTAAGACACGCTTAACGGCGATCCGGGCGGTCAGCCGGAGATCGGGCGGTTCTCGCCCAGCCCGGTCGCACCGTCGCCGCCGGCGGCGGCGATGGCGGCGAGCGGCCAGCTTACCTCGATGAGCGCGCCGGGCGGATCGGTGCCGTTGGTAAAGGTCAGGTCGGCACCCGAGCGTTCCAGCAGGGTCTTGGCGATGAACAGCCCAAGCCCCATCCCCTCGTAGCCGGGGCGGTGCGGGTCGGGGGCGGCCCCGCGACGGCGGATGAACGGCTCGCCCAGTCGCCCGATCATGTCGGGGGGAAAGCCGCGCCCGTCATCCATGATCCGCAGCGTGATGCGCGCGTCGGTCCAGCGGCTCTCGACGATCACGGTCTCGTGCGCGAAATCGACGGCGTTCTGGATCAGGTTGCGCAGCCCGTGGATGATCTCGGGGCGGCGCAGCACGGTGGGCTGTGCCGCCGGGTCGGCGCCATCGGCCCCGTGGCGGAAACGGATGCGCTTGCCGCGATCGACATGCGGTTCGGCGGCCTCCTCTATCAGGGCGGTGAGCGGTGCGCGGCGCAGGTGCAGGTCGTCCTTGCCGGCGCGGCCCATCGAGCGGAGGATGTCGCGGCAGCGGTTTGCCTGGTCGCGGATCAGGAGCGCGTCCTCGCGCAACTCGGGGTGGTCGTCGAGTTCGTCGGCCAATTCGGTGCTGGTGAGCTTGATGGTCGCCAGCGGCGTGCCCAGCTCGTGCGCCGCCGCCGCCACCACGCCGCCGAGATCGGTCAGCTTCTGCTCACGGGCGAGCGCCATCTGGGTGGCCTGAAGCGCGTCGGACATGGTGCGCATCTCCTGCACGACGCGGCGCGAATAGACCCCGAGAAACACCACCGCGATGACGATGGCGACCCAGTTGCCGAAGCGGAAGATGTCGGGGACGCGGAGCACCTCGCCGTCGGCGGTGCGCAGGTGCAGGTGAAATTGCATCAGCAGCGTCACGATGACGATGGCCATGACTCCCACGAACACCGTGGAGCGCCCCGACAGCGCCGAAGCCGAGACGGTGACCGGGCCGACGATCAGGATCGAGAACGGGTTGTTCATGCCGCCGGTGAGATACAGCAGCAGCCCCAGTTGCAGCATGTCGAACAGCACCACGAGGAGCGCGTCCTGTTCTCCGAGGCGCTTGGTCTCGGCAAAGACGAAGGTGGCCACGAGGTTGGAGGCCACCGACACCCCGAGCACGAGGAAGCACAGCCCCATCTCGAGATCGAGGCGGAACACCTCTTCGGCCACCAAGAGCGCGCTGGCCTGTCCGGCGATCGCCCACCAGCGCAACAGCGTGAGCGTGCGCAGGCGAATCCAGTTGCGCCCGTGGCCGGGGGGGAAGCTGTCGGGCGAAATATCGGACATCTGCGCGCGCTGGTCCCATTGTGTGAAGGTCGGATAGGAGGTAGAGGGTTGCACCGGAACCCGACCGAGGCAAGAGAGTCCGATGATACGCACGATTGCCATCTCCGCCGCCGCCATCGTCTTTGCCGGCATTGGCGCCATGTATCTCGCCGGTGTGGGCGGGTCCGACCCCGAGGATCGCTTTGCCCAGTGCCGGGCGTCGAACGTGGCCGGCGGAACCGCGCAGATCGGCGGGCCGTTCGAGCTGGTGAGTGAGACCGGCGAGACGGTGACCGACGCGGAGGTGATCGACAAGCCGACGCTGATCTATTTCGGTTATACCTTCTGTCCCGATGTCTGTCCGATGGACGCCGCGCGCAACGCCGCCGCCGTGGACCTGCTCGAGGAGCGGGGATACATGGTCAAGCCGGTGTTCATCTCGATCGACCCCAGGCGCGACACCCCCGAGGTGATGGCGGAATTCACCGATTACATGCATCCGCGGATGCTGGGCCTGACCGGCAGCGAGGAACAGGTGCGCGCCGCGTCCAGGGCCTATCGCACCTATTACCAGGCGCAGGAGCCCGCGGAGGGTGCGGAGGACTTCTACCTGGTGGATCACTCGACCATGAGCTATCTCAGCCTGCCGGAGCACGGCTTTGTCGAGTTCTTTCGCCGCGACACAACCCCCGAGCAGATGGCCGACCGGGTGGCCTGTTTCGCCGACGCGGCTTCGTGACGCGATTGTTTTGACGCGGAATCATCCACGGGCTACAACCTCTTGCACGGATGCGCGCAAGGGAGATCCGCGATGACCGCAGAACAACGCGATATCGGCGAGGACAGGACGCTTCTGCTGGTCGATGATGACGAATCGTTCCTGAAGCGGCTTGCCAAGGCGATGGAAAAGCGCGGATTCGAGGTGGAGACCGCCGAGTCCGTCGCCGCCGGGCGCGCGCGCGCCATGGCCCGCCCGCCCGCCTTTGCCGTCTGTGATCTGCGGCTCGGTGACGGCAACGGGCTCGACGTGGTCGAGACGATCCGGGAGCGCAGGCCGGATGCGCGCATCGTGGTGCTGACGGGGTACGGGGCCATTGCCACCGCCGTCGCGGCGGTCAAGATCGGGGCCACGGATTACCTGTCCAAGCCCGCCGACGCGACCGACATCATGCAGGCGCTGCTGGCGAGCGACGCCGACCTGCCGCCGCCGCCCGAGAACCCGATGAGCGCCGACCGCGTGAGGTGGGAGCATATCCAGAGGGTCTACGAGCTGTGCGACCGCAACGTGAGCGAGACGGCGCGGCGGCTCAACATGCACCGGCGCACGCTTCAGCGCATCCTCGCGAAGCGCTCGCCGAAATAGAATTCGGACCGGCTTGTTGCCGATACGGCAACAATCTCAGTAATTTTACCGATCTGGGCCGTTGCGGGGTTGTCTTAACCCTTGCCGGATAGTGTTGTGACGAACAGGCCATTCGAGGGGGCGATTTGGGGGTTTGGCAGTCATACCGGATGCGGCTCCGGCGCAAACGGGCCAAGATGCGCGCGTTTCGTAAGCATTTCTCGCTGCGCCCGGTTTCGGATCGCACCGCGCAGATCTGCCCCGGTGACGTGCTTCTGTTCTCGACGTTGCGCGACGAATTCGTGCGGTTGCCGTATTTCCTGCAATACTACCGCGATCTTGGCATCGCGCATTTCCTCATCGTGGACAATGACAGCGACGATGGCGGCACCGAATATCTCGCGCGGCAGCCCGACGTGTCGCTCTGGACCACCAGGGCGAGCTACAAGCGGTCGCGGTTCGGCGTCGATTGGCTCAACTGGCTTCAGGGTCGTTACGGGCACGATCACTGGACCCTGGTGGTCGACCCGGACGAGTTTCTTGTCTACCCGTTCTGCGACACGCGACCGATCCGGGCGCTGACCGACTGGCTCGATTCCAGCGCCGTCAAATCCTTCGGTGCGATGCTGCTGGACATGTATCCCAAGGGGCGGCTCGACGCCGTGCCGTATCGCGCCGGGCAGAACCCGATGGAAATCGCCGCCTGGTTCGATCCGGGCAATTACATGATCGAGAAGAACCGCCTCTATGGCAACCTGTGGATACAGGGCGGGCCGCGGGCGCGGGTGTTTTTCGCCGACAAGCCGAAACGCGCGCCCGCGCTCAACAAGACGCCGCTGGTGCGCTGGGACCGGCGCTATGCCTATGACAGTTCGACCCACATGCTGCTGCCGCGGGGCCTCAACCTCACCTATGACGAGTGGGGCGGCGAGAAGGCGAGCGGCATCCTGCTGCACGCCAAATTTCTCGACACCTTCTCCGCCAAGGCCGAGGAAGAGCTGCGCCGGGGGCAGCACTATTCGGGCAGCGTGGAATACAAGGCCTATGCCGCGCATGTTCGCGCCAACCCCGAACTTTGGTGCAAGTGGTCGGAGAAATATATAAACTGGCGTCAACTGGAGATCCTCGGGCTGATGTCCAAGGGCAACTGGGCATGAGGCGGAGCAAGGGGCAGGGAATGGCAGCGACATGAGCCTCGGCATCGTCATGCTGGTCCATACCGCCTTTGGCCGGGCCGAACAGGTGGCGCGGCACTGGGCGGCGTCGGGCTGTCCGCTGGTGATCCATGTCGACAAATGCGTGCCGCGCAAGACCTACGCCGCCTTTGTCGAGGCGGTGTCGGACCTGTCGGATGTGCGCTTTGCCAGGCGCTATCGCTGCGAATGGGGCATGTGGGGTCTGGTGGCGGCGACGCAGGACGCCTCGGAGGTGATGCTGCGCGAGTTTGCGCAGGTGCGGCACGTCTATCTCGCCTCTGGCTCGTGCCTGCCGCTGCGCCCGGTGCAGGAATTGATCGACTATCTGGCGGCCCGCCCGCAGACCGATTTCATCGAGAGCGCGACGACGTCGGATGTGCCCTGGACGATCGGCGGGCTGGACGAGGAACGCTTTACCCTGCGGTTCCCGTTCTCGTGGCGCCGGAACCGGTATCTGTTCGACAAATACGTCGCGCTGCAACGCAGGCTGAGGGTCCGGCGGCGTATCCCCAACGGTCTGGTGCCGCATATGGGCAGCCAGTGGTGGTGCCTCACGCGGCAGACCCTCTCGGCGGTGCTGCAGGATCCCGAGCGTCCGGTCCATGACCGCTACTTCTCGAAGGTGTGGATCCCCGACGAGAGCTATTTCCAGACGCTGGCGCGGCAGTATTCGCGCCAGATAGAGAGCCGATCGCTGACGCTGTCGAAATTCGACTACCAGGGCAAGCCGCACATCTTCTACGATGACCACTTGCAGCTATTGCGCCGGTCGGATTGTTTCGTCGCGCGCAAGATCTGGCCCTATGCCAACCGCCTCTACGAGGCGTTCCTGACCGATCAGGCGGGGGCCATGAAGCGCACCGAGCCCAACCCCGGCAAGATCGACCGCATCTTTGCCAAGGCGGTGGAGCGGCGGGTGTGCGGGCGACCGGGTCTCTTGATGCAGAGCCGCTTTCCCGTCGAGGGGCGCGAGAACCGCACCACGTGTGCGCCCTATTCGGTTTTCGAGGGGTTCGCCGAGCTCTTCGAGAATTTCGAGCCGTGGCTCGCGCGGGTGACGGGGATGCGGGTGCATGGCCACCTGTTCGCGCCCAAGCGCGCCGAATTCGCCGATGGCCAGACCGTGATGGCGGGGGCGCTGTCGGACAGCGCGGCGCTGCGCGACTATAACAAGCGCGCCTTTCTCACCAGCCTGATCTGGAACACGCGCGGCGAGCGGCAATGCTTCCAGATGGGGCCGGGCGACGAGATCGAGCATGTCGAGTGGGACATCGCCAAGGACCCGAACGCGCAGATATCGGTGATTTCGGGGGCGTGGGCGGTGCCGCTGTTCCAGTCGAACGCCAATTTCGCCGATCTGCGCGGCGCGGCCGCGCGGCTTCAGCATGTCGAGGCCGGGCACCTCAAGGTGCTGCGTTCGCAATGGGTGCGGGCACGGGTGCGGATCTGGACGATGGCGGAGTTCGTGGAATCGCCGATGGAGCCGCTGCAGAGCATCCTTGACGAGATCGGGCACAGCAATCCTCGGGGGCTGGCCGAGGTGCCGCGCATGGCCGATCTGAGCGGTTTCGGGCAATTCCTGCAAAACCTCAAGAACCAGGGGATGCACCCCTATATGATGGGTGATTTCCGGGCCGATACGGGCATGCACGAGCCGCCGGGAAGCCGTGGCCGACCCTATCTTGTGCGGTAGCGGGCGATGACGTCAGGTTTCAACTATTTCGTGATCTTCGCGGAGATGCGCACCGGCTCCAACTTCCTGGAGAGCAACCTCAACGCGCTCGACGGGATCGAGTGCCACGGCGAGGCGTTCAATCCGCATTTCATCGGTTACCCGAACCGGACCGACCTGCTCGGCGTCAGCCGCGCCATGCGCGACGAGGCACCGGAACGCCTTCTTGGCGCGATCAAGGGGCAGTCTCAGGGTATCGGCGGGTTCCGCTTCTTTCACGATCATGATCCGCGGGTGCTCGACACGATGCTGGACGACCCGCGTTGCGCCAAGATCGTGCTGACGCGGAACCCGGTGGACAGCTACGTGTCGCTCAAGATCGCGCAGGCGACCGGGCAGTGGAAGCTGACCGACGTCAAGCGGCGGCGCGACAGCACCGTGCGCTTTGATGCGGACGAGTTCGAACGCCACCTGGCGCGGCTTCAGGCGTTTCAACTGGTGATCCTCAACCGGCTTCAGACCAGCGGTCAGACGGCGTTTCATGTCGGCTATGACGATCTGCAATCGGTCGAGGTAATGAACGGGCTGGCGCGCTATCTGGGCTGCGCGGCGCGGCTCGAGGCGCTGGATGCCTCGCTCAAGCCGCAGAACCCGGAGCCGCTGGAAAGCAAGGTCGCGAATTACGACGAGATGGCGCGCGCGCTGGCGCGGCTCGACCGTTTCGACCTCAGCCGTACTCCGAATTTCGAGCCGCGCCGGGGCCCGGCGGTGCCCGGCTTTGTCACCGCCGCGCATGCGCCGCTGGTCTACATGCCGGTGCGCGGCGGGCCGGAGCGGCAGGTGCGCGCGTGGCTTGCCGCGCTCGACGGCGTGCCCGAGGACAGCCTTTCCACCAAGCTCAATCAGGGCGCGCTGCGGCAGTGGATGCGCGGCAAGCCGGGGCATCGGCGGTTCACCGTGCTGCGCCACCCGGTGGCGCGGGCGCATGCCGCGTTCTGCGAACGGATCCTGGTGCCGGGGCCGGGCTGTTTCAACAGCATCCGCCGCACCCTGCGCAAGGCCCACAAGCTGCCGATTCCCGCAGACTGGCCCGATCCCGCATATGACCGGGCCGCGCATCGCGCGGCGTTTGCCGGGTTCCTGCGGTTTCTCAAGGCCAATCTCGCCGGGCAGACCGCGATTCGCGTGGACGCGCATTGGGCCACACAGGCGGCGGTGGTCGAGGGGATGGCGCAATTTGGCGCGCCCGACGCGATCCTGCGCGAAGACGAGATGGCCGAGGGTCTCGCGGCGCTGGCGCGGCAGGCGGGACTCGCGGCCCCGCCCGCCCCGGGCGTGGCCGGGGCCGTGGGGCCGTTCGCGCTGGGCGATATCCATGACGCGGAGATCGAACGGCTGACGCGCGCAGCCTATCAGCGCGACTACGTGACCTTCGGCTTCGGCGACTGGGCGTAGCGGCTCAGGCGGCCTGCGCTGCCTGAGCCTCGGTCACGATGGTGTAGAGCGTCGCGCTGTCGTGGTTGGCGCGCAGCTTGGCGCAGAACGAGGGCTCGCGCAGGGTGCGCGAGACCAGTGCCAGCGCCTTGAGATGCTCGACGCCCGAATCGGTCGGCGCGAACAGCGCGAAGACGAGGTCCACCGGCTGGCGGTCCACCGCGTCGAACGGGATCGGCTTGTCGAGCACGGCGAGCGCGCCCACCACCCGGTCGAGCCCGTCGAGGCGCGCATGGGGCAGCGCCACGCCGTTGCCAACGCCTGTCGGCCCGAGGCTCTCGCGCTCCAGCAGGGCGTCGATGGCGTCGGAGTGCGGCACGTCATAGGCCGTCTCGGCCAGCGCGCCCAATTCGTTCATCAGGCGCTTCTTGCTGCTGACGCCGGACAATGCGCGAACGGCCTCGGGTTTGAGGAGCATGGTCAAATCCATATGCTAAGACGTGTTGACCGGCCCGCCGGTCATCCTCGATCAGGGGTCAATCCAGCCGATATTGCCGTCGTCCCGGCGATACACGACATTGACCGTCTCCTTGCCTTCCTTGCGGAACACCAGCACCGGTGCGCCGGCAAGCTCCATCTGCATCACCGCTTCCCCGACCGAGAGGGAGGGGATCTGGGTCTCCATCTCGGCCACGATGATCGGCTGCAGGCTGTCGGGCTCTTGCGCGGCCCCGTCCGAATCCGATGAGAGGATATACGAGGACACGCCGGTGAGTTCAACAGGTTCCGAGCGGTCCTTGTGATGGTCCTTGAGCCGGCGCTTGTAGCGGCGGAGCTGCTTCTCCATCTTTTCGCTGCAGGCGTCGAAGGCGGCGTAGATTTCATGCGCCTTGGCCGTGGCCTGCGCGGTCAGCCCGGTGGAAAGATGCACGACGGCCTCGCAGGCGTATTCGCTGGCGTTGCGCGAGAAAGTCACCTGCGCATCGGTCGGGCGCTCGGCGTATTTCGAAACCACCGCGCCAAGCTCGTCCTTGACGTGGGTCTGAAGAGCCTCGCCGATGTCGATCTGCTTTCCACTGATTTGATAGCGCATCTTGCCTCCTTATATTCCACGGACCGGCGCGGCACGGGGTGTGCGCGCGGGGTCAGGCCCGGTTCTCGATGCTGGTACGTGACATGCCCTGATGCTGGCCAAGGCCCGCCCCATCGCGTGGGGATGATCGGGAATCCGGCGTGCGATCACCACATGTCATTCTGTAATTGACGCCCCTTCCCCGGCCTTTGTCAATCCGCTTCGCGCGCGCGATCACGAGATGCGGAAGCTGTCGCCGAGATAGACCCGGCGCACGTTCTCGTTCTCGACGACCTCGCGCGGGCTGCCGGACATGAGAACCTTGCCATCGTGCAGGATATAGGCGCGGTCCACGATATCGAGCGTCTCGCGCACGTTGTGATCGGTGATGAGCACGCCGATACCGCGTTTCCTGAGGTCGGCCACGAGGTGGCGGATATCGCCCACCGAGATCGGATCGACCCCGGCGAAGGGCTCGTCGAGCAGCAGGTAACGCGGGTTGGCGGCGAGGCATCGGGCGATCTCGACCCGGCGCCGCTCGCCGCCCGACAGCGCCAGCGCGGGGGCGCGGCGCAGGTGCTCTATGGAGAACTCCGACAAAAGCTGTTCGAGCCGCTCGCGCCGCCGCGCGCGCTTGGGCTCGGATATTTCGAGGATGGCCATGATGTTGTCCTCGGCCGACAGGCCGCGGAAGATCGACATCTCCTGCGGCAGGTAGCCGATCCCGAGCTTGGCGCGGCGATACATCGGCAGCGCCGTCACGTCGCGCCCATCGATGTAGATATGCCCGCCCTCGGGGTGAATGAGGCCCGCGATGGCGTAGAAGGTCGTGGTCTTGCCCGAGCCGTTGGGGCCCAGAAGCGCCACCACCTCGCCCTGGTCGAGCGACAGCGAGACGTCGCGGATCACCAGCTTCTTGCTGTAGCTCTTGCGCAGGTTCTCGACGCGCAGGCCGGTCGCGTCGTTGCTGTGCGCGAGGCTGAGACCTGCCCCCGCCGCGCTCACTCGCTGTTCCCCGGTTGCAGAACGGTCCTGACCCGCCCGCTCACCCGCGCGGTGCCCGCGCCGGTATCGACGGTGACCGTGTCGCCGGTGATCGCGTTGTCGCCCTGCACGAGCAGCACGTCGCCGCGCAACTCGATCATGCCGGTGGTGATGTTGTAATCGGCGCGCACCGCCTCGGCGGCGTCCTCGCCGCTGACGAGGGTGACGCCGCCGCTGGCCTGAAGCGACTCGATGCCGCTCCGGTCGGGGAGATAGATCACCCGCACCCGCGGGGCCGAGAGCCGCATCTCGCCCTGCGCGATGACCACGCTGCCGGTGAACAGCGCCGAATTGTCAGCCTGATTGACGCTGAGCGAGTCGGAGGTCACCTCGACGGGAAGCGAGCGGTCGCTCTGCACCTGTCCGAAGGCCACCGGCGCGCCCTGCGCCGCCGCCCAAACCGGCAGGCAGCAAAGCGCCGCGGTGGCGGCAAGGCGTGCAAGCATCGTCACTGGTCCTGCTCCTTCTCGATATTCGGGCGGTATATCAGCTTGACACCCCCGCTGAAAAGCAATTCGGCGTCGTCGCTTCCGGGGGCCTCGCGCAGGATCATCCGTCCTGACCCGAGCGTGCCCAGCGGTCCGGTGGCGGTGACCGGCCCGGGGCTCTCGGCATGGAGCGCGTCGAGCCGGGTGTCGAGGCGGTCGGTGTCGATCTGGTAGCCGGTCGTTGTGGTGATGTGGACGCCACCGGCGAGGCTGGCGGTCATCGTTTGCTGGTCGAGCCGGGCGGTGGCCGCGCGCAGCCGCACCCCGGTGCCACCGACAAGGCCGATCTCGCCGTTGACACGCTCGGCAATGAGAAGATGCGGCGAGTCGCGCTCGGGCCGCGCGGCCTCGGCGCGCAGGGTGATCTGGTCGCCGCGCCCGGATACACCGGCAAAGCTGGGACGCGTCACGCCGAGGTCCTGCGCCCGCTGTTCGAGATCGACGGGCGCGCTGGGCACCGGGGCCGAGGGGTCGATCGTGTTGGAGATCAGGAACAGCGTGGACAGCATTCCGAGTGCCGCCAGCGGCAGGAGAATCTTCATCCCCGCAACGACACGCGAATAGGTGTTGTCCGCGCGCGCCATCCGGTCAGTGAGCGAAGATGTCGGTCTCGGGCCAGCCGGCGAGGTCGAGCCGCGCGCGAACCGGAAGAAACTCGAAACAGGCCTGTGCCAGGTCGGTGCGCCCTTCGCGTTCGAGCATCGCGTCGAGCGCCGCGCGCAGCCGGTGCAGGTAGAGCACGTCCGAGGCGGCATAGGCGTGCTGCGCCTCGCTGAGGGTCTCGGCACCCCAGTCCGAGCTTTGCTGCTGTTTGGAAATGTCCACGCCCAGCAGTTCCTGAAGCAGGTATTTCAGGCCGTGCCGGTCGGTATAGGTGCGGATGAGTTTCGAGGCGATCTTGGTGCAGTAGACCGGAGCCGCCAGCGCGCCGAAGGCGTTGTACATCGCCGCGATGTCGAACCGTCCGAAGTGAAACAGCTTGAGCACGTTCGGGTCGGTCAGCAGCCGTTCCAGATTGGGCGCGCGTGTCTGCCCCTGTGTCACCTGCACGAGATGCGCGTCGCCATCGCCGCCCGAGAGCTGCACGAGGCACAGCCGGTCGCGATGCGGGTTGAGGCCCATCGTCTCGCAATCGATCGCCACGACGGGGCCAAGGTCGAGCCCGTCGGGCAGATCGTTCCGGTAGAGGTGGTTCGCCATGAAATGCCCTTTCGCCCGCACCGGGGCCGCGCCGTGAAAACAGGATGTGCGCGCCTGATTAGGCGCTTTCGCGAGGTGCCTCAACCCGGATATGGGGCGCATCCGCCCGCCCTGCCACCGGTTTCGTCGCAATGCGGCTTGCGGTCGGGGGGTGGCTCGGCCACAAATCGGGCGCAGATTGCGGAGGAGCCCCCGATGACCCAGGCCGAAACACGCGCCGCCGACCACCTTGCCCGCAGGCTTTACGAGGCCGGGTGCCGCCATGCCTTTGGCATGCCGGGGGGCGAGGTTCTGACGGTGATGGATGCGCTGGCGCGGGCCGGGATCGAGGTGACATTGGCGCGGCATGAGAACGCCGCCGCGTTCATGGCCGAGGGGGTCTGGCACCGGACCGGCGCGCCCGGTATCCTCATTGCCACGCTGGGGCCGGGGGTGCTCAACGGTGTGAACGCCATCGCCAACGCGCATCAGGACCGGGTGCCGCTGATCGTGATTTCCGGCTGTGTCGATGCCGATGAGGCGCTGACCTACAGCCATCAGATCCTCGATCACGAGGCGGTTCTGGCGCCGATCACCAAGGCGACGTTTCGCCTGACGGCGCAGGGCGCGGATATCATCGCCGACAAGGCCGTGGGCATCGCCACCGAGGGGCGGCCCGGCCCGGTGCATATCGACGTGCCGATTTCCGTGGCCGACATGCGCGTGACCCTGCCGCGTCTGCGCCGCCGTCCCGATGCGGTGCCGATGGTGCCTGCGGCGCCGGAGGAGGCGCGCGAATGGCTGGCCGGGGCGGAGCGTCCGGTGATGATCGTGGGGCTCGATGCGGTGAACGAGGTGGCGGGTGCGGCGATTTTGGAAGTCGCGGAACGCCTCAATATTCCGGTCATTACCAGCTACAAGGCCAAGGGGATCATCCCGGAGACGCATCCGCTGTGCCTTGGCGGGGCGGGCCTGTCACCTTTGGCCGATGGCATCCTTATGCCGTTCGTGGAAAAGGCCGACCTGATCCTCTGCGTCGGCTATGACCCGATCGAGATGCGCCCCGGCTGGCGCGAGATCTGGGATCCGGCGCAGGTCAGGGTGATCGACATTGCCGCCGTGCCCAATGACCAATACATGCATCAGGCGACGATGAATATCGTGGGGGCCTGCGGGCCGTCGCTGGCGGCCATCGCCGAGGGCGCAGCACCCCGCGCCACATGGCCCGGCGGCGAGGTGGCCGAGGCGCGCGCGGCGCTGGCGCGGGCCTTTCCGAGCGATGACGACTGGGGCGCTTCCGCCGTCATCGCCGAGGCGCGCGCCGTCCTGCCCGAGGACAGCATCATTACCGTCGATAGCGGCGCGCATCGCATTCTGCTGTCGCAGATGTGGGTGACGCATCATCCCCGCAGCGTGCTGCAATCCACCGCGCTTTGCACCATGGGCTGCGCCGTGCCGCTGGCGATGGGGGCAAAACTCGCCACGCCCGAGGCCACCGTCGTCAGTTTCTCAGGCGATGCCGGGTTCCTGATGGTGGCGGGCGAGTTGTCGACCGTTGCGGAACTGAACCTGCCGGTGATATTCGTCGTGTTCGTCGATGCGAGCCTTGCGCTGATCGAGAAGAAGCAGCGCGAGCGTCAGATGCTCAATCTGGCCGTCGATTTCGGCCATCACGATTTCGCAGCTATCGGCCGGGCCTTTGGTGGCAATGGCGTGCGGGTGACGAACCGCGCCGAGTTGCGCGCCGCCTTGCAGGACGCGCAACAGGCCGACACATTCACCGTCATCGCCGCCGAGATCGACCGCGGCTCTTACGACAATCGCATCTGAGGAGGTGCCCATGCCCGGCCCGCTCGATGGTCTCGTTGTTCTCGACCTCAGCCGTATTCTGGCGGGGCCGACCTGTACGCAGCTCCTGGGCGATCTGGGGGCCGAGGTGATCAAGATCGAGAGCCTTGCGGGGGATGATACGCGGCAATGGGGGCCGCCCTTTGCGGTGGATGCGGCGGGGCAGGCGACGGACCTGTCGGCCTATTTCATGTCCTCGAACCGCAATAAGAAATCGGTGGCGGTGGACCTGACCGACGCGGATGTGCAGACCATGCTGCACGATCTGGCCGGGCGCGCGGATGTGGTGATCGAGAATTTCAAACCCGGGGGCCTGCGAAAATACGGTCTCGATCACGAGACGCTTTGCGCCGCCTATCCGGGCCTTGTCTATTGCTCGATTTCCGGTTTCGGCCAGACCGGGCCGAACCGCGACAAGCCCGGCTATGACCTGATGGCGCAGGGGTACGGCGGGATCATGTCGATCACCGGCGAGGCGGGCGAAGAGCCGATGAAGGTCGGCGTTGGCGTGGCCGATGTGGTCTGCGGGCTCTATGCCGCGACCGGGATTCTGGCGGCGTTGCGGCACCGCGATGCGACCGGTGAGGGGCAGTATATCGATCTGGCGCTGGTGGATACGACGATGTCGTGGCTGGTCAATCAGGGTCTGAATTACCTGACCTCGGGCACCGCGCCGGTGCGGGCGGGCAACGCGCATCCCAATATCGTGCCCTATCAGGTTTTTGCCACATCGGATGGCTACGTGATCGTCGCGGTGGGCAATGACAGCCAATATGCGCGGTTCTGCGATTACCTCGGGCAACCCGGCTGGGCCACCGACCCGCGTTTCGTCACGAACACTGCGCGATTGACGCATCGCGACACCCTTGTGCCGATGATCGCCGAGGCGCTAATGGGCCGGACGATGCAGGATGTGATCGACGGGCTGGAGGCGCGCCGCGTGCCGGTGGGGCCGGTCAATACGATCGAGCAGGCGCTGGAGAGCGATCAGGCGCAGGCGCGGGAGATGACCATAACCCTGCCCGCACCGCAGACCGCCACGGGCGAGGTGCGGCTCATTGGCAATCCGCTCAAATTTTCGCGCACGCCGGTCAGCTATCGGTCTGCGCCGCCGGCCACCGGCGCGGATACCGAGGCCGTGCTGAAGCGGTTCAGGGGCGATCTGTAACCTCGGCTCGCGGGCTCGTGATTTGTCGCGGCGCAGGTCACGGCGTAGCCCTCCGGGTATCAACCGGAGGGCCATTCATGCATAGAATTCTCAAGCTTCTCGTGATTCTCGCGCTGTTCGCCGCCCCCGCGCAGGCGCTGGAGCCGCGCGATGGGTGGGTGATCCACGACACCGGCAAGTCCTATGCCGATCTCGTCGGCGATGTGCGCGCCGCCGTCAGCGCCGCGCCCATCGCCATCGTCACGCAGGCGAGCGCCTCGGACGGGGCGCGGATGCAAGGCATCGACATCCCCGGCAATCGCGTCTTTGGCCTCTATCGCAACGATTACGCCCGCCGGATGCTGGATGCCAGCATCGCCGCCGGGATCGAGGCGCCGATCCGGCTCTACGTCACCGAGGATGCGGACGGCACCGCGACGCTCAGCTACAGGACGCCGAGCCATGTCTTTGCCCCGTATGCCGACGAGGGCGGCGCGGTACTGCGAGCGCTGGCCGAGGAACTGGATGCCGTGTTCGAGGGGGTGGCGCGTGCGGCGATTGCCGAGTGACGCCGCCCTGCACTCGCCGTGCGCAGGATTGTGCGCATCGCGATTCGGCCAAGGGTTGAGCGATGCCGCGCGAGACGTCACATTAGGGAACAGGACAATAACGTATTGGTGAGGTGCCTCCCGTCCGTGTTGCCGACGATATATCCGGCAGGCTAGCTGAACCTGACATTCTTGCCGAAAGGAAGCCGCATCATGCGTAACGATCAATTCGGGTATGACATCTCGCTGTCATCCGCGCAGGCCGTGCAGGCCTGGGACAGCATGGTGCTGGCCTTTCTCGCCCACGCCGCCGCCACGCCCGACCACCTGGGCCGGGTGCTGGAGGCCGAGCCCGGCTTTGCCATGGCGCACGCGGTCAAGGGGCTGTTCTGCCTGATGCTGGGGCGGCGCGAGATGGACGAGACCGCCCGCGCCGCGCACGAGACCGCTATGCTGTGCGCGCGGCAGGGCGCGCCGCTGCCGCGCGAGATGGGGTATGCGCGCGCGCTGGGCGCTTGGCTCGGCGGGCACCCCTCCGAATCGGTGCGCGAGATGGAGGCGATCCTGACGCGCTGGCCCGAGGACGCGCTGGCGATGAAGATCAGCCACGCGATCCGCTTCATCCTCGGCGACCGGCACGGCATGCGCGCCTCGGTCGAGGCGCTGTTGCCCGCCTATGACGCGCAGAACCCGGCGCGCGGCTACCTGTTCGGCTGTCACGCCTTTTCGCTGGAGGAGACCGGCGAATATGCCCGCGCCGAGACCGCCGGGCGCATGGGCCTCAGCCTGTCGCCCGACGATGCCTGGGGGCTGCACGCGGTGGCGCATGTCTTTGACATGACCTGCAACGCGCGCGCCGGGCTCGACTGGCTGAAGGGGCGCGAGCACGCCTGGGCGCATTGCAACAACTTCCGCTATCACGTCTGGTGGCACAAGGCGCTGATGCATCTCGATCAGAACGAGATCGAGGCGGTGTTCGAGCTTTACGACACCGAGGTGCGCAAGGATCGAACCGACGATTTCCGCGATATCTCCAATGGCACGTCGCTGCTCATGCGGCTGGAACTCGACGGTCACGACGTGGACGATCGCTGGGAGGAAATGGCCGATATCTGCGAGAAGCGGACCGATGACGCCTGCCTCATCTTCGCCGACCTGCATTATCTGCTGGCGCTGATCGGCGGCGGGCGCGAGAGTGCGCTCCGGCGAATGATGACGCGGCTGCACGCCGATGCGAAACGCGGCGGCGAGAGCGAGATGAACGCACGCATAGCCAATCCCGGCCTGTCGGCGGCATCCGGGCTTGAGGCTTTCGGCGAGGGGGATTACAAGACGGCCTTTCTCAACCTGAAACAGGCGCGCCATTCCATGCAGCTTGCTGGCGGCAGCCACGCCCAACGCGACATCTTCGAGCGTCTGACCATCGACGCCGGGATCCGCTCCGGTTTTCTCGACGATGCCGAGGCGATTCTGGGCGAGCGCAGCGCCCGGCGTGCCGGTCGGCATGACCGCTATTGCAGCACCCGGCTCGATCTGATCGCCGAGACGCGCGGCGGATGGGGCGAGGCCGGGCGCCTGCCCGCCGAGTGAGCGCACGGCCCGATCAGCAGGGACACGACACCGCCATGACGAGTGTTGCCGATCCAGCCATGTCACGCGGCCCCGCGCGGGCCGCTGCCGCGCCCGCGGCGGCCACGCGCGACATCCGGCTGGATTTCTTTCGCGGGCTGGCGATGTTCATCATCCTGATCGCCCACACGCCGGACAATTTCTTCACAAGTTGGATCCCGGCGCGCTGGGGGTTTTCGGACGCCACCGAGATCTTCGTGTTCTGCTCGGGCATGGCCTCGGCCATCGCGTTCGGGCGCAGCTTTGACAGGATGGGCTGGCGGCTCGGCGCGGCGCGGGTGGGCTATCGCGTCTGGCAGGTCTACTGGGCACATCTGGGGCTGTTCTTCGCCGTGGCCACGATGCTGGCGGCGATCGACCATTTCGGCAGCTTCGACACGGTTTATATCGGCACGCTCAACCTCTGGAAATTCTTCGCCGATCCGGGGCCGCAACTGGTGGGGCTCTTTACCCTGACCTACGTGCCCAACTATTTCGACATCCTGCCGATGTACATGGTCATCCTGGTGATGCTGCCGGCGATGGTGGCGCTGAGCCGCGTGAGCGTTGGGGCGGTGTTTGCCGCGATGGCGGTGATCTGGCTCTTTGCGCAGTCCGGGCTGCTCGATGCCTTCGGACTGATGCACCTGCACCTGGCCTTCCCGGCGGAGCCGTGGTCGGATCGGACGTGGTTCTTCAACCCGTTCGGCTGGCAACTCGTGTTCTTCACCGGCTTTGCGCTGATGCGCGGCTGGATACCGAAGCCGCCGGTCAACCCGGTGCTCATCGGCCTCGCGCTGGCGGTGGTGATCGCCAATGTGCCGCTGTCGCATATCGGGATGCGCGAGATTTTCGCGCCGCTCGCCCCGGAGATGCGCGAGGCCGTGATCGACTGGCGCATCGCCAATCAGGGTCTCATCAACAAGACCGACTTCGGCGTCCTGCGTTACGTACATTTCCTTGCCCTGGCCTATCTGTGCTGGGCGGCGGCGGGTGAGGGCGGCGCGCGGCTGCGGGCCGCGGGCAGCGGCGTTGCGGCGCGGGTCTGGGGCGGGCTGCTTGCGATGATCCTCAAGGTGGGGCAGCAATCGCTGGCGGTGTTCGTGTTTTCCATGTTCTTCGCGCGGCTGTCGGGCTTTGTCATGGACCAGATCGGGCGCACGACATGGACCATGACGGTGGCCAATCTCGCCGGCTTCGCCGCGCTGATCGCGGTCGCCTATGCCGTGTCGTGGTTCAAGGCACAGCCGTGGAGGGCGGCGCGATGATCCGGCGCGAGGTGTTGCAGGGGCTCGGCACGCTGGCGCTCTGGCCGGGCATAGCGCGGTCGGGCGAGGCGGTGCCGTTCTCCGAGGCGTGGCTGCACGAGATCGCGCGGGAGGTGGCGTCGAAGCCTTACGCGCCGCGCCCGATGGTCCCGCAGCCCTGGCGCGACCTGAACTACGGGCAGTACAAATCCATCCGCCCGCGCCCCGACCGCGCGGTCTGGAGCGGCACCGACGCACCGCTGCAGGTCGATATGTTCCCGCCGGGTCTCTATTTCCCGCGCGCGGTCGAGGTCCACCTCGTCGAGGATGGCATGGCGGTGCCGCTGCCGTTCGACTGGCGCTATTTCGACCGGCCCGAGGGTCTGAAAGACCTGCCCGTCGATGACAGTCTCGGCTATGCCGGGATACGGCTGCGGACGGATCTCGCGGGTGCGGGCACATCGCAGGAATACGCGGTGTTCCAGGGCGCGAGCTATTTCCGCATGATCGGCGCGGGCGAGATTTACGGCCTGTCGGCGCGCGGGTTGGCAATCGACACCGCCGGACCCGATGGCGAGGAGTTTCCGGAATTCACCCGTTTCTGGATCGAGCGACCGGAGCCGGGCGCACAGACCCATGTCCTGCACGCGCTGCTGGAAAGCCCGTCGGTCACCGGGCTCTACACCTTCGTCATCGCGCCCGGAGACGACACCGGCGTCGCGGTCAGGTCCACGCTCTATCCCCGCCGCAGGCTCGATAATGTCGGCATCGCGCCGCTCACCTCGATGTTCCTTTTCGACGATACGCGCGGCCCCGCGCTTGGCGATTACCGGCGCGCGGTGCATGACAGCGACGGGCTCGCCATCCTCAACGGCAATGGCGAGCAGATCTGGCGGCCGCTCGACAATCCCGACATCCTCCAGATTTCACATTTCATGGATGACGGACCAAAGGGCTTTGGCCTGTTTCAGCGTGCGCAATCCTTTTCGGCCTTCGGCGATATCGAAGCGCAGTTCGAACGACGCCCGAGCCTGTGGATCGAACCGGGCGAGGACTGGGGCCGGGGCAGCGTGATGCTGGCGGAAATCCCCAGCCGGCAGGAGAATTTCGATAACGTCGTCGCTTATTGGCGGCCCGCCGACCCGCTGGAGCCGGGGCGCCGGTACGATCTTTCCTACCGCATGACATGGACAGCCGAGGCAAGCCCCGCAAGCCCGGTGGCAAAGGTGACGGGCAGCTATCTGGGCAGTGCCTCCGACAACCCGGAAAAGACCGTGGTCGCGCCGATCGAGGGCGCATGGGGCAGCCGGGCGCACCATGTCGAGGTGCGGATCGACTATGCGCTGCACTCTGTCCTGCCCGCCGACCCGGACGCGCTCGATATCCTCGTGCGGTCAAATCGGGGGAGCGTCTCGCAGGGCGTGCTGCAGGTGCACCCCGAGACCGGCGCGCCGCGGCTTGCGTTTTCGTTTGATCCCGGCGATCACCAATCGGTCGAACTGCGCGCGCAGCTCTCCCACGACGGGCGCGCGGTCTCCGAAGTCTGGCTCTTCCGATGGACGGCGTAACCCACTTTCCCGGCGGCGACGTGATGCCGCCTCCCGCGCCGCTGGCCCATCCGGTGCAGGATCTGCGCCGTGCGCATCGCGACCCCGGTGCGCCCGGCTGGAAGCGTGAGCGTGGCATCTGGTGGCGCCGCGCGGCGGCGTTCCTGCCTGCGGTCGCGACGACGGGCGGGCTGGCCTGGGCGTTTGCCGACTGGCTGTCGGATGGCGGGATGTGGTGGCTGGAACGGGTGCTGCTGGCGCTGGTGACGGCGACGTTCTTCTGGGTCGCGCTGTCGGTGGCGACGGCGACGCTGGGGCTGGGCTGTCACCTTCTGAGGCGGCGCGGCGGGACGCGCGGGGCCGTGGGCCCGCTCGACGTGGCGCTGGTGGTGCCGGTCTATAACGAGCAGACGGCGGATGTCTTCGGCAACGCCTGCGCGATGATAATGGCGCTGCGCGACGCGGGCACGGCGCACCGGTTCGACCTCTACATTCTCAGCGACACGCAGGATTCCGCCATCGCGCGGGCCGAGCGGCAGGCGTTCACCACGCTGCGCAACGCGCTGCCGCCCGAGCTGCGGGTCTGGTATCGCCGCCGGGCGGACAATTCCGGGCGCAAGGTGGGCAATCTCCGGCAATGGGTCGAGACATGGGGCGCGGCCCATGACGCGATGCTGGTGCTCGATGCCGACAGCCTGATGAGCGCGCGCGCCATCACCGCGCTCGCCGACGAGATGGCCGCCGATCCCGGCGCCGGGCTGATACAGTCCGCGCCGCTGGTGATCGGCTCGGAGACGCTCTTTGGCCGGATGCAGCAATTCGCGGGCGGGGTCTATGGCACGCTGCTCAGCGCCGGGCTGGCGGGCTGGAGCGGGGCGGAGAGCAATTACTGGGGCCACAACGCGATCCTGCGCACCCGCGCATTCGCCGATTGCGCCGGGCTGCCGAGGATGCCCACGCTGACCGGCCGCCGCGGCGCGCTGATCCTCAGCCACGATTTCGTCGAGGCGGCGCTGTTGCGCCGCGCCGGGTGGGCGGTGCGCTTCGTGCCCGGCATCGAGGGCAGCTACGAGGAACCGCCCGCGACGCTGATCGACTATGCACTGCGCGACCGGCGCTGGTGCCACGGCAACCTGCAGCATCTGCGGCTGCTGGGCGCGAAGGGCCTGCACATCGTGTCGCGGTTTCACCTGCTGCACGGGGCGATAAGCTATCTGCTGTCGCCCGCGTGGTTCATCCTGCTGGTGATCTGGTCGCTGCTGGGCAACGGGCCGGACAGCGTCATCACCTATTTCTCGGCCGACAATCCGCTCTATCCGGTCTGGCCGGAGATGAGCGGGGTGCAGTCGGGGATGATCCTGCTGTTCATGTACGCGATGCTGCTGGCGCCCAAGGCGATGGGCGCGCTTGCGGTCCTGCTGGGCGAGGTGCCGGTGGCCCGGTTCGGCGGCGCGGGGCGCTTTGCGGCGTCGCTGCTGGCCGAGATCGTGCTGTCGATCCTATTCGCGCCGGTGATGATGGTGCAGCAGGTGGTGGCGGTGCTGCGCACGGTCGCGGGCATCCGACCGATCTGGTCGCCGCAGGCGCGCAAGGGCGGCGATTACAGCGCCGCGACGGTGCTCAAGTTTCATGCGCCGGAGACGGTGAGCGGCCTGCTTCTGGCGGTGGGGATCGCGTCGGGGCTCGTGTCGTTCTGGCTGGCACCCATCGCGCTGAGCCTCGGGCTCGCCGCGCCGCTCTCGATGCTCTCGGGGCGGCGGCTGAGGTGGCTGATGGCCACGCCCGAGCTGGTCAGCCCACCCGGCATCCTGCGCCGCGCCCGCGAGAGCCGCGCGATGTTCCGCGCCGCACAGACCACGCCCATCGCGGCGGAATAGCGCGGACCGGCCGCCCGTTTCGCCCCTGGCAGGCGGATTTTCCTTGCCTTTCGGCGGGCAAAAGGCGACCCAAATGGTCGGAACGGGAAACAGGGAGACCGGAAAAATGAAGAAACTGTTGGCGACTGCCGCCGCTCTGGCGCTCGGGGCCGGGATGGCCTCGGCCGAGGTCAAGGTGGGGATGATCACCACGCTATCGGGCGGCGGTGCGGGTCTTGGCATCGACGTTCGCGACGGCTTCATGCTCGCCGTCGAGCAATCGGGCCGCGACGATATCGAGGTCGTGATCGAGGATGACCAGCGCAAGCCGGACATCGCCGTGCAGCTCTCCGACAAGATGATCCAGTCGGAGAAGGTGGACGTGCTCACCGGCATCATCTGGTCGAACCTCGCGATGGCGGTGATCCCCGGCGCGGTGGCGCAGGGCAAGTTCTACCTCTCGCCCAATGCCGGGCCGTCGGCGCTGGCGGGCAAGGGCTGTCACGAGAACTATTTCAACGTGGCATGGCAGAACGATAACCTGCACGAGGCGGCAGGTGCCTATGCCAACTCCGCAGGCTACGATAACAGCTTCATCCTCGCGCCCAATTATCCGGCGGGGCAGGACGCGCTCACCGGCTACAAGCGGCTCTACGACGGTGCGGTCGCGGGCGAGGTCTATACCCAGTTGGGCCAGACCGACTACGCCGCCGAGATCGCCCAGATCCGCGCCAGCGGGGCAGATTCGGTGTTCTTCTTCCTGCCCGGCGGCATGGGGATTTCCTTCCTCAAGCAATATGCGGATTCGGGGGTCGGCCTGCCGGTGGTGGGCCCGGCCTTCAGCTTTGACCAGGGCATACTTCAGGCCGTGGGGCCCGCCGCGCTTGGCGTGGTGAATACCTCGCAATGGTCCAAGGACCTCGACAACCCGGCCAACGCCGCCTTTGTCGAGAGCTTTGAGGAGAAATACGGCCGCCTGCCCTCGCTTTACGCCAGTCAGGGGTTCGATACCGCCAACCTGCTGATCTCGGCGATGGAAAAGGCCGACGTCTCGGACGCGGACGCCTTTCGCGAGGCGCTGCGCGCCGCCGATTTCGACAGCACCCGCGGCGATTTCGCCTTTGGCCCTAACCAGCACCCGGTGCAGGATATCTATGCCCGCGAGGTGATCAAGGAGGGTGACGTGTTCACCAACAAGGTGATCGGTGTCGCGCTCGAAGATCATTCCAACGCTTACGTCGCCGAGTGCAAGATGTGAGCCGGACACCCGGCTCGCCGCGCGCGTCGCGGCGGGCCGGGACAATCACGGGCAGGGCATGTCTCTTATCCTCGTCATCGAGCAGATCCTCAACGGGGTGCAGCTTGGCGTGATGCTGTTCCTGATGGCCGCGGGGCTTACGCTCATCTTCGGCGTCATGGGGCTCATCAACCTCGCGCACGGTTCGCTCTACATGGTCGGCGCCTTCGCCGCCGCCGCGGTGGCGGGGGTGACGGGCTCTTTCCTTCTGGCGCTGCTCGCGGCGCTGGCGGCGGCGGCGCTCGCGGGGGCGCTGATCGAGGTGACGGTGATCCGGCGGCTTTATGCCGCCGACCATCTCGACCAGGTGCTGGCGACCTTCGCGCTCATCCTCGTATTCTCGGAAGGGGTGCGCTGGCTGTTCGGCTCGTTCCCGCTCTATCTCGACATTCCGCCCGCGCTCTCGGGTCCGGTGACGCTTCCGGGCGGGATCGAATATCCGCTTTACCGGCTGGTGCTGATCGGTATCGGGCTGGCGGTGGGGCTGGGCCTCTGGTGGCTGATCGAGCGCACGCGTCTCGGCATCCGCATCCGCGCGGGCGAGAACGACCGCGAGATGATCGCGGCGCTGGGCGTGGACATCTCGAAGCTCTACACCCTCGTCTTCGCCCTCGGCGCGGCGCTCGCCGGGCTGGCGGGCGCGCTGGTGGGGGCCATTCAGTCGGTGCAGGTCGGCATGGGAGAGCCGGTGCTGATCCTCGCCTTCGTGGTGATCGTGATCGGCGGTATCGGCTCGATCCGGGGGGCGTTTGTCGGCGCGCTGCTGGTGGGGCTGACAGAGACGCTGGGCGGTGTTTTCCTGCCCGTCTTCTTCGGGCTCTTCACCGATCCGGCAACGGCCACCTCGATCGGCGCGTCGCTCGCCTCGATGGCGATCTACCTGCTGATGGGCGCGGTGCTGGTGTGGCGGCCCACGGGGCTCTTCGGGGTGCGGGCATGATTTCGGAAAGGGTGCTGAGCCTCGCGGTGCTGGCGGTGCTGGTCGGGGTTGCGGGGCTGGCCGTGCTCATGGACGAGCCGTTCACCATCACGCTCGCCACGCGGGTGGCGATCCTCGCGCTGGCGGCGGCGGGGCTCAACATCGCGCTGGGCCTCGGCGGGTTGGTGAGCTTTGGCCACGCGCTGTTCTTTGGCCTCGGCGGCTATGTCATGGGCATTCTTGCCTTTCATGCGCAGACCTACACGCCGCTCGATCTCGGGCTGTTAGAGGTGGCAGGGACGAAATCCATGCCGGTGATCTGGCTGGCGGCGGTCGCGCTCTCGGCGCTGGTGGCGGTCCCGGTGGGGCTTCTGGCGCTGCGCACGACGGGCGTGTATTTCATCATGATCACCCTCGCCTTCGCGCAGATGTTCTATTATTTCACGATTTCCTGGAGCGCCTATGGCGGCGAGGACGGGCTGTCGATCTACGTGCGCAACGGCTTTCCCGGGCTGAATACGCTCGACCCGATCCAGTTCTTCGGGCTTTGCTTCGCGCTCCTGTGCGTGGTGCTGTGGCTCAGTGCGCGGCTCAAGCGTTCGCCCTTCGGCCTTGCGCTGGGCGCGGCGCGGCAGGCCCCCGCACGGACCGAGGCGGTGGGGCTTGACCCGATGCGCCTGCGGCTGGTGGCCTTCGTCATCTCGGGGGCCATCGCGGGGCTCGCAGGCGCGCTTTACGCCGATCTCAACCGGTTCGTCAGCCCGTCGATGTTCGGCTGGCACCTGTCGGGGGAATTGATCGTGCTGGTGATCCTCGGCGGCGTGGCGCGGATCATCGGGCCGGTGGTCGGCGCGGGGCTTTACGTCATGCTCGAGCATTTCCTCGGGCAGATCACCGATTTCTGGCAAATCTGGCTGGGCCTGATCCTGTTGGTGATCGTGCTGTTCGCCCGCGGCGGGATTGTCGGGTTGCTCTGTTCGCGGAGGGCCAAGGGTGGCTGATCCGGTGCTGGAAGTGCGGGGCCTGGGCAAGCGTTTCGGCGCGCTGGTGGCCAACGAGGAGGTCACGCTCGATCTGCGGCCGGGCGAAATACACGCCGTGATCGGTCCCAACGGCGCGGGCAAATCGACGCTCATCGCGCAGATTTGCGGCGCGCTGCGGCCCGACAGCGGCGAGGTCTGGCTTCGGGGCGAGGACGTCACCGGGCTGAGCGTAGCGCAGCGCGCGCGCAAGGGTATGGCGCGCACGTTTCAGGTCTCGGCGCTGGCGATGGAGGATAGCGTGCTGGAAAACGCGGTGCTGGGCGCGCTGGGGGCCACGGGCAGCCCGTGGCGCTTCTGGCGCGCGGCGCTGGATCACGCGGCGCTGGTGGACCGGGCCGGGGCGTCGCTCGCGCGCGTCGGGCTCTCGGAGGCGCGCCACCGGCGGGTGGCCGATCTCAGCCACGGGCAGCGGCGTCAGTTGGAGGTTGCGGTGGCGCTGACGCTGGGGCCGCGCGCCTTTGTCATGGACGAGCCGATGGCCGGCCTTGGCTCCGAGGGGTCGGCGGACCTCACCCATCTGCTCGACGCGCTGCGGCACGAGGCGCCGATCCTGCTGGTCGAGCATGACATGGACGCGGTCTTTGCCCTCGCCGACCGGATCAGCGTGCTGCTCTATGGCCGCGTGCTGATGACCGGGACGGTCGCCGAGGTGCGTGCAAGCGCCGAGGTGCGCGCGGCCTACCTGGGGGATGCGGCATGACGCTTCTGGAGGTGCAGGGCCTCACCGCGAGCTACGGTGCGAGCCAGGCGCTTTTCGGCGTCGATCTTTCGGTGGACGAGGGCGAGGTTGTCGCCCTCATGGGCCGCAACGGCATGGGCAAGACCACCACCGTCAAGTCGATCTGCCGGATGATCCCCTCTGAGGGACGGCTCACTTTCGCAGGGCGCGACCTGCACGCCATGCCGTCGCACCGCGCGGCGCGGGCGGGCATCGGGCTGGTGCCCGAGGGGCGGCGTTGTTTCGCCGGGCTGAGCGTGGCCGAGAACCTCACCGCCGCCGCGCGCCCCGGTCCGTGGAGCATGGACCGGGTTCACGCGCTCTTTCCCCGGCTGGCCGAACGCGCCGGACAGCGCGCCGCCTCGCTCTCGGGCGGCGAGCAGCAGATGCTGGCCATCGGGCGCGCGCTGATGACCAACCCGCGCCTGCTCATCCTCGACGAGGCGACCGAGGGGCTCGCCCCCGTGGTGCGCGCCGAGATCTGGGCCGCGATCCACACCGTCAGGCAGGAGACCGGCATGGCGATCCTGCTGGTCGACAAATCATTGAAGGAGTTGTCGCGCATCGCCGATCGCGCGGTGATCCTCGCGCGCGGGCGCACGGTGTGGGCCGGGGCGATGACGGCGCTCAGCCCCGAGATCACTCAGCGCCATGTCGGGGTATGACGCGGGTCCCGCCCTGACAATCCCGTGAGAATTGGCGCGGGTGCGTTTCCCTGCCATATCTTCTGTGTCACCCAAGCCGCAACCCGATGGAAAGGAGCGCACCGCGGATGGAAAGCATCTATTACGTCCTGTGCTGGGCCTGCCACCGCCGCTGCAAGCATTGCTACGAGGCGCGCTTTCGCCCCTACGTTCGCGGCGCGCTGCGCGAGGTGGTGGAGGAGGCGCGCAGCACCTTTCCCAGGGTGATCGACAGCCTGCCCGACGAGTTGAGCTATCTCGACCTGAACGCGCCTTCGGAGACCGCACCCGGCGGCTACGAGCGGCGTGCCAGCCGGATCATCCTTGCGGGCGGCGAGGTGCTGGTCGATCCGGTGCGCGAGGAGGTGCTCTATCCCGCGCTGGAGGCGATCCAGGCGAAATACGGGCCGCAGGGCGTGCGGGTGATCGTGCAGACCACCGGTGATCTGGTCACGCCGCAGATCATTGATGAGCTGCTGGCGCGCGGGGTCTGGATGATCTCCTGCGCCGGGATGGACGATTTCCATGTCGGCCACGAGGGCGACAAGCGGGTGCCGCTCATCGACCGGCTGCGCGAGATGTTTGAGGCGGCGGGACTGCGCGACAGCGCGCTCGCCTCCACCACCCGCAACTGGGCCGATCAGACGACAGATCAGCCGGTTTATTCGATGTTCGGCGCCACGGAGGATGCCTGGATCGGCAAGATCTGGCCGCGCGGGCGGGCGTGGGAGAATTCGCTGTCGAAGGCCGGGATCACCGACAATTTCTGCAATGTCTGGTCGGGGGGGCTTGGCTTTCTCAACCGCGGCTACTCCGGCTCCGAGGTGTCCATCGACCCCAATGGCGATGTCTTTCCCTGTTGCCTCAAGACTGCGGCCCCCTTGGGAAATCTCTGCCAGGAGCGGCTGGAGGATATTCTCGACAGTCTGGTCGGGCATCCGGCGCTGGAGGCGATTTCCATGGGTCACCCAGAGCGGATGGGCATGGCGCATGGCTGGGACTTGCCCCGCTTCCTCGACGAATCCCGCACCACCCGGCCCGATGGCGAGCCTTATCGCAACCTCTGCATCGGCTGTGACCGCTTCTTTGAAAAGGTGCTGGGGCCGGAACTGGCGCGGTTGCGTGAGGAGCGGATCGCAGCGAAGCGGGCGGCGGAATGAGCGTGATCACCGAGGATCGCCGTGCCGCGCTTATCCCGACACTGAGGGCGGCGCTTGATGCGGCGGGCATCGCTCCCGGCAGGCCGGAACTGATGCCTGACACCGGGCTGGCGCATGACCATGTGCGGCTGGGCGGCACCGGCTGGATCGCGCGGTTGCCGAAGCAGAGCCAGATGCAGCTCGGGCCCGCCGAGAACCTCGCCTATCAGGCCGCCTGTTTCACCCGCGCGAGCGCATCCGGCCACGCCCCGCGCCTCCATGCCGTGCTGCCGCCCTCGGATGCGCTTCCGCGTGGCGGGCTGGTGGTGGAAGAGATCGCGGGACGGGTCGCACGCCTGCCCGAGGATCTGCCCGCCATCATGGCGGCGCTGGCCGCGATCCACAGCTTGCCGGTGCCGGAGGCGCGCGCGCCGCTGCTCGATCCGGCGGATCCGCTGGTCGGGCTGCTGGAGGAGATCGACGCGCAGGCGGCTTATCTGCACGCCGTGGACCCGGAAACGCGGGCCATCGTCGAAACCCACATCGCCGCCCTGCGCGATCTGGCCGCCGATGGGCCGCGCCCGCCCAAGCGGCTCATCTCCTTCGACGCCCATCCCGGCAATTTCCTGATCACGCCCGAGGGTCGCGCCGTGCTGGTCGATCTGGAAAAGGCCCGCTACAGCGCCCCGCCGCTCGATCTGGCCCACGCCACGCTCTACACATCGACCACCTGGGATGTGGCCACGCACGCCGTGCTGACGCCTGAACAGGTGGCGGAGGCGTGCCACCATTGGCTCGATTGCCTGCCCGAGGCCGAGCGTGCCGCCTTCGCGCCGTGGATTCTGCCGATGCGCCGCGCCATGTGGCTCTGGTCGATGACGTGGTGTGCGAAATGGCGCGTGCTGTCGGGGGCAGAGGCCAAGGCGACGCAGGATGGCGAGGACTGGGCGGCGGACAAGAGCGAGGCGGCGCTCATCGCCCATGTCCGGGGCCGCGTCGATCACTATCTCGACCCCGCGACGGCGACGCGGATGGATCAGGACTTCGCGCGCCTGGCCAATACACTATAACAAGACAACCCAACCAGGAGACCCCGACATGATCCGACAGATGCTGACATCGCTGGCAGCCCTTGCGCTGGCCGCACCGCTCGCGGCGCAAGAGGTGACACCCGACCCGAGGGACTGGGCGGCGATCACCGAGGCGGCAGAGGGGCAGACCGTCTATTGGCACGCCTGGGGCGGCTCGAACGCCATCAACGACTATATCGCCTGGGCGGGCGATGAGGTGGCCGGGCGCTATGGTGTCACCGTCGAGCATGTAAAGCTCAAGGACACCGCCGACGCCGTCAGCCGCGTCATCGCCGAGAAATCGGCGGGCAAGGATGCGGGCGGCGCGGTCGATCTCATCTGGATCAACGGCGAGAATTTCGCGGCGATGAAGGAGCAGGGGCTGCTCTATGGCCCCTGGGCCGGGGACCTGCCCAACTGGCAATACGTCGATGTCGAGGGCAAGGCCGCCGTGACCTCGGATTTCACCGTGCCGACCGAGGGGCTGGAGGCGCCGTGGGGCATGGCGCAGATCATCTTCTATCACGACACCGCCCGGCTGGCCGAACCGCCCCGCTCGATCCCTGCGCTGCGGGACTGGGCGCAGAACAATCCGGGCCGCTTCGCCTATCCGCAGCCGCCCGATTTCCTTGGCTCCACCTTCCTCAAGCAGGCGGTGATGGAACTGGCGCCCGACCCGTCGGTACTGACCGAGCCGGTCAGCGAGGAAAGCTATCACGAGGCCACCGCACCGCTCTGGGCCTATCTCGACGATCTCACGCCCAACCTGTGGCGCGGTGGTGCGGCCTATCCGCAATCGGGGCCGCGGCTGATTCAGCTCATGAATGATGGCGAGATCGACCTTGCGCTCAGCTTCAACCCCAACGAGCCGTCGAACGCCATCGCCAATTTTGAGCTGCCCGCGACCGTGCGCAGCTATGTGCTGGACGGCGGCACCATCGGCAACGCGAGCTTCGTTGCCATTCCCTATAATGCCAACGCCAAGGAGGGCGCGCTGGTGCTGGCGAATTTCCTGATGTCGCCGGAGGCACAGGCGCACAAGCAGGACCCCGAGGTCTGGGGCAACGGCACGGTGCTGGCGCTCGACACGCTCAGCCCCGAGGATCGCGCGGCTTTTGACGCGATCGAGCTTGGCGTCGCCACGCTCTCGCCCGATGAACTGGGCGATGCGCTGCCCGAGCCGCACCCGTCGTGGATGGTCCGGCTGGAGCATGACTGGACCGCGCGCTACGGCGTCGGTCAGTAGGTCCGCGTGCGCGCCGCTGCCAGCATCGCCCCCCGGCCACGTCCCGCGCGGCGGGCGCGGTTTCTGCCCTGGGCCCCGCTGCTGACGCTGGCGGTGATGCTGGGTCCGGTGCTGGCGGGGCTGCTGGGCACGCTCGCCCCGGCGCTGGGCTACATGCCGGCGCTGGGCGGCACGAGCGTCGGCCTTGCCGCCTTCGACGCGCTTTTCGCCTGGCCGGGCCTGCCCCGCGCGGCCGCGCTCAGCCTCGGGGTGGGGTTTGCGGCCACGGCGCTTTCGCTCGCCATCGTCACGCTGATCTGCGCGGGCTGGGCCGGGACGCGGACCTTTGGCACCATCGAGCGGCTGCTGTCGCCGCTCCTGTCGGTGCCGCACGCGGCGGCGGCCTTCGGCCTTGCCTTTCTCATCGCGCCTTCGGGCTGGATCGCCCGCGCGCTCTCGCCCGGCCTGACGGGGTGGGCGCAGCCGCCGGACCTGCTGATCCTTCAGGATCCGGCGGGGCTCAGCCTCATCTTCGGGCTTGTGACCAAGGAGGTGCCGTTCCTTTTGCTGATGACGCTCGCCGCGCTGACGCAGGTGCGCCCGGGCCAGAGCCTGCGGGTGGCGCAGGCGCTGGGTTACGGGCGGGTGAGCGGCTGGCTCAAGGTGGTGTTTCCGCTGGTCTACCGGCAGATCCGCCTGCCGGTCTACGCGGTGCTGGCGTTTTCCATGTCGGTGGTGGACGTGGCGATCATCCTCGGGCCGAACACGCCCCCCACCCTCGCCGTGCAGGTGGTCCGCTGGATGAGCGACCCCGACCTCGCGCTGCGCTTTCAGGCGGCGGCGGGGGCAGTGCTGCAACTGGGGCTGGTGCTGGCGGGCCTTGGCCTGTGGCGGCTGATGGAGATGGCCGTGGCCCGCGCCGGGCGTGCCTGGATCGCGCGCGGCGGGCGTGGGCGGCGTGGGGCCGGGCGGGCGCTGCGCGGCGGCGCGCTGGTGCTGGGCGCGCTGGCGGCGCTGGCGGTGATCGCGGGGCTGGCGGGCCAAGTGGTCTGGTCCTTCGCGGGCCTGTGGCAGTTTCCCGACCTGCTGCCTGACGGCTTTACCTTTCGCAACTGGGATCGCCACGGCCCGCGGCTCGCCGGCCCGGGGCTTGAGACGCTGCTCATCGCCGGGGCGGCGACGGGGCTCGCGCTTCTGCTGACGCTGGCGAGCCTGGAGGCCGAGCACCGCCACGGGCTGCGCCCCGCCACGCGGGCGCTGTGGCTACTCTACCTGCCGCTGATCGTGCCGCAGGTGGCGTTCCTCATGGGGTTTCAGACGCTGTCGATCCTGGCGGGCGTCGATGGCGGGCGCGCGGCGGTCATCCTCGCGCATCTGGTGTTCGTGCTGCCTTATGTCTTCCTGTCGCTGTCGGATCCGTGGCGCGCCTGGGACGCGCGGCAGGACATCGTTGCCCGCGCCCTGGGCGCAGGCCCGGATCGCGTGCTCTGGGCGGTGCGGCTGCCGATGCTGCTGCGTCCGGTGCTGATCGCTGCGGCGGTGGGGTTTGCCGTGTCGGTGGGGCAATACCTGCCGACGCTGTTGGTCGGCGCGGGCCGGGTGGCCACGCTCACCACCGAGGCGGTGGCGCTGGCGGCGGGGGGCGACCGGCGGGCCATCGGGGTCTATGCGCTGGCGCAGACGGCGGCGGCGTTCGCGCCCTTCGCCCTCGCCGTGCTGCTGCCACGGATCGCGTGGCGCAACCGCATGGGGATGCGTGATGGCTGAGGGTCTGCGGTTCGAGCATGTCACGATCTCGCTGGGCCCCGAGCGGCTCATCGCGCTCGATTGCACGGTGGGGCCGGGCGAGGTGCTGACGGTGATGGGGCCGTCGGGCTCGGGCAAGTCCACGCTGCTCGCGGCGATCACCGGCACGCTTGATGCGGCCTTTGCCATGACCGGGCGCATCCGGCTTGACGGGCATGATCTCGCGGGCCTGCCCACCGAGGCGCGGCGCGTGGGCATCCTGTTTCAGGACGAATACCTGTTTCCGCACCTCTCGGTCGGGGCCAACCTCGCCTTCGGCCTCAAGCCCGGGGTGACGGGCCGCGCCGCCCGCCGCGCGCGGGTCGGGGCGGCGCTGGCCGAGGTGGGCCTCGCGGGCTTTGCCGAGCGCGACCCGGCGACGCTCTCGGGCGGTCAGCGGGCGCGGGTGGCGCTGCAACGGATGCTGCTCTCGGAGCCGCGCGCGCTGCTGCTGGACGAGGCGTTCTCCAAGCTCGACACCGGGCTGCGCGCGCAGGTCCGCGCGCTGGTGTTCGACACCGCGCGACAGAGGGCGCTGCCGGTGCTGCAAGTCACCCACGACCATTCCGACGCCGAGGCGGCGGGGGGAGAGGTGATGACGGTGGGGTGAGGGCGGACCGGCTCGGCTCCGCTCGCGCGGAACAAGGCGTGCTTGCACGCCGCCGCGCATCGTCATGCCAGCGGCATGCCTACGGCATGACGCCGCCCCCACGGCACGGCGATTAGGTTGCAACCTGCACGCCGCTCGGGTCTTTTTCGGATGTGGCTGCCATAAAGCGCGGCAGAAGGACCGTGGGATCGCCGCGCCGCGGCCCGTCGATGCGCGGCGCTGCTGTTAGGTCGGCACCAACCCGCTCCGCCGCCTACCGCGACAACCCGCCATGCAGCGTCGGCACATCAAGCGCCGCAAACCCGTAATGCCGCAGCCACCGCAGGTCTGAATCAAAGAACGCCCGCAGATCCGGGATGCCGTATTTCAGCATCGCGATGCGGTCGATCCCCAGGCCGAAGGCAAAGCCCTGCCATTCATTCGGGTCGATATGGCCCGCCTCCAGCACGCGGGGATGCACCATCCCGGACCCGAGGATTTCCAGCCAGTCATCGCCCTCGCCGACCTTGAGCGTGCCACCCTCCCAGCTACACCGGATATCCACCTCCGCCGACGGCTCGGTGAACGGGAAATGCGAGGCGCGAAAGCGCAGGTCGACCTGATCCACCTCGAAGAACGCCTTGACGAATTCCTCCAGTACCCACTTGAGATTGGCCATGGAAATATCGCGGTCGATGGCCAGCCCCTCGACCTGATGGAACATCGGCGTGTGCGTCTGGTCGTAATCCGCGCGATAGACGCGGCCCGGCGCGATCACCCGGATCGGCGCACCCTGCGCCTGCATGGCGCGGATCTGCACCGGCGAGGTATGGGTGCGCAGCACATGCGGGGGCCGGTCGTCGCCCTCGGCGCGATGCATGTAGAACGTGTCCATCTCGGCGCGGGCGGGGTGGTGCGAGGGGATGTTGAGCGCGTCGAAATTGTACCAGTCGCTTTCCACCTGCGGCCCCTCGGCCACGGCAAACCCCATGTCTGCAAAGATCGCCGTGACCTCCTCGGTCACCTGGGACACGGGATGGATCGTGCCCTGCCGCCGGGGGCGCCCCGGCAGCGTCACGTCGAGCCACTCGGCGCGCAGCCGCTCATCCAGCGCGGCATCGGCGAGCGCCGCCTTGCGCGCGGCGAGCGCCGAATTGATCTCGTCCTTGAGCGCGTTGAGGCGCGGGCCAGCCTCCTGCCGCTCCTCGGGGCTCATCCTGCCAAGCTCGCGCATCGCGAGGCTGATCTCGCCCTTCTTGCCCACGGCCTGCACGCGCAAGGTTTCAATCGCGGCCTCGTCGCGCGCATCGGCAATTGCTGTCAGGTATTTCTCGCGCAGGTCGCTCATGTCCGTCACCCCGATACTGTTATCGGCGGGTTACCGCGCATCCGGGATCAGCGCAAGCGTCAGGGGCGCGGCCCGCCCCCGCCCGACTGCGCGCGCATCATCTCTTCCAGCCGGTCGAGCCGGCCCAGCACCTCGTCGCGATAGGTATCGGTCTTTTCCGCGTCCTCGGTATGGTGGGCGTCCTGCATCGAGTTGACGATGAGGCCCACCAGCAGGTTCACCACCGCGAAGGTGGTGACCATGATGAACGGCACAAAGAAGCCCCAGGCATAGGGAAACACCTCCATCACCGGGCGCACGATCCCCATCGACCACGATTCCAGCGTCATGATCTGAAAGAGCGAATAGGCCGACCGCCCCAGATCGCCGAACCATTGCGGGAACGCCTCGCCAAAGAGCTTGGTCGCCATCACCGACCCGATGTAGAAGATCATCCCCATCAGCAGGAACACCGAGCCCATCCCCGGCAGCGCCGTCACCAGCCCCTCGACCACCCGGCGCAGCGACGGCGCCACCGAAACCACGCGCAAGAGACGCAGGATGCGCAGCGCCCGCAGCACCGACAGTCCCTGTGTCGTCGGCACCAGCGAAATGCCCACGATCACGAAATCAAAGACGTTCCAGCCGCGGCGAAAGAACCCGCCGAGACCCCGCGCATAGAGTTTGGCCACGATCTCGACGACGAAGAACGACAGGCACAGCTTGTCCAGCGCGGTGATGAGCGCCCCCGCCCGCGCCATCAGCGGCCCGACCGTTTCCAGCCCGAGGATCACGGCGTTGAACACGATCACGCCGAGGATGGCGTTCTGGAAAAGCGGCGTGTCGAGAAACCCGCCGACGCGGTTGCGAAAATTCATTCCCTGCCTGTTCGTTCGCGCTGCACTCAGGCGATCATATGGGCGCGCCCGCCCGGCCCCGCAAGCGCGCCCGTGCGCGCCTCATGCCCGCGCCAGCATCCGGCCCAGCGGGCGACCGCCAAGGATGTGCAGGTGGTAATGCGGCACCTCCTGAACCCCGGCCTCGCCCGAGTTGGAAATGGCGCGGAAACCGGCACCGCCGTCGCCCGGTGTCACCCCGGTCATTCGGCAGATTTCGGCCACGGCGCGCGTGAAATCCACGATCTCGGCCTCGCTCGCCTCGGCGGCGAAATGCGCATGATCCACATATGCCCCCTTGGGGATCACCAGAACATGCACCGGTGCCTGCGGCTGGATATCCTCGAAGGCGAGGGTGTGCCCGGTCTCCAGCACGGTCTTGTTGGGGATCTCGCCGCGCAGGATTTTCGCGAAAATGTTCTGGTCGTCGTAGGTATAGGCCATGGGGTCTCCTCAATCCGCGAAAAGATGGTCGAACTCGGCGATGTCCTGCGCCTTCTCGGCGGGAATATCAAGGAACTGCGCCAGCAGATCGGCGGAACGCTCGCGCGCGTCCCCCTCGCGCAGGATGAAATGGCTGGCGAAACCGGCATCGCGGATGCGGTCGCTCTCGTGGGTGATGTCGTGCCGGATGGTCGGCAGCAGCCGCGCCAGAGTCTCCGGCCGGGTCCGCTCTCCCGCGAGCCCGACGCGCCGTGCGTGGCCGCCGAGATAGGTATCGGAAAACGCGCACTGGATCTCGAGCAACCGCGTTCTCGCGCGGTCGCCGCAGAAATCCGTCAGCAAATCCATCGAGGCCGGGTCCATGCAGATGACGAGGCGGTCGGTCCGGTAATAGTCGAACAACATCCGCATCAGCGCGCGGCGGTGGCGGGTGCGCTTGGCAAGACTGAGCTGGATGCCGCCGAGATCGGGCAGCGCCGTGCCCTCCTCGTTGAACAGGTATTCGATCACCGGCAGGTCGGTCATCCGCCGGATGCGCGCCACCAGCCGCTTGGCCACATGCCATTTCTTGCAGATCACGATCAGCAGTTCGCGGTCGCGCCCGATGGTGCTCTCGACCTCCCAGAAGCGCCGGGCAAAGCGCCGCCCCTCGCGCCCGCGCCCGGCAAGGAACCGGTAGAGGTTGCGACCCTCGTCCGATATGCTGAATTCGGCGGTATCGTCGCTGTAGAGCGAGCCGAGCCTGCGCCGCAACTGCACCGCCTCGGGGCTGATCTTGCGCGCGAACAGATTGTCTTGCCCCAGCAGGAGGTCGTAGTGATCGTTGTAGAAGGTCACCGGCATGCCGTAATCGGTGAACATCAGGAAGGTCAGCGTGCGCGTCTCGATCTCGGTCCCGGGGACCAGATGGCGCACCAGCGTCTGAAAGAACGTCTCGTCGGGAATCCAGGTGGTGCGGAAAAACCGCATCACGTCGCGCCTTGCCTTCGTGAAATCGAGAATCCATTCCACCGTGCGGCGGCGCAGGCACCACCATTGGCTGCCGATCTGCACGTCGATGTCATGCGGGATATCGCGCGTGAGCCGCAGCCGTTTCTGCAGGTTGAACGATGTGTAGAATCGCCATGGCTGCGTGCGCTCGTTGAAGAAATGGCGGTAGGTGAGCCGCTCTTCCTTCATCCCGGTCTTGATCCAGTCGCTTTCGAAAAAGTCGAAGCTCTCGATGTAATCGACGTCGTGGGCATCGAGAAATGCGTGGGCATAGCGCGCCGACTTGATCGGTGCGCAATCGCCTGACAGCATATAGAAATGCGTCGCGCGCGGAAAGTGCCCGACCGCCGCCTCCACCGCGTGCAGCGTCGCCTGCACCAGCGACCACTCGCCCCAGCCGCACCTGATCCTGCGCCGGGCGAAGACCACGTTGGGATTGTCTGCAAGCTCCGCGCGAATGCGCGCAAAGGCGTCGGCACTGGCGCGCGCGTCGAAATGGATCGCGATGTAGTCGCCCGCCTCGGTCAGCATCCGCGCTTGCCGCACGATGGCCTCGGGATCCTTGTGACACAGCAGGATGAAGGCGATTCTGGCCATTGAGAATACGATGTCCTAGACTTCGCGGGCTTTGCTATACCAGTAGCGGTGAACAGAGCTTCAATAAACAGCCTTTCTTTTTTTTTTGAAGCGGTTAGTAGACATGCTTACCCGGCGGCAGAACGAGAGGCGCGGCGAGGATGGGGTTTCCCGGCACATGGATGACCGAGAGCGAGAGCGTGGTCTACCGCGTGGTGCCGAAATGCGCCTGCTCGACGATCGGGCAGATCATGTATTATTCGGATCACGGCACGTTCTTTGACGGTGACATCCACGACGCCATGTCGGGGATGCACAAATGGGCCATCGAGGACAGCCAGAAGCTGATCGCGGACAATGTCCGCAGCCATCGCTCCTATGCCTTCACCTGTGTGCGCAACCCCTACACGCGCATCCTGTCGTCGTTCTTCGACAAGATATGCGGCATCCAGCGCAACGGGCGGCGCTACCGTGGCAAGCTCGTGCCGATGGTGATCCAGAAATACGGCATCGAGGTGGGTGGCGAGGACGGGCGCGGCGAGTTCGACCAGATCAGGAGCTTTCGCCGCTTCCTGCTGTTTGCCCGCGACACCATCCGCTGGAAACGCCCGATGGAGCCCGACATCCACTGGTCGGCCATGTCCGGCCATGTCTCGACCTTCATCGTCAATGGCGGGCGCTACGACCGGATATTCTGGACCGAAAAGTTCAACGAGGGGATGGGCGCGGTGCTCGCCGATATCGACACGCCCCACGCGGTCGATCTCGAAACGATCCCGCGCTTCAACGAATCCGAGGGCCACGGTCCGAAACGCGCCCACCCGGTCGAGGATTATTTCGACGACCTGTCGATGCACCTGGTCTACGAAATCTACAAGCGCGATTTCGAGGTGTTCAAATACGACTTCGAGAACCCGGCCAACAAGATGCCGGTGGCCGAGATCGACCTCGACGAGGTCCACGCCAAGCTGGGGGAGTAGCGGCGCGGGGTTGCATTTCCCCGCGACTCGCGTATACGCCGCGCCAGACATGCGCGTGATGCCCGCTACCAGGCAAGAGCCGAGGCCCCCGGAACGGCGGGGCCGGACCGGGTATCTGTGCAACCAGAAATTGACAGACCCGGAAAGGTTCAGACACCCATGGCCAACACGATCCAGTCCAAGAAGCGCGCGCGTCAGAACGAGAAGCGCTATGCCATCAACAAGGCGCGCCGCTCGCGCATCCGCACCTACCTGCGCAAGGTCGAAGAGGCGATTGCCTCGGGCGACAAGGACGCCGCCGTCGGCGCGCTGCGCGCCGCCCAGCCCGAACTGATGCGCGGTGTCACCAAGGGCGTGTTCCACAAGAACACCGCCGCGCGCAAAATCTCGCGGCTGGCATCGCGGGTAAAGGCGCTGGGCTGACCTGCCACAAGGGTTTGAAATCAAGCGGGCATCGCCTTCGGGTGGTGCCCGTTTGCGTTTGTGCCCTTATGTGACAGGCGGAGATTCTTTTCCGCCCCCGTTCTGTCAAGCGCAATGATGAGTTGTCCGGGCCCGCGCGGCGTTGCTAACGTCCTAGAGCGATTCACGCTTGGGGGGACAGGCCATCGCAAGCCGGTGGGCAGCGTCGCTGCCCCGGCTCGCCAGGTGAGGGCTTTTTCGCTCTCTGGTTCTGTCTGATGGCATTTTGACGGAGGATCTTCCGCGGCTTTGGGACGGGCCGCAACGTGGAGGTTTTCCATCATGGTGCAGTGTGCAAGGGCGCATCTTCCTGGTGCCGGTCCGTGGCCGGTGTCATGGGTGTCCTTTGTTCTCCGTCGCGGATTGCCGGTTTTGACCTGTCGCCGGGCGTGTGTCCCGGCGGCCTACAAAAGAGCAGCGGAACGGGACATATGACACAAGAACAGTGGGGGGAGCTCAAGCAGCAGATCCGCGAGGCGGTCGGACAGAACAAGTTTCGCAACTGGATAGAGCCGCTCGAATTCGACGACCTTTCGGACGGTGTGGCCACGCTCTCGGTTCCGACCCGGTTCATCGGCAATTACGTGGCGCAGCATTTCGGCGACCTGATTCTCTACAAGTTGACACAGGTCGATTCCGCGGTTCGCAAGCTCGACTTCCGCGTTGCCGCCAACGGGGCAGAGGCCCCGCGCCCCGCACAGGACGCGCCGCAGGCGGCCCCCGCCCGCGCGTCGCGGAGCGACACGCCGCTGCATTCCGCGCCTCTGGACGATCGGTTCCGCTTCGACAGCTTTGTCGTGGGCAAGCCCAACCAGCTCGCCCATGCCGCCGCGCGCCGCGTCGCCGAGGGCGGCGAGACCACCTTCAACCCGCTGTTTCTCTATGGCGGCGTCGGCCTCGGCAAGACCCACCTGATGCACGCCATAGCCTGGGAGTTGGTCGAGCAGCGGCCCGACATGACCGTGCTCTATCTCTCGGCAGAGCAGTTCATGTATCGCTTCGTGCAGGCGCTGCGCGACCGCAAGATCATGGATTTCAAGCAGATGTTCCGCTCGGTCGATGTGCTGATGGTCGATGACGTGCAGTTCATCGCCGGCAAGGACAGCACGCAGGAGGAATTCTTTCACACCTTCAACGCGCTGGTCGACCAGAACAAGCAGATCGTCATCTCCGCCGATTGCGCGCCGGGAGAGATCGCGCGGCTGGAGGACCGGATCAAGTCGCGGCTGCAATGCGGCCTCGTGGTGGACCTGCACCCCACCGATTACGAATTGCGCCTCGGCGTGCTCCAGAACCGGGCCGAGCGCTATCGCGAGCGTCAGCCCGACCTTGCCATCGAGGACGGTGTGCTGGAATTTCTCGCGCACCGCATCAACACCAATGTGCGCGTGCTCGAAGGGGCGCTGACGCGGCTCTGCGCGTTTGCGTCGCTGGTGGGCAAGCCGATCTCGCAGGAGCTGACGCAGGATTGCCTGTCGGACATGCTGCGCAGCTACGAGCGCAAGCTCTCGGTCGAGGAGATCAAGCGCAAGGTGGCCGATCACTACAACATCCGCCTGTCCGACCTCGTCGGGCCCCGGCGCACGCGCTGCTACGCGCGGCCGCGGCAGATGGCGATGTACCTGTGCAAGCAGCTCACAAGCCGCTCGCTGCCCGAAATCGGGCGCAGCTTCGGCGGACGCGACCACACCACCGTGATGCACGGGGTCAAGAAGATTGACGAGCTGCGCCAGAAGGATGCCCAGATCGCCGACGACCTCGAATTGCTGCGCCGCGCGCTCGAGGCCTGAGGTCACGGGCGGGCCCCGGCACTTGACGCAGTGGCCAATCCGGCTGACAACGTCACAAAGCGCTTGAGCCGGAGGAGGATTTCGCTACCGTGCCCCTCCCGGCGCGACCGGAATCTGACAGGAGCGAGGGCATGAAATTCAGCATCGAACGGGGCACGCTGCTCAAGGCGGTGGCGCAGGCGCAATCGGTGGTCGAGCGCCGCAACACTATCCCGATCCTCGCCAACGTGCTGATCGAGGCCGAGGGCGAGCGCGTGCAGTTCCGCGCCACCGATCTCGATATCGAGATCGTGGACATGGCGACCGCGCAGGTCGAGCGCGCGGGCGCGACCACGGTCTCGGCGGTGATGCTGCACGAGATCGTGCGCAAGCTGCCCGATGGCGCGCTCGTCACGCTCTCCGAGGATGCCACCTCGGGGCGGCTGACGGTGCAGGCCGGGCGGTCGAACTTCAACCTCGCGACCCTGCCGAAAGAGGACTTCCCGGTGATGGCCTCGGCAGAGTACGCCAGCAATTTCTCGGTGCCCGCCGCAACGCTGCGGCGGCTGTTCGACAAATCGAAGTTCGCCATTTCCACCGAGGAAACCCGCTATTACCTCAACGGCGTCTATATGCATGTCTCCGAGGCCGATGGCGGGCAGGTGCTGCGCTGCGTGGCCACCGACGGCCACCGGCTTGCCCGGATCGACGCCGATCTGCCACAGGGCGCAGGCGACATGCCCGGCGTGATCGTTCCGCGCAAGACGGTGGGCGAATTGCGCAAGCTGCTCGACGATGACGACATGAAGATCGCGGTTTCGGTGTCCGAGACCAAGGTGCGCTTTGCCACCCCCGACATCACGCTGACGTCCAAGGTGATCGACGGCACCTTTCCCGATTACACCCGCGTTATCCCGCAGGGCAACACCAAGCGGCTTGAGGTCGACGCCGCCGAATTTGCCCAGGCCGTTGACCGCGTCGCCACCGTCAGTTCCGAGCGGTCCCGCGCGGTCAAGCTCGCGCTGGACGAGGACCGTCTCGTGCTCTCGGTCAACGCCCCCGACAGCGGCGCGGCCGAGGAAGAGCTGGCCGTGGCCTATGGCGACGAGCGGCTGGAAATCGGTTTCAACGCCAAGTACCTGCTGGAAATCGCCAGTCAGGTGGACCGCGAGAACGCCGTGTTCCTGTTCAACTCCTCGGGCGATCCCACGCTGATGCGCGAGGGCAACGACACGACGGCGGTCTATGTCGTGATGCCGATGCGGGTGTGACATCTGTCGGAGCCTCCGGCGGGGATATTTCTGGCAAGATGAAAGGGTCGTGAATGCCCGGCCTCTACCTGTCGGAATTGACCCTCTCGCATTTCCGGTCGCATAAATCCGCGCGGCTCACGCTCGATGCGCGGCCGGTGGCGATCTTTGGTCCCAACGGCGCGGGCAAGACCAACCTGATCGAGGCGGTTTCGCTCCTGTCGCCCGGGCGGGGCCTTCGGCGGGCGGCGGCGCAGGACATGGCGCGCCGGCCTGAATCCCTCGGGTGGAAGATCACCGGCATCCTGCACTCGCTGACCCGTGTCCACGAGGTCGAAATCCAGTCGGAGGAGGGCGCGGCGCGGCAGGTCCGCATCGACGGCAAACCCGCCGCGCAACTGATGCTGGGCCGCATCGCCCGCGTGCTCTGGCTGATTCCGGCGATGGATCGGCTCTGGATCGAGGGGGCCGAGGGGCGCCGCCGGTTTCTCGACCGGCTGACCATGAGCTTCCTGCCCGGCCATGCCGATGCGGTGCTGGCCTATGAAAAGGCCATGCGCGAACGCAACCGCCTGCTCAAGGACCAGGTGCGCGACGCGCATTGGTATCTGGCGCTGGAGCGGCAGATGGCCGAGAGCGGTGCGGCGATCCACGCCAACCGGCAGCAGGCTCTGGCGCTCATCGCCGGCGCGCAGATGCAGGCCGAAACCGCCTTTCCCACCGCCGAACTGGAGCTGACCCAGACCGAGGGCGAGATGCCTGACAGCGCCGATGACCTGCGCGAGGTGCTGGCCGAAAGCCGGTTTCGCGATCTGATTGCCGGGCGCACGTTGGTCGGCCCGCACCGTGCCGACCTTTACGGCGTCTATGCCGCCAAGGGCGTGCCCGCCGCCGAGTGCTCCACCGGCGAGCAGAAGGCGCTTCTGGTGTCGCTCATGCTCGCCAATGCCCGCGCTCTGGCGCGCGATTTCGGGGCACCGCCGATCCTGTTGCTGGACGAGGTCGCCGCCCATCTTGACGCCGACCGCCGCGCTGCGCTTTATGACGAGGTTTGCGGCCTCGGCGCGCAGGCGTGGATGACCGGTACCGGGCCGGAGCTTTTTGCCGAACTGGGCTGTCGGGCGCAGCACATCCATGTCACCGACACCGACGGCACCAGCCAGATCACAGAGGAGGCCACACGATGACCCCGCAGCGCGTGACCCTCATCACCCTTGGCGTCGACGATCTTGACCGCGCGCGGGCATTCTACGCGGCCCTCGGCTGGACACCGGCAGAGGCGCAGGACGAGGTCGTTTTCTACCAGATGAACGGGCTGGTCCTCGGACTGTTCGGCAAATCCGACCTGGCCGCCGATCAGGGGCGGCCGGATTCCGTGCTCGGCACCGGCGCGATGACGCTGGCGCAGAACTTCCCCACCGAGGCCGAGGTGGACGCCGCCTATGACCGGGCCATCGCCGCCGGAGCCACGCCGCTCAAGCGCCCCGAAAAGGTGTTCTGGGGCGGCTATTCCGGCTATTTCGCCGATCCCGACGGGCATGTCTGGGAACTGGCGATGAATCCCTTCTGGCCGCTCGCGCCCGATGGCAGCCTCACCTTGCCCGAGGCCCCATGACCATCGCGGTCTTTGACCTCGCGCTTTATGCCGCCGCCATGGCCGGGCTCTGGGCGGTGCCCGGCCCGGTCTGGGTGGCGCTTACCGCGCGCGCCCTGTCGGGCGGTATGCGGGGCGCGTGGCCGCTGGCCGTCGGCGTGGCGCTGGGCGACCTGATCTGGCCGCTCTGCGCGATCCTCGGGCTGGCCTGGGTGCTGTCGCTCTATGGCGACGCGCTGGCGCTCTTGCGCTGGGTCGCGGCGGCGGTGTTCATCGTGATGGGGCTGCTGTTGATCCGCAAACCCGCACGCGCCCCGAGTGCCGATAGCCGCATGACGAAGCCGGGCATCTGGGCCGGGTTCTCGGTCGGCATGGCGGCGGTGATCGGCAATCCCAAGGCGATCCTGTTCTACATGGGCTTCCTGCCGGGCTTCTTCGATCTCACGCGCGTCACGGTCCCCGACATCGCCGCCATCCTCGCGGTCTCTGCCGTCGTGCCGATGCTGGGCAACCTCGCGCTCGCCTTCTTCCTCGACCGCGCGCGCCGCCTGCTGCAGAGCCCGAGGGCGATCGCGCGGATGAATATCGCCTCCGGCGTGCTGCTCATCTTCGTTGGTCTGGTGATCCCGTTCACCTGAGCACGAAACAGCGCAAAATATGGGGTGGGGCCGTGACATTCCCCCCCAGACTTCGTATAAAATACGAAACATTCCAAAGGGTAATCCGCATGTCCGAACCCGCCATCGCGCCAGAAGAATACGGTGCCGATTCCATTAAGGTTCTCAAGGGGTTGGAGGCTGTCCGCAAGCGCCCCGGCATGTATATCGGGGATACCGATGACGGCTCGGGCCTGCACCACATGGTCTACGAGGTCGTCGATAACGGCATCGACGAGGCGCTGGCCGGTCACGCCGACGCCGTCAACGTCACGATCCATGCCGATTCCAGCGTCTCGGTCAGCGACAACGGCCGCGGCATCCCCACCGATATCCACGAGGAAGAGGGGGTCTCGGCCGCCGAGGTCATCATGACCCAGCTTCACGCCGGCGGCAAGTTCGACCAGAATTCCTACAAGGTTTCGGGCGGGCTGCACGGGGTGGGCGTCTCGGTGGTCAACGCGCTCTCCGATTGGCTGGAGCTGCGTGTCTGGCGGAACGGCAAGGCGCATCTCGCCCGCTTCGAGGGCGGCTTTACCACCGAGCATCTGCGCGTGGTCGGCGACGCCGAGGGCCGCAAGGGCACCGAGGTGCGCTTTCTCGCCTCCACCGAGACGTTCAGCAACCTCGATTACAGCTTCGAGATTCTGGAGCGGCGGCTGCGCGAGCTGGCTTTTCTCAATTCCGGCGTGCGCATCATCCTGCGCGACGAGCGCCCGCCCGAGCCGCTGGAGAGCGAGCTTTTCTACGAGGGCGGGGTCAAGGAATTCGTCAAGTATCTCGACCGGCACAAGACCCCGATGATGCCCGATCCGATCTTTATCACCGGCGAGCGCGACGGGATCACCGTCGAGGTGGCGATGTGGTGGAACGACAGCTACCACGAGACGGTGCTGCCGTTCACCAACAACATCCCGCAGCGCGACGGCGGCACCCACATGGCGGGCTTTCGCGGCGCGCTCACCCGCACCATCAACGCCTATGCCCAGACCACCGGCATCGCCCGCAAGGAAAAGGTCAGCTTCACCGGCGACGACGCCCGCGAGGGGCTCACTTGCGTGCTGTCGGTCAAGGTGCCCGATCCGAAATTCTCCAGCCAGACCAAGGATAAGCTCGTAAGCTCCGAGGTGCGCCCGGCGGTCGAGGGGCTGATGGGCGAGAAACTCGCCGAATGGTTCGAGGAAAACCCCCAGATTGCCAAGATCATCGTCGGCAAGATCATCGAGGCCGCCCATGCCCGCGAGGCGGCACGCAAGGCGCGCGACCTGACCCGCCGCAAGAACCCGATGGACGTGAATTTCCTCGCCGGCAAGCTCAAGGATTGCTCAAGCAAGGACCCGTCCAAGACCGAGCTTTTCCTCGTCGAGGGGGATTCGGCGGGCGGCTCGGCGCAGACCGGGCGCGACCGGGGAACGCAGGCGGTTCTGCCGCTGCGCGGCAAGATCCTCAATGTCGAGCGCGCCCGATTTGACCGGATGCTGGGCTCTCAGGAGATCGGCAACCTTGTCATGGCCCTCGGCACCGGCATTGGTCGGGACGAGTTCGACATCTCGAAACTGCGCTACCACAAGATCGTCATCATGACCGATGCCGACGTCGACGGCGCGCATATCCGCACGCTGCTGCTGACCTTTTTCTACCGGCAGATGCCTGAGCTGATCGAGGGCGGATACCTCTACATCGCGCAGCCCCCGCTCTACAAGGTGATGCGCGGCAAGTCCGAGGTCTATCTCAAGGATCATCCCTCGCTCGAGGATTACCTGATCGAGCAGGGTACCACCGATGCCGCCCTGCGGCTTGGCAGCGGCGAGGAGATCGCCGGGCCGGACCTCGTGCGCGTGGTCGAGGAGGCGCGGCAGGCCAAGCGCATTCTGGAGGCGTTCCCCACGCATTACCCCCGCCATATCCTCGAACAGGCGGCCATCGCCGAGGCGTTCCTGCCCGGGCGCGTGGATGCGGACCTGCAGGGCGTGGCCGATACCGTGGCCGCCCGGCTCGACATGATCTCGAACGAATACGAGCGCGGCTGGCAGGGCCGCCCGACGCAGGATCACGGGCTGCGCCTCAGCCGCACGGTGCGTGGCGTCGAGGAAATCCGCACGCTCGATGGCCCCGTCCTGCGCGGCGGCGAGGCGCGCAGGCTCGCGCAGATGACGCAGGCGCTGCGCGACATCTACCGCGAGAAGGCGATGCTTTTGCGCAAGGATCGCGCCCAGCCGATCTTCGGTCCGCTCGACCTGTTGACCGCGATCCTCAAGGAGGGCGAGAAGGGCCTCACCCTCCAGCGCTACAAGGGGCTCGGAGAGATGAACCCCGACCAGCTCTGGGAAACCACCCTCGACCCCGAGGCGCGCACGCTGCTTCAGGTCAAGATCGACGACGTGGCCGAGGCGGATGATCTCTTTACCAAGCTGATGGGCGACGTGGTCGAACCGCGCCGCGAGTTCATCCAGGAAAACGCGCTCAGCGTCGAAAACCTGGATTTCTGAGCAGTTCTCCGGCGCGGCTGGAACGCGCGCGCGTTCATTCGCAGTCTCGCGACACGCTGTGATATATCGCTGTTTCCGGCGCGTCGCCGTCTCGAACACAGCCGCGGTACATCCCGTCGCAGTTGAACGGCATCGCGAGTGTCCCGTCGCGGGCGACGCAGATCAGTCCGCCCGAGCCGCCGATGGCGGTCAGGTCGTGCAGGATGACCTGCCGCGCGGCCTCGGGCATCGGCTGTCGGGCCAGCCTCATGCGCGCGTCGATCTCATGCGCGACGGACAGGCGGATGAACGCTTCACCATCGCCGGTGGCCGAGACCGCGCAGGTGGCATCATCGGCGAAGGTGCCGGCACCGATGATCGGGCTGTCGCCGATACGGCCCGTGCGCTTGGCCGTCATGCCGCCCGTGGATGTCGCCGCGGCAAGAGTGCCTGCGCGGTCCAGCGCCACCGCCCCGACCGTGCCGTGACGCCGGGCAGGATCGTCGTCAAGGGTGCCGTCGGCCTCCATCCTGAGGGTGCCTTGCAGGCTGTCCCAGCGTTCCTGCGTAAAGAAATAGGCATCGTCCTCGAACGCGAGCCCGGCATCGCGCGCGATTTGCAGCGCGCCCTCACCGGCCATCATGACATGATCGGTCCGCTCCATGACGGCACGGGCCAGGCGCACCGGATTGCGGACCCCGGCGATGCCCGCGACCGCCCCGGCCTTGCGCCCGCGCCCGTCCATGATCGCGGCATCCATCTCGTGTCGGCCATCACGGGTAAACACGGCCCCGCGCCCGGCGTTGAACAAGGGCTCGTTTTCAAGCGCTTCCACTGCGGCGGTGACGGCATCGAGGGCGCTGCCATCCGCGGCCAGCACGGCCTGTCCGGCGGCCAGCACGCGGTCAAGGGCCGCGTGATACGCCGCCTCCTTTGCCGGGGTCATATCTCCACGGGGCAGGACGCCGGCGCCGCCATGAATTGCCAGGACGAAGCCAGATGTCACGGTTTGTCCTTTCAAAGATCGCCCGGAAGCCGTTGAAACGAAGGGGTGATTCGTCTCGCCTGATCGCGGGCGGCTTCAGTGTCACAAAAATGCACGTCGCTTGCTTCTGACGCGGCCGAGGACCACATACAACTGGACGCAAACCGCTTGCAAGGTATAGCTGTTCTCCAGCGCTCAAAGGAGGTCCTGCATGGACATGTCGATACACCCCGCCACGCGGGGTAAACTGGTCGCCATCGGCGGGGCCGAGGACAAGACAACACAGGCCGACGTCCTGAAACGTGTCCTGGCGTTCAGCCGCGATCCCGCGCCGGTCGTCGGCGTCATTACCACGGCCAGCAGCATCCCCGACGACGTTTTCGAGGATTATCGCGGGGTGTTCGACCGCCTGGGGGCGGGCGAGGTGCTCGACATCCGCATCCGCGACCGGGCCGATGCAATGGCTCCGACATTCGTCGAAATGCTCTCGCGTTGCGACGTGATCTTTCTTTCGGGCGGCGACCAGATGCGCCTGACGAGCATATTCGGAGGCTCGCCGGCGCTCGACATGATCCGCAAGCGCCAGGCGCAGGGGGCCGTCATTGCCGGAACGAGCGCCGGGGCCGCCTGTCAGTCCACGACCATGGTGTACGGCGGCGATGCGACCGACGCGCTCCGCAAGGGTGCGGTAAAGATGTCGGCCGGCTTCGGCTTGATGGAGGGCGTGATCATCGACACGCATTTTCTCGAACGCGGGAGGTTCTCGCGCCTCATGGAAGTGGGGGCGACGAACCCCGAATTGCTCGGGGTCGGCCTCGGAGAGGACGCGGCCGTGCTGTTCGAGGATGACAAGCTTTTTGCCTTCGGGCCCGGACATGTTATAGTGGTCGACAGTGCACAGACGACAGGCTCGAACGTGTTCGACCTGTCCGACGGTGAGGCGGTGAGCGTCCACAACGTCATAATGCACGCGCTGATCGACGGAGACGCCTACAGTTTGGCTGATCGGCGAGTCCTTGGCCCTGAAGAGGCCGCGACCCTGGAGATGAAAAAACAGAATGCGCATTCTTGAGCATCGCGCACTGCGCGGGCCTAACTATTACAGCCGCTATCAAGCCATCTACATGCGGCTCGACATCGAGCAGTTGGAACACCGCCCGAGTGACAAGGTTCCCGGCATTGCGGAGAAGCTCGAAGCGGTCATCCCCACCATCCATGAACACCGCTGTTCGGTCGGCGAGCCGGGCGGCTTTCTGCAGCGGGTGCAAAACGGCACCTATGCCGGGCACATGGTCGAACATGTGGCCATCGAACTGCAGAACATGGTCGGCTTTTCGGTGGGCTACGGCAAGACCGTGGACAGCTACGAGACCGGTATCTACAACGTCATCTACCGCTACCGCGACGAGGCCACCGGTCTTGCCGCGGGTAAGGCCGCGGTGGAGATCGTGCAAACGCTTTACGACGGCGGGTTCGTCGATCTCGATCCGATCCTGCAGCACCTCAAGGAGGTGCGGGACGCCAATGCGCTCGGCCCATCGACCGGCGCGATCGTCGAGGCTGCCAAGGCCCGCAACATACCGTGGAACAATCTGACCGAGGGCACCAGCTATACCCAGCTCGGGCACGGCGTGAAGCAGCGCCGCTTCCAGGCGACGGTGACCGACGCGTCGGGCATCATCGGCCATGCGATCGCCGACGACAAGGACTGGACCAAGCAGATACTCGGCGATGCCGGCGTGGCCGTGCCCAGGGGCTGCACCTGCTATACCTGGGAAGAGGTGAAGGAGGCCGCCGAATGGATCGGCTGGCCGGTGGTGACCAAGCCGCTGGCCGGTAATCACGGCCGCGGCGTGACCACCGACATCGCCAGCATGGACGACCTGAAATCGGGCTACGAGGCAGCGCTCGCGCGGGTGCGCGACGACTCCTGCGCGGTGATCGTGGAAAGCTACATCAAGGGCGAGGACCACCGAATGCTGGTGATCGGCGGCAAGCTGATCGCCGCCGCCCGCCGCCGGCCCGCGCATGTCACGGGCGACGGCAAATCGACGATCCGCGCCTTGATCGACAAGGCCAACGAAGACCCCCGCCGCGGCGTCGGCCACGAGAACCTGCTGACGCAAATCCATGTCGACGAGCAGACCCAGCGCATGCTCGACCAGGCCGGGCTGACGCTCGATTCGGTCCCCGGCGAGGGCGCGATGGTGTTTCTGAAATCCACCGCCAACATTTCGACCGGCGGGACGGCGACGGATCTCACCGACGAGGTGCATCCCGATATCAAGTTCGCGATGGAGCGCATCGCCCGGCTTGTCGGGCTGGACGTGATCGGCATAGACCTGCTGGCGGAAACCCTGACCAAGCCGCTGGATCAGCAATCCGCGGGCGTGGTCGAGGTCAATGCCGGGCCGGGATTCCGGATGCACATGGCACCGACCCACGGCACGCCGCGCCCTGTCGGCGAGCATGTGGTCGAAATGCTGTTTCCCGACCCCAAGGATGACGGCCGGGTCCCGATCACGGCGATCACCGGGACCAACGGCAAGACAACGACGACGCGCCTGACGACGCATATCCTGCGTCAAGCCGGCTATTCCGTGGGAATGGGCTGTACCGGCACGGTCGAGATCGACAACCATGTGATCCTGCGGGGTGACTATTCCGGCCCGGCGGCGGCGGCGGCAGTGCTGCACGAACCCACGGTGGAACACGCGGTGCTCGAGGTGGCGCGTGGCGGCATCATGCGCCGCGGCCTCGGCTTCGACGAATGCGACGTGGGCGTGCTGCTCAACATCGCGTCGGACCATCTGGGCGAGCGCGACATTCACACGCTCGAGGAACTGGCGCGCTGCAAGACCGTGGTCGTGGACGCCGTCAAGCGAGAGGGCGGCTATTGCGTGCTGAACGCAGACGACCCGCTGGTGATGGAGCATGGCACCTACTGGGCGCGGGGTGAGATCATCTATTTCTCGATGGACCCGGACAACCCCGCCCTGGCCGATCACCTGAGCCGGGGCGGCGAGGTGTTCACCGTCAATGCCGGGCGGATCGTCCTTATGCGGGGCAAGGTTCTGGTGGATGTGGTCGACGTCAACGACGTGCCGATCGCGTTCGAGGGGCACGCGCCGTTCAACGTGCAGAACGCGATGGCCGCCGCGGCGGTGGCACTGGCGCATGGCATCGAGATCGACGACATCCGCGCCGGGCTGCTGACCTTCCACCCAACCCCGGCGCAGATGCCCGGGCGCACCAACTATTTCGAGGCCGACGGCGTCTATTGCCTGATCGACTACGGTCACAACGTGCCGGCGCTGGTGGCGTTGGAGCCGCTCGTGAACGGGCTTGGACAACAGCGCAAGATCGGGGTTTCGAGCGCGCCGGGCAATCGCCGCGACGAAGACCTCGCCGCTCTGGGCGCGCAACTCGCCAAGATGTGCGACGTGCTCTATGTCTACGAATCCGACGCGCGCGGGCGCGCCGAGGGCGAGACGGCAGAGCTGATCCGCAAGGGCGCGTCAGATGCCGGATCGGACTGCGCGGTCGAGGTCATCATGAAGGAAAAGGACGCGGTTGACCGGGCCATCGCGGATGCCGTGCCGGGCGATTTCCTGCTGTTGCTGGTGGACGATATCACCGGCACCACCGAGCGGCTCAAGGGGCGCAGCTTTCCGGTTCAGTCCGATCTCTCACAGGCGTGACGTGACCGGGGCGGCCCGCCGGGCTTTGGCCGGCCGCCGATTGACACGCCCTGACAGGCAAGGAGAAATCCATGACCAGGAATATTTTCGTCGTCGGACTCAACGATCTGAACGCCGAGCGGCTGACCCGGCTTCGTGGCGTCGAGGATGTCGTCTTTCACCCGCTCCTGACCTCCGAAGCGGTCTCGGACACGCAGGAATTCGACATCCCCGCCATGCTGGCCGAGGCCGAGGCGGCGCTCGACGCCTTTGACGGCTCGATCGACGCCATCGTCGGCTATATCGACTTTCCGGTGTCCACCATGCTGCCGCTTCTGTGCGCGAAATACGGCACCCGCAACGCCTCGCTGGAAAGCCTCTTGAAATGCGAGCACAAATTCTGGTCGCGCAAGGTGATGGCCGAGGTGATCCCCGAGCACGTCCCGAAATTCACTGCCTTCGATCCGTTCGACGACAACGCGCTGTCGCGCATCGGCGAGGCCGATCTGCGGTTTCCGTTCTTCGTCAAGCCGATCAAGTCATCCGGGTCCCGTCTCGGCTTTCGCATCGACAGCCCCGAGGATTTCGACTACGCGGTTGCCGCCTTCCGCGCCGAGATCGGCCAGATTTCAGAACCGTTCAACTATGTGCTGGATCAGGCTGACCTGCCGGATGAAATCCGGGCGATCGAAGGGCATTACTGCATGGCCGAACAGGTGATCGGCGGACGGCAATGCACCGTAGAGGGCTATGTCCATGACGGCGAGGTGGTGCCCTACGGCACGGTCGATTCGATTCGCTATCCGCAGGTGCTCAGCTTTTTCTACTATCTCTACCCCTCGACCCTGCCGCGCCGCGTTCAGGACGAGATGAACGAAATCACCCGCAAGGTGATGGCGCATATCGGCTATGACAATGCCGGCTTCAATATCGAGTATTACTGGGACGAGGTGCAGAACAAGATCTGGCTGCTGGAGATCAACACCCGCATCGCGCAATCGCATTGCGATTTGTTCGAGATGGTCGACGGCGTCAGTCATCAGCAGGTCACGGTCGATCTGGGGCTCGGCCGCAGGCCGGACATGCCGCGCGGCGAGGGGCCGGAAAACGTCGCGTCGGAATTTTTCTACCGGGTGTTCTTCAACGATGCCACGGTGGCGCGCGCGCCGTCACGCGCCGAGCTCGAGGTCGCGGCCGAGCAGGTCGAGGGCACGCGCATCGTCTCTTATGTCAAGAAGGGCATGCGCCTGTCGGAACTGCCCGAGCAGGACGCCTACAGCTATGCCGTGGCATCGGTCTGGATGGGGGCGGGCAAGCAATCCAAGCTGTTGTGGAATTATGAGCAGGTCATGAAGCGGCTGAACTACGAATTCACCGACATAGAGGAATAGACCGGCGTCCGCGCTGGACTTTGTGGGGCGTGCGCGCGATACGCTGGGCGCATCGCGTGGCGCGTAATGCAGGATAAAATCCATGAAAGTCGATCACCCGCTTCCCGTCACCGTTCGGGAAATCGAGCACCTCGAGATCCCGATGCCCGATGGCACGCGTCTGGCGGCGCGCATCTGGATGCCCGACGGCGCAGAGGCGCAGGCGGTGCCCGCGATCCTCGAATACATCCCCTATCGCAAGAACGACAAGACGCTGGAGCGCGACCATGCGCGCGCGCCCTGGTTGACGGCGCAGGGCTATGCCTATGTCCGCGTCGACCTGCGCGGCACCGGCGAATCCGACGGTGTGATGACCGATGAATATACCGAGACCGAGCTTCAGGACGGCTGCGACGTCATCGCCTGGATCGCCGATCAGCCGTGGTGCGATGGCGGTGTCGGCATCGTCGGCATTTCCTGGGGCGGGTTCAACGGTCTGCAACTCGCCGCCCTGCGTCCGCCCGCGCTCCGGGCCGTGGTGTCGATCTGCTCGACCGACGACCGTTATGCCGACGACATCCACTACATGGGCGGCACCATGCTGTGCGACCACCTGTCCTGGGCATCGGTGATGTTCGGGATCAACACGCTGCCGCCGGATCCTGCGCATGTCGGCGATCGCTGGCGCGAATTGTGGGAAGAGCGGCTCGACGGGTCGGGCTTCTGGCTCGAGACATGGATGCAACATCAGACCCGCGACGCGTTCTGGAAACACGGGTCGGTCTGCGAGGATTTCGGCGATATCGAGGTGCCCGTCTATGCCGTCAGCGGCTGGGCCGACGGCTACTGCCGGTCGGTCTTTCGGCTGGTCGAGAACCTGAAAGGCCCGGTCAAGGGGATCGTCGGCCCCTGGTCGCATCGCTATCCGCATGTGGGCGCGCCCGGCCCTGCGATCGACTGGCTGAGCGAGGAAACCCGGTGGTGGGATCAATGGCTCAAGGGCATCGACACCGGCATCGCGGACGAACCGCCGTTGCGGGTCTATCTTCAGGATCACGCCGCGCCGCAAAGCCATTACGCGCATCGCGACGGGCACTGGATCACCGAACCGGCCTGGCCCTCGCCGAATGTCACCCCGACCGAATTCGCCCTCGGCTCCGACGGGCGGCTGTCGCGGTCGGAGGAGGTGCCCGGCGGCTGGCTGACCATCGCCTCGCCGCTCTGGGTCGGGTTCCAGGGCGGCAAGTGGTGCTCCTACGCGCTGCCCGGCGATCAGCCGGGCGATCAGCGGCGGGACGACGCCGGCAGCCTGTGCTTCGAAACCGGGCCTCTTGCCGGGCCGGTGCACATGGTGGGCGACGCGCGCCTGACACTGACATTCACCTCGGACCGGCCTGTCGCGCAGGCCGCCGTGCGCCTGATGGACGTGGCGCCCGACGGGGCGGCGACCCGGGTCAGCTACGGTTTGCTCAACCTCACCCATCGTGACGGCCACGAGCACCCCGAGCCCCTGACGCTGGGGCGGACCTACACGGTCGATGTGCCGATGAAACACGTCGCCCAGACCTTCCGCGCGGGCCACCGGATACGGCTGGGACTGTCGACCAGCTATTTTCCGATCGCCTGGCCCGCGCCCGAGCCGGTCACGCTGCGGGTTCTGACCGAGCGGAGCACACTCGTCCTGCCGCTGCGGGACGGCGACCAAAGCGATGCGGCGCCGTTCGGCCCACCACGCGCGGCGGCCCCTCTGGAGCAGGAGTTCGAGGTGCCCCCGACCGCGGATTGGAGCGTGACAGAAGACCGGACCACCGGGCGCGTGACGGCCGATATCCGCGTCCACGAGGGCGCGGCCCGTATCACCGGGCACGGGCTGACGCATTCCGCCGAGTGCACCGAGCGCTATTCCATCCTGCCGGGCGATCCCACCTCCGCCGAAGGAGAGGTGAGCTGGATCCACGAAATGCAGCGCGACGGCTGGGCCGTGCGGACGGTGACGCATACGCACCTGTCTTGCGACAGCACGCATTTCCATCTCCGCGCGCGTATGCAGGCATTCGAAGGCGACGCCACGGTCCGCGACGAGACCTATTCCGCGACCATCCCGAGACACGCCATGTAACGTGCGCAACCGGCTGCGCATTTGGCGGCCCCCTGTTTTGGTGGACGGCCAAGGGCTTGTAGAGTCCTGCGCCTACGGCGACGATCATCGCCGCTCAGTAAACCAGCAACACCAGCCATGAAGAAGCAGGCGGACGCCAGGTCCTGCACCACGTCCAGGGACACGACCCTCACATATGGAAAATCGAGCGGTTACGCCCGATTGACTTTGTTCGCTTGCGGAATGGACATCCCAAGCCCGCCGGTGGCCACTAATTGGCAGTCGGAACGACCCGGCGCCGCGGTCACCCCGAACACTTGCTGTGTCCGCAGCTTGCGCAGGTCATGCAGCCCTCGATCATGCGCATGTCATAGCTGCCGCAGGCCGGGCAGGCGGGGCCGCGGGGGGCGCCCTCCAGCCCCACGACCTGCGCCGTCGGGTCGGCCTTGAGGCCCAGCCCCTCGCCCTCCAGAAAGCCGATCTGCACCATGTGCCGTTCCAGCACCCCGCCGATGGCGGCGAGGATCGAGGGGATGTATTTGCCGTTCATCCACGCGCCACCGCGCGGATCGAACACCGCCTTCAGCTCCTCCACCACAAAGCTCACGTCGCCGCCGCGCCGGAACACCGCCGAGATCATCCGCGTCAGCGCCACGGTCCAGGCGTAATGCTCCATGTTCTTGGAGTTGATGAACACCTCGAAGGGCCGCCGGTGGCCGCCCAGCACGATGTCGTTGACGGTCACATAGATCGCATGGTTGCTGTCGGGCCATTTGAGCTTGTAGGTCGCGCCCTCCAGCTCCGTGGGCCGGTCCAGCGGGTCGGACATGTAGACGACTTCCCCGCCCTCGGCGGGAAAGTCGCCCCGAGCCTGATCCGGGGTCTCGCCGGGGACCTTGTCCTCGGCCTCGCCCACGCTCAGCACGCTGCCCGTCACGTCATTGGGCCGGTAGGTGGTGCAGCCCTTGCAGCCGGTCTCATAGGCTTGCATGTAAACGTTCTTGAACGCCTCGAAGGAGATGTCGGCAGGGCAGTTGATGGTCTTGGAAATGCTGCTGTCCACCCATTTCTGCGCCGCCGCCTGCATCTTGACATGATCCTCGGGGGCGAGCGTCTGCGCGTTGACGAAATGATCGGGCAGGGGCGCGTCGCCGAACATCTCGCGCCACATCTGCACGGCGTAATCCACCACCTCCTCCTCGGTGCGGCTGCCGTCCTTTTGCAGCACCTTGCGCGTGTAGCTGTAGGCGAATACCGGCTCGATGCCGGATGAGACGTTGCCGGCATAAAGGCTGATCGTGCCGGTGGGGGCCACCGAGGTCAGAAGCGCGTTGCGGATGCCGTGTTTCGCGATCGCCTCGCGCACCGTCTCGTCCATCTCGCGCATGGCGCCGGAGGCGAGGAAGTGCTCGGCATCAAACAGCGGGAACGCGCCCTTTTCCCGGGCCAGGTCGACGCTTGCCAGATAGGCGGCGACGGCGATCTTGTGCATCCAGATCTCGGTCTGACGCGCGGCCTTGTCCGAGCCATAGCGCAGCCCCAGCATCAAAAGCGCATCCGCGAGCCCCGTCACCCCCAGCCCGATGCGGCGCTTGGCCCGCGCCTCCCCGGCCTGCGCGGACAGGGGGAATTGCGACACGTCCACCACGTTGTCCATCATCCGCACCGCCGTGCGCACCAGATCCTTGAGCGCCGCCGCGTCGAGCCGCGCGCGGTTCCCGAACGGGTCGATCACGAGGCGGGCAAGGTTGACCGAGCCCAGCAGGCACGCCCCATAGGGCGGCAGGGGCTGTTCGCCGCAGGGGTTGGTCGCAGAGATATTCTCCACATAGTTCAGGTTGTTGGCCTGGTTGATCCGGTCGATGAAGATCACCCCCGGCTCGGCGTAATCATAGGTGGCCTGCATGATCCGGTTCCACAGGTCGCGCGCCTGCACCGTGCGATAGACCCGGCCATCGAATTGCAAATCCCACGGCCCGTCAGCCTTGACCGCCTCCATGAAGGCATCCGTCACCAGCACCGACAGGTTGAACATGCGCAACCGTGCGGCATCGGACTTGACGCCGATGAAATCCTCGATGTCGGGGTGATCGCAGCGCATGGTGGCCATCATCGCGCCGCGGCGGCTGCCCGCGCTCATGATCGTGCGGCACATCGCGTCCCACACGTCCATGAACGACAGCGGCCCGCTCGCATCCGCCGACACGCCCTTGACCACCGCGCCCCTGGGCCGGATCGTCGAGAAATCATAGCCAATTCCGCCGCCCTGCTGCATGGTCAGCGCCGCTTCGCGCAGGTTATCGAAGATCCCGCCCATGTCGTCGGGGATGGTGCCCATGACGAAGCAGTTGAACAGCGTCACCTTGCGGCCGGTGCCCGCTCCGGCGGTGATCCGGCCTGCGGGCAGGAACTTGAAGTCCTCAAGCGCGGCGTAGAACCGCTCCTCCCAGACATCCGGCTCGGCCTCGACCGCGGCCAACGCCCGCGCAACACGCCGCCACGTGTCCTCGACACTCGCATCGCCGCCGTCCCCGGTGACATAGCGGTATTTCATCGACCATATCTGCTCGGCGATCGGGGTGGTGAAACGGGTCATGGGCGATGTGTCCCTTGCGCTGGAGCGGAGATGGAACATAGCCCGCGCGCCGCGCGATTTCCAGACCGCGCGATAATGATCAACGCCCGGCGCGGCTCTCCCGCGGCGATTGCCCGAACCGGCGGCGATAGGCGCGGGAAAAGCTCGACCTGTCGGAGAACCCTGTGCGCAGGGCGATCTCCAGAAGCGGGTGGTCGGTGTCGCTCATCATCCGCCGCGCCGCCTGTAGCCGCAGATCAAGATAGCAGGCGGCGGGCCCCGTCCCGAGCCCGTCGCGGAATATCTGTTCCAGCCGCCGTGTCCCCAGTCCCAGCGCCGCCGCGATCTCGGGGATGGGCCGTGGCGCATCGAGCGCCTCGCCCATCATCGTCAGTGCCGCCGACAGCCGCCGGTCGCGCGCGCCCGGCACCCGGCCGGGGCGCTGCGGGCGCGTGGCGTCGGCGTGGCGGTCATAAAGGAACGAATCGGCGACCTGCCCCGCGACGCCCAGGCCGCAGCGCGTGCCGATCAGGTGCAGCATCATGTCGGCGGCAGGCCCCGCGCCGCCCGCCGTCAGCCTGCGCCCCGCGCGCACGTAGCGGTCCGCCACCACCTCGACCCCCGGAAACGCGGCGGCGAAATCCTCCAGGTCCTCCCAGTGCACGGTGGCGCGGTGCCCGTCCAGAAGCCCGGCGCGCGCCATGATCCACGGTCCCGCGTCGATCCCCGCGATCGCGCCGAACCGGCCCGCCATCCGCCGCAGCGTGGCGATGAGGTTCCGCGTCGCCACCTCGGCCTGATCGAAGCCCGACACGATCATCAACAGGTCCGCCCCCGCCACGTCGCCGAGCGCCCCCGAGGCGGGCAGCTCGATCCCGCAGGTCAGCGGGGCCGCGCGCCCGTCGGGCGTGATCACCCGCCAGCGAAACGCCTCGCGCGCCATCTGCCTGTTGGCGTTGCGCATCGGGTCGAGCACCGAGGCCACTTCCAGGATCGAGGCGCGCGGCAGGACCAGCACCGCGATGTCGAGCGTGGCGCGCGAGGGGGCAAAAATGGTTTCGGTATATGCCATGTTCCTTTCGTAAATCGCCAGGCACCGCGCCGCAACTCTGCTAGGCTGCGCCACAGCCAAGGAGGAACCGATGCCACTCACCATGAACCGCGAGGTGTTCATCACCTGTGCCGTGACCGGATCGGGCGGCACGCAGGACCGCAGCCCCCACGTCCCTCGCTCGCCCGAGGCCATCGCCGAGAGCGCCATCGCCGCCGCACAGGCCGGCGCGGCGGTGGTGCATTGCCACGTCCGCGACCCCGAAACCGGCGCGCCCTCGCGCGACCCCGCGCTTTTCCGCGAGGTGACCGAGCGCATCCGCGACAGCGCCACCGACGTGGTGCTCAACCTCACCGCCGGGATGGGCGGCGACCTGATGTTCGACGGGACCGAGGCGATGGGCCGGATGTCGGCCGCGTCGGACATGGCCGGGGCCGAGGAGCGGGTGGCGCATGTGGCCGACTGCCGCCCGGAAATCTGCACGCTCGATTGCGGCACAATGAATTTCGCCGAGGCCGATTACGTCATGGTCAACACGCCGGGGATGCTGCGCGACATGGCCGCGCGGATGGTGGCCGCCGGCACGCGGATCGAGATCGAGGCGTTCGACACCGGCCACCTGTGGTTCGCGAAGCAGCTCGTGAACGAAGGGATCATCCCCGAGCCGGTGCTGGTGCAGCTTTGCATGGGCGTGCCATGGGGCGCGCCCGACGATCTGAATACCTTTCTCGCGATGGTGAACAACGTGCCTGCGGGCTGGCACTGGTCCGCCTTCGGCCTCGGGCGCAGCGAGATGCCCTATGTCGCGGCGGCGGTGCTGGCCGGTGGCAACGTGCGCGTCGGGCTGGAGGACAACCTGATGCTCGACAAGGGCGTACTCGCCACCAATGCGCAGCTTGTCGCGCGCGCGGTCGGCATCGTCGAGGCGATGGGCGCGCGCGTGGTCGGCCCCGAGGCGGTGCGCGAACGGCTCAAGCTCGAAAAGCGGGCCCCGCTGTGAGCGGCGCACCCGGCAAGGCCGCCGTCATCGGCGGCGGCGTCATCGGCGGCGGGTGGGCCGCGCGCTTCCTGCTCGCGGGCTGGGACGTGGCGGTGTTCGACCCCGACCCGCAGACACCGCGCAAACTGGGCGAGGTGCTGGACAACGCCCGCGCCGCACTCCCCGCGCTCTCCGACCTGCCGATGCCGCCCGAGGGCCGCCTTACCCTTGCCGACAGCATCGCCGGGGCGGTGGCGGGCGCGGCCTATGTGCAGGAATCGGTGTCCGAGCGGATCGCGCTCAAGCATCACGTCTATGCCGAAGTGCAGGAGACCGCGCCCGATGTGCCGCTCGGCTCCTCGACCTCGGGCTACCGCCCCTCGGTGTTGCAGGAGGAGGCCCCAAATCCGGGCGCGATCTTCGTCGCGCACCCGTTCAACCCGGTCTACCTGCTGCCGCTGGTCGAACTGGTCCCCTCGCCCGCGACGGCCCTCGAAGTGACCGAAGCCGCCAAGGCGATCCTGCACGAAATCGGCATGTTCCCCCTCCACGTCCGCAAGGAGATCGACGCCCATATCGCCGACCGCCTGCTCGAGGCGGTCTGGCGCGAGGCGCTGTGGCTGGTGCGCGACGGCGTCGCCACGACCGAAGAGATCGACGACGCGATCCGCATGGGCTTTGGCCTGCGCTGGGCACAGATGGGCCTGTTCGAGACCTACCGCATCGCCGGGGGCGAGGCCGGGATGCACCATTTCCTCGGTCAGTTCGGCCCCTGCCTGCAAGAGCCGTGGACCCGGCTCACCGACGTGCCCGAGTATGACGACGCTCTCGTCGATCTGATCGCCGGGCAGTCGGACGCGCAATCGGGGCAGCACTCCATCCGCGAGCTGGAGCGTATCCGCGACCGCAACCTCGTGGGCATCCTGAAGGTGCTGAAGGAAAACGGATGGGGCGCGGGACGGGTGATCGCCGATCACGACGCGCATCGCGCGCGCGCAGGGGAGTGACCGGGATGGAGTTTGCCCTCACCGACGAACAGCGCATGATCGTCGAAACGACCCGCGCCTTTGTCGAGGCCGAACTGCTGCCGCACGAGGCGGCGGTCGAGCGCACCGGCCACCTGCCGATGGAGCTCGTGGCCGGGATCCAGAAAAAGGCGATGGCCGCCGGGCTCTACGCCGCCAACATGCCGCAGGAGGTGGGCGGCGCGGGGCTCGATACGCTGACATGGCTGCTCTACGAGCGCGAGCTTGGCCGCGCGAGCTATGCGCTCCACTGGACCTGCGTGGCGCGCCCCTCCAACATCCTGCTGGCGGGCACGCCGGAACAGCGCGAACGCTATCTCATGCCCTGCATCCGCGGCGAGACCTGGGATTGCCTCGCCATGACCGAGCCCGACGCCGGGTCGGACCTGCGCGGGATGCGCGCCACAGCCCGCCGCGATGGCGGCGATTGGGTTCTCGACGGCACCAAGCATTTCATCAGCCACGCCGATATCGCGGGCTTCACCATCACCTTCATGGCCACGGGCGAGGAGGAGACGCCAAGGGGCAAGCGCAAGCGCATCACCGCGTTCTTCGTCGACAAGGGCACGCCCGGCTTCACGATCCGCCCCGGCTATCGCTCGGTCTCGCATCGCGGCTATACCAACGCGATCCTCGAATTCGACGGTTGCCGGATACCCGACGCCAACGTGCTGGGCGAGGTGCACAAGGGCTTTGACGTGGCCAACGAATGGCTTGGGGCCACCCGCCTTCAGGTCGCCGCCACCAGCCTCGGGCGGGCCGAACGCGCGCTCGCCCTCGCCCTCGGCTGGGCCGCCGAGCGCCGCCAGTTCGGCCAGCGGATCGGCAAGTTCCAGGGCGTGTCCTTCAAGCTCGCCGACATGGCGACGGAACTCAAGGCCGCCGAACTGCTCACCCTCTGGGCGGGGTGGAAGGCGGATCAGGGCACCGTCACGGATTCGGATATGGCGATGGCCAAGCTCAAGGCAACCGAGGTGCTGGCGATGATCGCCGACGAGGCGATACAGATCCACGGCGGCATGGGCCTGATGGAGGAATTGCCGCTGGAGCGCATCTGGCGCGACGCGCGGATCGAGCGCATCTGGGAGGGCACCTCCGAGATCCAGCGCCACATCATCAGCCGCGCGCTGCTCCGCCCGCTGGGCGGCTGAGGGGGGCGGCATGACCGATCTCTCGCGCCTCCTGCGTCCCCGTCACGTCGCGGTTATGGGCGCAGGCTGGGCGGCGAATGTGATCGCCCAATGCGACCGTATGGGCTTTGCCGGGGAGGTCTGGCCGGTCCACCCGACGCGCGATGAAATCGGCGGGCGGCGCTGTTTCCGCAGCCTCGCCGACCTGCCCGCCGCCCCCGACGCCTGCTTTCTCGGCATCAACCGCCACGCCACCGTCGAAATGGTGGCAGCACTCGCAGGTCTGGACGCGGGCGGGGCGGTGTGTTTCGCCTCGGGCTGGCGCGAGGCGGGGGCGGGCGATCTTGAAACGGCCCTCGTCGCCGCCGCCGGGCCGATGCCTGTGCTCGGCCCCAACTGCTACGGTTTCGTCAACTATCTCGACGGCGCGCTGCTGTGGCCCGATCAGCATGGCGGGCGGCGGGGCGAGACGGGCGTGGCGATCCTCAGCCAATCGTCGAACATCGCGATCAACCTCACCATGCAGGCGCGCGGCTTGCCGCTGGCCTACATGGCCTGCCTCGGCAACGCGGCGCAGGTGGGGCTGGCCGATCTCGCGCTTGCCCTGCTCGACGATCCGCGCGTGACCGCGCTTGGCCTCTATATCGAGGGGGTGGGCGATGCCCCCGGCTTCGCCGCGATGGCCGAACATGCGCGCGCGGCGGGCAAGCCAGTCGTCGCGCTCAAATCCGGCAAGACCGAAGGCGCGCGGGCCGCGGCGGCGAGCCATACCGCCGCGCTCGCCGGCGAGGGCGCGGCCTCGGGCGCATTCCTGCGCCGATGCGGCGTGGCCGAGGTGGCGACCCTCGACGCGCTCATCGAGACGCTCAAGATCGTGCATGTGCATGGTGCCCTGCCGGGCGCGCGGCTCTGCGCGGTGTCAAGCTCTGGGGGCGAGGCGGGGCTCGTGGCCGATCTCGCGCCGCGCCACGGCCTGCGGTTCGAGCCGCCCGCGCCCGAGACGGCGGACCGGCTCTCGGCGACACTCGGGCCGCTGGTGCGCGTGGCCAACCCGCTCGACTATCACACCTTCATCTGGGGCGACATCGCCCGCACCACCGATGTCTTTGCCACCATGCTGGGGGACTATGACGCGGGCCTCTTCATCATCGACCCGCCGCGCCCCGACCGCTGCGACCCGGCAAGCTTCGAGCCCGCCCTCGACGCCATCGAAGCGGCGCAGGAGATGACCGGCATTGCCGCCTTTCCCGTGGCCTCGCTGCCCGAGAATTTCGACGAGGCGCGCGCCATCGCAATGATGGGGCGGGGCGTGGTGCCGCTCATGGGGCTCGATACCGCGCTCGCCGCACTCAAGGCGGCCCACCTGCCGCAAGCGCAGCCCGGCTGGCGGCCGTGGGATGTGCGCGAGGCAGGAACCACGCGCCTGCTCGACGAGCACGCGGCCAAGGCGCGCCTCGCGGTGGCGGGGATCACGGTGCCGCGCGGCACCACCGCGCCCACCCTCGCGGCGCTCGACACGCGCGGCGCGGGGCTGGTGCCGCCCTATGCGCTCAAGGGCCTTGGCCTTGCCCACAAGACCGAGGCCGGGGCCGTGCGCCTCAATGTCACCGATCCATGCCGCGAGGCCGAGATGCCGGGTGTCACCGGCTACCTGATCGAAGAGATGGTGACGGGTGGCGTGGCCGAGATGCTGCTGGGCCTGCGCCGAGACCCGGTCTATGGCGCGACCCTCACGCTGGGCCTTGGCGGTGTCGCGGCGGAACTGATGGCCGACACGGTGACGCTGGTCTGCCCCGTTACCGCCGCGGATATCGCCGCCGCGCTGCCCCGCTTGCGGCTCTGGCCGCTGCTCGACGGCTGGCGCGGCGGGCCGCGCGCCGATACCCGCGCGGCGGGGACCGTGGCGCTGGCGCTTCAGGCGATGATGGAGGACGATCCGGGGCTTGCCGAGATCGAGATCAATCCGCTGATCCTGAGCCCCGAGGGCGCAGTGGTGGCGGACGCATTCATACGGGAGGACACATGATGGAGATGCTGACAGACGGACCGATCCGCACCCGGATCGAGGGGGCGGTGCTCGAAGTGACGCTCGACCGGCCCAAGGCCAACGCTATCGACCTGGCGACGAGCCGGATCATGGGCGAGGTGTTCCGCGACTTCCGCGACGATAGCGCCCTGCGCGTCGCGATCCTGCGCGCGGCGGGCGAGAAATTCTTCTGCCCCGGCTGGGATCTCAAGGCCGCCGCCGGCGGCGACGCGGTGGACGGCGATTACGGCGTCGGCGGCTTTGGCGGATTGCAGGAACTGCCGCATCTCAACAAGCCGGTGATCGCGGCGGTGAACGGCATTTGCTGCGGCGGCGGGCTGGAACTGGCGCTGTCCTGCGACCTGATCCTCGCCAGCGACACGGCGCAATTCGCCCTGCCCGAAATCCGCTCGGGCACGGTGGCCGATGCCGCCTCGATCAAGCTGCCCAAGCGCATCCCCTACCACGTCGCGATGGACCTGCTGCTCACCGGGCGCTGGTTCGACGCCGGGGAGGCGCTGCGCTGGGGGCTGCTGCGCGAGGTTTGCGCGCCCGAAGAACTTGCCGACCGGACATGGGCGCTCGCCCGCCACCTCGAATCCGGCCCGCCCCTCGTCTACGCTGCCATCAAGGAAATTGTGCGCGAGGCCGAGGCGATGCGTTTCCAGGACATGCTCAACCGCGTGACCCGGCGGCAACTCGCCACCGTGGACCGGCTCTACGGCAGCGAGGATCTGCTGGAAGGCCAGACCGCCTTTGCCGAGAAGCGCGACCCGGTCTGGACCGGGCGGTAAGGCTCAGCCCCCTTCGCCCTCCGACACGAGGCTCGACAAATCCGCCGCCGCCTCGCGCATCGACGGCAGGTAATCGAGCGCCCGCGCGATATCGAAACGCTGCGTCGGCGCGTGAAAGGCCAGCGTCGCCATCAGCCGTTCGTTCATGTCGAGGATCGGCACGGCGAGCGCGATCATGTCGCGCATGAATTCCTCGCGGTCGAGCGAATAGCCCTGCGCACGCACCCGGGCAATCTCGTCCATCAGGGTGTCCGCATCGGTCAACGTATTCGGCGTCCGCGCCTTCAGATCGGTCGCGGCGAGGTACTTCACCAGGTGCGGCCGCGCCAGCGATGACAGGTACATCTTGCCGCTCGCGGTGCAGTAGAACGGCACCCGCGTCCCGATCGGCAACTGGATGCGCAGCGGCCATTGCGTTTCGACCCGTTCGAGATAGATCATCGCGTCGCGATCCGGCAGGGCGATGTTGCAGGTCTCGCCAATCTCGCCGCTGAGCCGCTTGAGGATCGCCTGCCGCGCGGTGCGGATGCGCAGCGAGGACAGGATGCCGCCCGCCAGGGTTCGCAGGCGGGGGCCGGGCGAATAGGTGCGCCCGTCCATGTCGCGTTGCAGAAAGCCCTCCTCCTCCAGCGTGGCAAAGAGCCGGTGGATGGTGGGCTTGGGCAGGCCGATGGCGGCATTGACCTCGGTGGGCGTCACCGGCACGCCCGCCCGGGCGATCTCTTCGATCACCAGCAGCAGGCGCAGGTTCGTGGGGATCGTTCCCGTGCTGTCACCGTCCATGCATACCCCATTGTCAACGGTTCGGAAGCAGGGCCGTCGAAAGCTCTGGCACGAGGGCCACGATGAACCAGACCGAAAGCAAAGCCACCAGATACGGCACCGTGTAACGCAACAGGCGGAAATAGGGAACGCCCGTCACACCCGATGCGACATAGAGGTTGAGCCCGTAGGGCGGGGTGATGAACCCGATGGAGGCCCCGACAAGAAAGATCACCGCGAATTGCACCGGCTCGACGCCGACCTCATGCGCGATGGGGGCAAGGATGGGGGCGAGGATGATCGTCACCGGCAGGCTTTCGAGCACCATGCCGCAGACGAACACGATCGCCATCGAGGTGAACAGCACCGCGTAATAGCCGCCCATCGAGGTCACGAACCCGCCGATCAGCTCCTGCGCGCCCAGCACCGACAGGATCTGCTGCATCACCACCGACACGGCAATAAGCGGCGCGAGGATGCCGGTGATTTGCGCCGAGCGCATCGTGATCGAGGGCAGTTCCAGCGGGCTGAACCCTTCGACCACCAGCATTTCCGAGACCCGCTTTTCGTTCACGTCGCGCCCCTTGGCCCCGCCCATGATCCTGTAGAGCGGCAGGCTGACAAAGCCCACGATCACGCAGAATCCCACGGTCACGCCCGCCGCCTCGGTGGGCGAGAACTTGCCGGTGTAGATACCCCAGAGCACCAGCCCGATGGCAAAGAACCCCAGCCACGCGCCGATCGCGGTCTTGATCACCCGCATCGGGCTCAGCGCGATCAGGATGCCCCACTTGTTGCTAAAGCAGATCAGGAAGGCGGCGAACATCATCGCCCCCACCATCAGCGCGCCGGGAATGATGCCCGCGACGAACAGGTCCGAAATCGGCAGGTTCAGCAGGAAGCCGTAGACGATGAAGATGATCGAGGGCGGGATGATGATCCCCACCGTGCCGCCCGCCGCCGCTGTCGCCGCCGAGAACCGCTCGTCATAGCCGCCCTTGACCATCTCGGGATGCAGCATCGAACCGATGGTCGCCGTGGTGGCCGAGTTCGAGCCCGATATCGCGGCGAAAAGCCCGCAGGCGCCAAGCGACGCCATCGCCAGCCCGCCGCGTATCCAGCCAAGGCAGGCATAGGCGAAATCCGACAGTCGGCGCGCGATCCCTGAGCGGTTGATGAGATCCCCCGTCAGGATGAAGAGCGGCATGGCCAGCAGGGCAAAGCCGTCGGTGAACACATCCGCCAGCGCGCCGCCGATATTCTGCAAGGGCATGCCGAGGACGAAAGAGACGCCGATCACCCAGTAGCCGATCACCAGAAAGACCGGCACGCCCAGCATGAACAGAAGCGTCACCGCGATGGAGATGAGCGTGACAAGCGTTGAAGGGTCGGTCATGTCAGTCGCCTCCGATCACGGCCTGGGTGATGAGCGTGTCGCCACGCCGGAAATTGGCGATGTCGCGCAGCAGGTTCTCGATCACCCGCGCCACCAGCGTGGTAAAGGCCAGCGGCACCGACAGCAGGAACCACCATTGCATCACGTTGTCCGTGCCCAGCATGATTTGGAAATTCGCCGCCGAATTGGCCACCACCTTGGTCGAGGTGACGACCACCACCCAGGAAAACCCGATCCACAGCACCGCGTCGAGGATCAGGCAGCCCATCTGCCCGGCGCGCGGCATGGCGGTGCGGAACTCGGCAAAGGCCAGATGCGTGCGCAGCTTGACGTTATAGCTGCACCCGAACCACGTCATGATCAGAAACAGGAACGGCGGCAGCGTGGTGGACCACGGCGCCTGTTGCGACAACACGAAGCGGCGGAACACCTCGACAAAGATGATCCCGCCGATGGCGAGGTAGGAGATGACCATCAGCGATTGCTCGAAATTGCGCTCGGCCCAGGGCACGACGCGGTAGAGGATGAGAAACCCCATCGCCATGACCAGCATCGCGATCAGCCCCAGCGGCCAGACCGCGGGCGCGCGCATCGCTTCGCTCAACATCCATGAATCGCCCGAGGCGAGGGCACTCAGGATCTCTCCCGTGCCCTGAAACCAGCCGGTCATGCCCACTCCTCCCCTTGGGTTGCCGTATGTCCTGGCCGCACGTCCCGGCGGCTTGGGGTGCCGGGCCGCGCACGGCCCGGCCCGATGCTAGGCGATCATGCCGCACGCCACCAGCGGCGCGGCTCGACATTCTCGGGCAGCGTGTCCACGGGGATCTCGCGCGCCGTGTTGTAGATCTCCTGGTAGGTGTCGATGCCCCCGGCCCAGTTGTTGAGCCGCTCGCGCCACTGCGCCCAGGGTTCGGGGTTGAACTCGGGCGAGCACATTTCCTCGGCCATCTTGATCTGATCGTCGGCGAGGAACGCGGGCCGCACGTTGTTTTCGGCAAAGATCGTGCCGGGAAGCTGCGGGTCCGAGAAGCCGACGGTCTTGACCAGCGCCGCCTCGTTCGCCGCCTGCACATGGACCTGCGCCAGATAGGCCGATTCCATGATCGCATCCTGAAGATGCGGCTCCATCGCGTCGAACACCCGCGATGACATCGACGTGTGTTCCGTGCCGCAGAAGAACTTGAGATCGACCGATTGGCTGACCACCGGCGACATGTTGGCATAGGCCACCGCCGACGCCCATGTTTCCGCGCCGTCGATCAGGCCCTGCTTGAGCCCGTCCAATGTCTCTTCCCAGGCCACCGGCACCGGGTTGAGGTTGAGAAGCTGCATCGCGATGCGGCCAAGCTGCGTGCCGGTGACGCGGTTCTTGGTCCCGAACAGCTCCTCCAGCTTCGTGACCGTGGGCTTCTCGGCAAAGTTGTTGCCAAGCTGGATGCCGCGCAATTCGCAATGCGAGAACAGGAATTTCAGCCCGTGCCGCTTTTCCAGCGGCTCGCGCAGGATGCGCTGCGATTCCGGGGAATAGAGGAAGTGATACTGCGACGCCCGGCTCGGGAACATGTAGGCATAGTCGAGCACGTTGAGATAGGGCGCACCGCCAGCCGAATTCTGCGTCGAGGCGGCATACATGTCGATCACGCCGGTCTGGGTTTTCTCGACACAGTTGAGCTGACCGCAGATCTGGTTGTCACCGATGAATTCGACACGAATCTCGCCCTCGGTCCGCTCCTCCAGGTCGCGGGCGAATTCCAGAACGCCGGCGCGCTCGATCAGCAGGTTGCGCGGGTTGAACCCGGCGGCACCGAGCGTCAGCTTGTGCTTCGGCTCCTTGGCGAACCGCTTGTCGTAGGTGCTCTCGGCTGCGCGCGCGAGCGAGGGCAGCGTCATCGCCCCGGTCAGTGCACCCGCACCCATGACCACGGATGACAGGCCGAACTGGCCCGTCAGGCGGAACAGATCCCGCCGCGAAATCCCGCTGAGGGCATTCGATACTTTCATGATATCCTCCCTGATTGCAAATATTGATACTTGCAGTCTCAATATTGATAGACTTATGCTCAATCTGGCAAGGAAAATCTTTCCCGCACGAATTTTGTGCAAAGGTCGGTCGGAAATGTCGGATATATCAGCGGATTACGTGATCGTCGGGGCAGGGTCTGCCGGATGCGTGCTTGCGAATCGGCTTTCCGCCGACCCGAAGACCAGGGTGGTGCTGCTCGAGGCGGGCGGGCGCGACTGGAACCCGTGGATTCACATCCCGGTCGGGTATTTCAAGACCATGCACAACCCCAGCGTGGACTGGTGCTACCGCACCGAACCCGATCCCGGGCTCAATGGCCGCGCTCTCGATTGGCCGCGCGGCAAGGTGCTGGGCGGGTCATCGTCGCTCAACGGGTTGCTCTATGTGCGCGGACAGCCGCAGGATTACGACCGCTGGGCGCAGATGGGCAATCCCGGCTGGGGCTGGGACGACGTGCTGCCGCTCTTCAAGCGCTCCGAGCGGCAGGAGCGTGGTGCCGATGACTACCACGGCGACCAGGGGCCTCTTTCCGTCTCGAACATGCGTCTGCAACGCCCCATCTGCGACGCCTGGGTCGCTGCGGCGCAGGAGGCGGGCTATCCCTACAACCCCGATTACAACGGTGCCTGCCAAGAGGGGGTGGGCTATTTTCAGCTCACCACGCGCAACGGGCGTCGCTGCTCTGCCGCCGTGGCGTTTCTCAATCCCGTCCGCAAGCGCGCGAACCTGACGATCCTGACCCGCGCGCAGGCCAGCCGCATCACCTTTGACGGCACCCGCGCCACCGGCGTGGCGTATCGCGACCGCAGCGGGGCAGAGCATGTCGTGCGCGCCGGACGCGAGGTGATCCTGTCCTCGGGCGCCATCGGCTCGCCGCACCTGATGATGGTGTCGGGGCTGGGCGAGGCGGCGCATCTGGCCGGGCACGGCATCGAGCCGCTGTGCGACCTGCCCGGCGTGGGCCGCAACATGCAGGACCACCTGCAGGCGCGGCTGGTGTTCAAGTGCAACGAGCCGACGCTCAACGACGAGGTGCGCAGCCTGTTCGATCAGGCCCGCATCGCGCTCAAATACGCGATGTTCCGCGCGGGACCGATGGCCATGGCCGCCAGCCTCGCCACCGGCTTCATGCGCACCGGCGATCATGTCGAAACCCCCGACATCCAGTTCCACGTACAGCCCTGGTCCGCCGACAGCCCCGGCGAGGGGCCACATCGCTTCTCGGCCTTCACCATGTCGGTCTGTCAGTTGCGCCCCGAGAGCCGGGGCCACATCCGCCTCGCCTCTGCCGATCCGGGCACCTACCCGAAAATCCACCCCAATTACCTCGCCACCGAGACCGATTGCCGGACCATCGTCGAGGGCATCCGCATCGCCCGCCGCATCGCCCGGCACGCGCCGCTCAGCACCAAGATATCAGAGGAATTCCGCCCCGCCGCGACCCTCGATATTGACGATTACGAGGGCACGCTCGACTGGGCGCGCGACTATTCCACCACGATCTACCACCCCACCGGCACCTGCAAGATGGGGCAGGGGCCCGACGCGGTGGTCGATGCCCGGCTGCGCGTGCACGGCATCACCGGGCTGCGCGTCGCCGATTGCTCGATCATGCCCGAGATCGTCTCGGGCAACACCAACGCCCCCGCCATCATGATCGGGGAAAAGGCATCGGACATGATCCTCGCGGATCACGCCGGTTGAGCCGGGGTCAGGCCACCTCCCACTCAAGCCCGGGCCGGTAGCGCGCGGCCACCCGACCCCCCTCCAGCGCGAGAAGGTGCAGCCAGCCGTTGTCGAACAGCGTCCGCACCTCCCCGTGCCGCGCCAGCACATCCCCGATCGCCTCGCGCGGGGCCTCGATCATCACCGTGAGGCGCAGCGTCTCATGCGCCGCGCGCTCCCCGTCATGCACGGCCTGCCACGGCAGGCCGGGGCGCAGGATGCCGCCATTACCCTGCACCACGCCGATCCCGCCCACCACGTTGTGGATGCGCTTGTTGCCGCCGCCAAAGGCCGCCGGCGCCACGGTCGCGCCGTAATATTGCAGGCTGATCCAGCTCGCCACCACCACCGGCGCGGTGAGTATGAGCTCCAGCGTGGCAAAGCCCGCATCCGCCCGCCAGTCATAGCTGTGCAGGAACGCCCGCCCACCCAGGTCGGCCCCGGCACTCGCCCCGCGCGGCGCGGCGACAAAGGCGGCACAGCCCGCCAGCCCCCATTCCGGGCGCAACTCGGCCCAGTCGCGCGCGCGCCGCGCCACGGTGTCGGGCCGCGCGCCGGGCAGGCGGCCCGCCCGCTCGGCCCGCGCCACGCCCCCCGCCGCATCGAGCCATGCGCGCGCCTGCGCGATATCGGCGGCGTGGTCCGGGGCGCGGGTGTCCTCGTAGAGGGTGACGGCATCGGTCGTAGTGTCGTGCAGCCCGGCCATAAACAGCGTGTCGCCGGGCAGCGCGATGCCGTGGTCGGAGAGGCCCGCCCGCGTCTCGGGATCGTTGAGCAAAGCGGCCAGCAGCCGCGCCGAGACCGCGCCGGTCTGCCCGCCGCAGGCGCCGCAGTGATAGGCGCTCTCATGCGGGTTGTTGGCCACGTTCGCGCCGTGGCCCAGCAGCAGCACCAGCCGCGCGTGCCCGGTGGTCAGGCTCATGGCGCGCAGGACCGCTGCCGCGGTCCCGGCCTTCCGTGCGGCGCTCAGCCCGCCCTCGATGCGCGGGGCCGGCTCGGGCGCCCGGGTCTTTTCCCCCAGCGCCAGCGCGTCGCGCACCAGCTTCCAGCCATAGGCCGGGCCTGCCGCCTCGACAAAGGCAAACGACGATACCGCCGCCTGCCGGAACCGGCCCCAGGCCCGCACCGCGCGCGCCGCGATTCGCGTCTCCTCTTCGGTTTCCGGCCCGGCATGGCTGCACGAGGTCAGTGCCGGTTTCAGCAGCACCGGCAGATGCGCCTGCGCCAGGTCCGTGCCTTGTGGCTTGTGCGCCAAAGGCAGGCCGAAGAACCCGGCAAAGCCGATGGTCTCGATCGCGCCGCCCTGCGCCTCCAGCGCGCGGCGGAACACCTCGGACCGCACGTCGATGCAGAACGCGGCCTGAAGCGCGGGGCGCGTCTCCTGCGCCTTGGCCCCGGTCAGGGCCGCCGACAGGCGGCGCTGATAGCTGCGTTCGGCGGCGTCCTGAAGGATCGCGTCGATCGCCTGATCGGGCGTCGGCGCGACCGGCTCGGCATGGGCGGCCACCACATCCCGCCAGTCGCCTGCGACCTGTGGCGCGTGCTCTAGCAACGCCTCCTCCCAGATCATGCGGATCGCCAGCAGGTCTGTGATGGTGGTGTCGCTCTCGCCCGCCATTTCCGCCTGCCAGAGCATCCAGCGCGCGTGCTGCGCCCAGCCGCCCAGATCCATCAGCAGCCGGTGAAACGCCGTCTCCGCCGCCGTCTCCGTCAGGCCCAGCCGCTCGGCGGCGCGCAGGATCGCCCGCTCCGCCGTGTCCGGCGCGGCGGCGACATGCGCGCAAAAGCCGGTCAGCCCGGCGATCTCCGGCGTCAGGTCATGGGTCGCCCATTCGCGCCACGCGGCAAAGGCCCCGCGCCCCGGCGCGGGCGTCCACAGCGCCTGTCCCCGGTCGAAATGCCCCGCCGCCCACAGCCCAAGGCTGCGCGCGATCACGGCGGGCCAGTCGGTGCCGGTGGCCTCTGACGCCAGTTCCGCCACCGTGGGCAGGGCCTGCGGCGCGGGGCTCTCGGCGGCGAGTTTCGCCTTCACCAGCGCGAGGTCGGCGGGCTTGAGCGGCGAGGCGCTCGCGAACAGCGCGGCGGCGAGATCGTCATCGGTGATCCCGCCCGCCTTCATCTGCGCGGCATACTCGGCGCGCGGGCGGGTGAGGCGCACCCCCGCCACCCGCGCCAGCCGTGCGGATGCGGTGGCGAGGTCATCCTGCGCCTGCCCGAGGAACGGGTTGACCGCGACGGTCGCGTCCAGCGGAAACGCCGGCGGGATGGCCCGTGCCGCGGCCTCGGCGCTTGTCAGCAGGCCCGAGACCCGGTCGGCGGCGATCTGTGTGTGCTTGAGGAACATCTGTCTCTACTCCTGCCCTGTCCGTGTCAGTTGGATTTCGCGGTTTTCAGCCCGCCGATCAGGCGGTCGAGCACGGCGTTGAGGTATAGCCCGTTGGCGAGGTGCACCCGCAGCCCGGCGGTCGAGGGGTGGTGCGCCCAGAGCGGGAACAGCGCCTGCGCCACCGCCACCAGCCCGAAAGAGCCCAGCGCCAGCACGATGAGGCCCCATTCCAGCGGCCCCGGCGCGGGCGGCGCGGGCAGGTGCGTGCCCCACAGCACCCCGGCCAGGACGTGAAAGCCGAAATAGGCCACCGCCGCCGCCAGCGAGGCGCGCGCCGTGTGCCGCGTCAGCGCGCGCGGCGCGGCATCCGCGAGGCCCTGCGCCACGAGGTAGGCGACGCCAAGGATCAGGATCGTCCCCAGTGCCAGCGCCTGCGCCGATTTCGGGCCCGCGATCAGGCCGAACCCGGTGGCCACCACCGCGTAGAGCACCAGCGCCAGCGCAAAGGACCGCGCCACCGCCGCCAGCCCCGGCGCCGCCACCGGCCCCGGCCGCCGCACCGACAGCACCGCCTGCACCGCCCCGCCCGAGGCGAGGAAGGCATGCGCCTTGTAGAGCGAATGCGCCACGATATGCAGCATCGCCAGCGCCCACAGGCCCAGCCCGCATTGCAACAGCATGAACCCCATCTGCGCCACGGTGGACCACGCCAGCGCCGTCTTGACGGCGCTCTGCGTGAGCATCACCGCCGCGCCGAAAATCGCGGTCAGCCCGCCCAGCATCACCAGCGCGGCCATCGCGCCGGGGCTTGCCTGCACCACCTCCGCCAGCCGGATCAGCAGCAGCCCGCCGCCGTTGATGATGCCCGCGTGCAGCAGCGCCGAGACCGGGGTGGGCGCCTCCATCACCTCGGTCAGCCATCCGTGCAGAGGAAAGGCCGCGGTCTTGAGCGCCGCCGCGATCACCAGCAGCGCCACCGCCAGCTTGGCGGCGAGCGGCAGGCCCGCGCCCGCCGCTGCTGTCAGGTCGGCGATGCCGATGGTGCCGAAGGCGTGCCACAGCAGCGCGGCGGCGAGGATCAGCGCCGCGTCGCCCGCGCCCCAGACAAGGGTGAACTTGGCCGCCGCGCGCCGCGCCTCGGCGCGGTCGGGGTAAAACATGAGCAGTTGCTTTATGACCAGCCCGGTGGCGATGAACCCGGCGGCCAGAACCGCAAGGTTCGCCGCCTGAACCTGCAGGTTCACCGCCGCCAGCGCCGCCAGAAGCAGCCCGTGAAACGCGCCCTCGCGCGCCTCGCCGTCGAGGTAACTGCGCGCGTAGCGCACCACCACCCAGCCGACAAAGGAGACCAGAACCACCATCGTCGCGCTCACCGCGTCGAGCCGGATGAGACCCGGGAGCGTGACCGGCCCGGCGATCAGAAGCTGCCCCAGCCCTGCCACGCCGACCGCGAGCGCCGCCAGCGCGGCTCCCTCGGCCAGCCTCGGCAGGGCGCGCGGGCGGCGACCGGGCCGGGCGATGCTCAGCGCCGCAACGGCCAGTAAAACAAGGGGTGCAAAGAGGCTCAGAGGGGGCAGGTCCATGTCGTGCGTTTCCTGTTTCAGAGGTTTGGAGCAGGAGATACGACTTGCGGAACTTCTATAAAATTACATATTATGCGGAATATCATTTGATAAAATAGAACAATGGCCCAACTGAACCTTCACCACCTGCGCCTGTTCCGCGCCGTCGCCCGCGACGGCACGCTGACCGGCGCCGCGCGCGGCCTCAACCTGTCGCAATCGGCGCTCTCGACGCAGTTGCGCACGCTCGAGGCGACGCTCGGCCACGACCTGTTCGACCGCCGGGGCCGCGGCCTCGTCCTGACCGAAGCGGGCCGCATTGCACTCGATCACGCCGAGGCGATCTTTCGCACCGCCGACGACCTCACGGCGACGCTGGCGCAGGCCCCCGGCTCGCGCCGGGTGCTGCGGGTGGGGGCGCTTTCGACCCTGTCGCGCAATTTCCAGATCGGTTTCGTCGGGCCGCTGATCGGGCGCGCGGATGTCGAGGTGGTGCTGCGCTCGGGCACGCAGAGCGATCTCTTGCGTGGTCTCGAGGCGCTGACACTGGATATTGTGCTGAGCAATCTCGTGCCCGCGCGCGATGCCGGCAGCCCCTATCTCGTGCACGCGATTTCCGAACAGCCGGTGAGCCTCGTGGGGGTGCCCGCAGGCGAGGGCGACGCGCACAACCTGTCGGAGATGCTGACCACCGAGCCGCTGGTCCTTCCGACACCCGAATCGGCCCTGCGCGCGGCCTTTGACGCGATGCTGGACCGGCTGGGCGTGGTGCCCCGCATCGCCGCCGAGGCCGATGACATGGCGATGCTGCGCCTGCTGGCGCGCAGTGGCAGCAGCCTCGCCGTGATCCCGCCCATCGTGGTGCAGGACGAACTGGCCTCGGGGATGCTGGTGGAGCGCGCGCGGCTGGAGGGGATCACCGAACGGTTCCTCGCCGTGACGCTGCGCCGCCGCTTCCCCAACCCGCTGGTGGCCGAGGTGCTGGATGCCGCGGCGGTCTGAGGGGGCGCAGCCGGTGCCGTCGTCTCTCAGGCGAAGCCGGTGATGAGCTGCCGGAGCCCCAGCGCCGCGCCCGCGAAAATTGCCGCCAGCGTGACCGGCGCGCTGAGCGCCATCACGGAAAACGCCGACATGCCCTGCCCGACCGAGCAGCCCACCGCGATCACCCCGCCGAAGCCCATGCATACCCCGCCGAGGATCTGGCGGCGCAATTCGCGCGGGTCGTCGCATGCCTCCCAGCGGAAATGGCCCTGGGCAAAGCAGCCCGCCAATGCCCCCGCCAGCACGCCGAATACCGAGGCGACGCCGAAGCCGATGCCGCTGCCACTGCTGGCGGTCATCAGGTAGAGGATGGTGTCGCCCAGCGGGGCCGAGAAGGTATGCGAGATCACCTCCTGCGGCTCGAAGCCGAAACTGGCAACGTGCGAGGTAACCGCCCAGCCCGACGCGATGGCGAGGCCGACCGCCGCCCCCCAGATCACCGCCCGCGCGTTCGCAAGGAAGGTGCGCGACGCGAGCGACAGCCCCGCGATGGCGAGGGAGAGGCCAAGCCCCGCCACCACCAGCGGCAGCCCTGTCAGCGCAGCCACCACCTCGGCATAACTCGTTGTCTGCCAGCCGACTGCGGTCGCCTCGGTCAGCGAAACGCGCAGCGTCGCCAGCGGGCCGGACATCATGATATAGGCCGAGATGCCCATTACCAGGACGATCACGAAGGCCCGCAGGTCGCCGCCGCCAAGCCGCGCCAGCGCACCGTGGCCGCAATTCCCGGCAATCGACATGCCGTAGCCGAAGAGCAGCCCGCCCACCACGCTGGCGAGCGGCGACCAGGGCGTGCGCCAGTAGACATTCGCGCCGATATCGAAGAGGCCCAGCGCCGCCATGCCGAAAGCCGAAACGCCGGCAAACCCGATGGCCAGCCCCCACATGCGCAGGCGCGTGTCACTGCCCTGGTAGAGCAGGTCCTCGATCGCGCCCAGCGTGCAGAAACGCCCGACGCGCGCCGCCAGTCCCAGCAGCACGCCGCCGCCGAACGCGACCAGCGCGATGAGGACAGAATCGGGGATTTCGGTGGCCATGCGCGTCCTCCCTCTGCCCGGCACCACGACCCCCGCTCAGGCGGAGTGGCAGAACAGGTCGTAGACGACGGACAGCATTCTCCGGGTACGCTCGTCTGTCAAACGATAATAGATTGTCTTGCCCTCACGTCTGGGTGTGACGATCCCCTCCTGCCGCAGACGCGAGAGCTGTTGCGACACCGCGGCCTGCCGCGCCGAGAGCAGGGCCTCGAGCTCGGAGACGGATTTCTCGCCGGTGGCGAGATGGCACAGGATCATCAGCCGCCCCTCGTGGCTGATCGCCTTGAGGAATTCCGCCGCGTTGCAGGCGTGGCGGTGAAACTCGTCGAGACTTTGTTGCGTGATGTCCATCGGATCGGGTCCGTCCTTGGGGGTCAGGGCAGGGCGGTGGCCGCGGGATGCGCGTCGAGAAGCTGGCCGAGCAGGAACCAGAAGAATTCATCCCCGGCATAGCCTTCGATCCGGCCAAGCTCGCGCCCGTCGTCGATCAGTACGAAAGTGGGCGTGAAGACGGGGCGCGAGGTGAACGCGATGTCCCCTGGCAGCTCGTGAATCTGCGCGCGGCGCAGCGGCGCGCGCAGCGACTCGTCTGTCTTGGGATAGATCGGGCCGATCTCGGCGTTCCAGCGGTCGCACCAGTGGCAACCGTGCCGCTCGACCATGAGCAATTCCGCGGCGCGTGGCGCGGCGGGAAGCATCGCGAGGATCAGGCCGAGGAGAAAGGCGGGCACGCGCATGGGCGCTCCGATTGACGAATGTTCAAAAACATATGATAGTTTGAATGTGAATATAGTGCAACCTGTCAGGGGTCCTTGATGCTGGACGTGTCCGTTCTGAGCGCCTTTCTCGGGGGGCTGGTGGTGTTTTTCTCGCCTTGCGTGCTGCCCATCGTACCATTTTACCTGAGCTACATGGCGGGCGCATCCGTCTCGGCGGTGACGACGGAGGGCGTGATCCCGGCGGGGGTGCGGGTGCGTGCCTTTGCCGCCTCGGTGATGTTCTCGGCGGGGATCATCACGGTCTTCGTGCTGCTCGGCGCGGCGGCCTTTGGTCTCAGCCAGGCGTTTCGCGCACACCAGACCGAGTTTCGCGCCGTGGCAGCCCTGATCGTTCTGGTGATGGGGCTGCATTTCCTGGGCGTGCTGCGCATCGGATTTCTCAACCGCGTGTTCCAGGTGGATGCGGGCGAGACCCGGGGCATGTCGGTACTGGGGGCGTATCTCGTGGGCTTTGCCTTTGCCGCGGGCTGGACACCTTGCGTGGGCGGCGTGCTGACCGCTGTGGTGTTCACGGCAAGCACCGAGGCGACGGCGATGAAGGGGCTGGGGCTTATGCTGGTCTTTGGCCTCGCGATGACCACACCGTTCATGGTGGCGGCGCTGTTCATCGGGCCGTTCCTGCGTTTTGTCGCGCGGTTCCGGCAGTACCTGCCGGTGGTGGAGAAGGCGATGGGCGCGCTGCTCATTGTCTTCGCGGCGCTGATCGCCACCGACAGCGTCAATTATATCGCGCAGTGGATGCTCGAGGCATTTCCGGTCTTTCAGAGAATCTAGGGAGGAGATGACATGACACGACTTCTTGGCCTGATGGCGGCGCTTGTGCTGGCGGTGCCGGTCGCCGCAGCGGAACTTGGCGATGACGGGCTGCACAAGACCGATTGGATGCGCGAAACGTTCAAGGACCTGCGCGACGATCTCGCCGAGGCGGAGGCTGAGGACAAGCGGCTGATGCTGATCGTGGAGCAGCGCGGCTGCATCTACTGCACGCGGATGCACGAGGAGGTGTTTCCGCGTCCCGCGATCGCCGATTACATCCGCGAAAACTTCTTCGTGGTGCAGATCAATCTGCACGGCGATACCGAGGTGACCGATTTCGATGGGGAATCACTCAGCGAGAAGGCGGCCGCCCGAAAGTGGGGGCTCTTGTTCACCCCGTCCATCCTGTTCCTGCCCGAGGAGGTGCCGGAGGGGCAGAGCGCGGCCGAGGCGGCGGTGGCGATGATGCCCGGCGCGTTCGAGGCGGGCACCACGCTCGACCTGCTGACATGGGTGAACGAGAAACGATACGCGCTTGATACGGATGAGGATTTCCAGCGCTATCATGCACGGAAGATCGCCGAGCGAGCCGCCGAGAAGCAGGATTGACAGGGCCAATCCCGAGCGCAGGAATACATCAAATTCAAAAATCAGAATTTAATGTTGTGCGCTCACGGATTTGTGTTCTATGATATACCAAATTCTGAATGTGTTAGGGAGGACGCATGAAACGCAACATAATTGCCCTGGCCCTCGCCTGTGCGGCCTCGGGTGCCGCCGCGGCAGAGACTGCGCCCGGCGACGTGGCATTCGACTACGGCGCGGTGGCGCAGCCGCTCACCGGGCAGCCCGGCGATCCCGAACGGGGGCGCGAGGTGGTCGGTTCGAAATCACTTGGCAATTGCGTGGCCTGCCATGCCAATTCCGAGATGAGCGACATCCCGTTCCATGGCGAGATAGGCCCGCCCCTCGATGGTGCGGGTGACCGCTGGAGCGAGGCGGAGCTGCGCGGCATCGTGGCCAACGCCAAGATGATGTTCCCAGGCTCGATGATGCCGTCCTTCTACAAGGTCGACGGTTTCGTCCGGCCCGGCAACGCCTATACCGGCGAGGCGGCGGATGACAGCTTTGGCCCGCTTCTGACCGCGCAGCAGATCGAGGACGTGGTCGCCTATCTGCAGACCCTCACCGAATGATACCTGCGCCCGTGCGCCGGGCGTCCTGAAGAGGAGACAGACGAGATGACACTGACAAGACGCAGCGTGATGGTGATGGGGGCGGGTGCAGTCGTTGCCTTCGGCCTGCCGATGCGGGCAACCGCCGCCGGTGAAGACGCGATCGCCGAGTTCACCGGCGGTGCCGAGATGGGCGACGGCGGCATCACCCTGACCGCGCCCGAGATTGCCGAGAACGGCAACACCGTGCCGATCGAGGTTGACGCCCCTGGCGCCGAGGCGATCCTCGTGCTGGCCATGGGCAACCCGACGCCGGGCGTCGCCGAGTTCAAGTTCGGGCCGCTGGCGGCCGAACAGCGCGCCTCGACCCGCATCCGCCTGGCCGGAACGCAGGACGTGGTGGCGATCGCCAAGATGAAGGACGGCTCCTTTGCCAGGGCATCGAGCAACGTCAAGGTCACCATCGGCGGCTGCGGCGGCTGAGGCAGAGACAGGAGAACAGGACAATGGCAGACAACGTCAGACCCCGCGTGAAAGCGCCGCGCAAGGCCGAGCCCGGCGAGGCGGTCACCATCAAGACCCTCATCAGCCACCCGATGGAATCGGGCCAGCGCAAGGATGCTGATGGCAACACCATACCGCGTTCGATCATTCACCGCTTCACCTGCGAGTTCAACGGCGAGATGGTCGTCGACGTCACGATGGAGCCCGCGATCTCGACCAACCCGTATTTCGAGTTGGCAGCCGTGGTGCCCGAAGCGGGTGACTTCAAGTTCACTTGGTACGACGACGACGGCTCTGTCTACGAGGAGACCAAGAGCGTCGCGATGGCCTGAGGGCCGCATCGTCAGGGAGGGACGAACATGACAGGAATCAAAGCCATAACGGCGCTGTTGGGCGCGACGGCGATCACGGCGGGTGCGGCCTTTGCCGAACCCGTCGAGGATACGCTGACCGTCAACGAAGAGATCGAGATGACCACTTGGACCGAACCGTCGGCGACGGTCGAGGATGCGCTGCCCGAGGTGATCTCGGGCTGGCATTTCCGCGGCGATGAGACCCGCGCCATGCAGGCCGACGATTTCGACAATCCCGGCATGATCTTTGTCGAGCAGGCGATGGATGACTGGGAGACGGCCGAGGGCGAGGCGGGCAAGTCCTGTGCAAGCTGCCACGGTGACGTGGCCGACAGCATGAAAGGCGTGCGCGCGGTTTACCCGAAATGGAACGAGGAGGCCGGTGAGGTCCGCACAATGGAGATGCAGGTCAATGCCTGCCGCGAGGATAACATGAAGGCCGAGCCGCTGAAATATACCGGTGGTGCGATGGCCCGCATGGTGGCGCTGATCTCGTCGGTGTCGCGTGGCATGCCCGTCAATGTGGCCACGGATGGACCGGTGGCCGAGACCTGGGAGCAGGGCAAGGAGCTCTATTATACCCGTACCGGACAACTGGAACTGAGCTGCGCCAATTGTCACGAGGACAATTACGGGCGCATGATCCGCGCCGATCATCTCAGCCAGGGGCAGATCAACGGCTTCCCTGTCTACCGTCTGAAGAACACCAAGCTCAACACGGTCCATGCCCGCTTCAAGGGCTGCGTGCGCGATACCCGCGCCGAGACCTACAAGCCCGGCAGCCCCGAATTTGTGGCGCTGGAGCTTTATGTCGCGAGCCGTGGCAACGGCCTGTCGGTCGAGGGGCCATCGGTCCGCAACTGAACGAGGACCCCGCCGGGCGGTGCCCGCGCGGGGTTTTCCATACGCAAAAACATTCAAGAAACCGCATGGGTTCATGCGGAACGTGAAAGGCCCGACATGATCTCGCGTCGCGATTTTCTTCAGACGAGCATGGCCGCCTCGGCCATCCTCGGGGCGTCGTCCTTTGGCAACTGGGCGAAACTGGCGGCACAACAGGCGCTTTCGCAGGATGACCTGTTGCAGTTCGACACCTTCGGCAACGTGAGCCTGATCCACGTCACCGACATTCACGCCCAACTCAAGCCCATCTATTTCCGAGAGCCGTCGATCAATATCGGCGTGGGCGACAACAAGGGCGCGGTGCCGCATGTCACCGGCGCGGATTTCCGCAAGCTTTATGGCATCGACGATGGCAGCCCGTCGCATTACGCCCTGTCCTCCGGCGATTTCAGTGCGCTGGCGCAGGCCTATGGCAAGGTCGGCGGGCTCGATCGCGTGGCGACCGTGATCAACGCCATCCGCGCCGACCGCCCGGAGGCGATCCTGCTGGATGGTGGCGACACCTGGCACGGCTCCTATACCTGCTATCACACCGAGGGGCAGGACATGGTCAACGTGATGAACGCGCTGAGGCCCGACGCGATGACCTTTCACTGGGAGTTCACCCTGGGGCAGGAGCGCGTGCGCGAGATCGTCGAGGGGCTGCCCTTTGCCGCGTTGGGGCAGAACATCTTCGACAAGATGTGGGACGAGCCGGCGGCGGAGTTCTCGCCCTACACGTTCTTCGAGCGTGGCGGGGCCAAGATCGCCGTCATCGGACAGGCTTTCCCCTACATGCCGATCGCCAACCCCGGCTGGATGTTCCCCGACTATTCCTTCGGCATCCGTGACGAGAACATGCAGGCGATGGTGGACGAGGTGCGTGCTCAGGGCGCCGACCTCGTGGTGTGCCTGAGCCATAACGGCTTTGACGTCGACAAGAAGATGGCGGGGATCGTAAAGGGAATCGACGTGATCCTGACCGGGCATACCCATGATGCACTGCCAGAGCCGGTTCTGGTGGGCGAGACGATCCTGATCGCCAGCGGCTCCAACGGCAAGTTCGTGAGCCGCGTCGATCTCGACGTGCGCGACGGGCGGATGATGGGCTTCCGTCACAAGCTGATCCCGATCTTCAGCGACGTGATTGCCCCGGACAAGGATGTCACCGCGCTGATCGACGCCGAGCGCGCGCCGTTCAAGGCAGAGCTCGAAGAGGTGATCGGCCAGACCGACAGCCTGCTCTACCGGCGTGGCAACTTCAACGGCTCGTGGGATGACCTGATCTGCGAGGCGCTGATCGAGGAGCGCGAGGCCGATATCGCCATGTCGCCCGGCGTGCGGTGGGGGCCCTCCCTCATCCCCGGGCAGGACATCACCCGCGAGGATATCTTCAACGTCACCTCGATGACCTATGGCAAGGCGTATCGCAGCGAGATGACCGGCGAGTTCATCAAGGTGATCCTCGAGGACGTGGCCGACAACATCTTCAACCCCGACCCCTATTACCAGCAGGGCGGGGACATGGTGCGGATCGGCGGCATGGGCTACCGGATCGACATCAACCAGCCGCAGGGCAGCCGGATCAGCGACATGGTTTTGCTCAGGACCGGCGAGGCGATCGACCCCGAGAAGACTTACGTCGTCGCCGGTTGGGCCAGCGTCAACGAGGGCACCGAGGGCCCGCAGATCTGGGACGTGGTCGAGAGCCATATCCGCAAACAGGGCACCGTGCGTGTCGCCCCCAATGACAGCGTCAAGGTGATTGGCGCGTGACGATCAGTCGAGAGGAGACAGTCTGGATGTCTGAATTCTTCAAGGGAAAACCGACCTCGCGCCGCGCGTTCCTGCGCGGCAGCGCGGCCGCGGCGGCGGGGGCGGTGACGGCCGGCGCGGCAAAGGCCGGCCCCGACCCGCTCATCACCGAAGTGCAGCCCTGGGCCTCGGGCCTGGGCGAGGGCGTGGATGCCACGCCCTACGGCCTGCCCATCGAGTACGAGTCGGACGTGGTGCGCCGCAATGTCGAATGGCTGACCGCCGACACGATCAGCTCGATCAACTTCACGCCGATCCACGCGCTTGACGGCACGATCACGCCGCAGGGCTGCGCCTTCGAGCGGCACCATTCCGGCGCGATTGACCTCAAGAAGGAAGATTACCGGCTGATGATCAACGGGCTGGTGGATACGCCGCTGGTCTTTACCTATGCCGATCTCGAACGCTTCCCGCGCGAGAACCACGTCTATTTCTGCGAATGCGCGGCCAACACGGGCATGGAATGGGCCGGCGCCCAGCTCAACGGCGCGCAGTTCACCCACGGCATGATCCACAACATGGAATATACCGGCGTGCCGCTGCGGACCCTGCTGGAAGAGGCGGGGCTCGACGCGGCGGGTGTCCTCGATGACAAGTGGGTCTATGTCGAGGGGGCGGATGCCTCTTCCAACGGCCGCTCCATCCCGATGGGCAAGGCGCTGGGCGATTGCCTGGTGGCGTTCAATGCCAATGGCGAGGCGCTGCGCAAGGAGCACGGCTATCCCGTGCGCCTCGTCGTGCCGGGCTGGGAGGGCAACCTCTGGGTCAAGTGGCTGCGCCGCGTCGAGGTGACGGACGGCCCCGTGGAAAGCCGCGAGGAGACATCGAAATACACCGATACGCTGGCCGACGGCACCAGCCGCAAGTGGACGTGGGTGATGGACGCCAAATCGGTCATTACCAGCCCCAGCCCGCAATCGCCGATCACCCACGGCAAGGGGCCGCTGGTGATAACCGGGCTGGCGTGGTCGGGCCACGGCGCGATATCCCGCGTGGACGTGTCGAAGGACGGCGGCAAGACATGGCAGACCGCGCGGCTGGCCAGGGAAGGCGAGGCCAAGGCGCTCACCCGCTTCTACCTCGATACCGAGTGGGACGGCGAGGAGATGCTGCTGCAAAGCCGGGCGATGGACGAGACCGGCTATGTCCAGCCCACCAAGGCGCAGCTGCGCGAGGTGCGCGGCGAGAACTCGATCTATCACAACAACTGTATCCAGACATGGTGGGTGCGGCCTGGCGGGGAGGCAGAGAATGTCGAAGTTTCTTAAGTTCACGCTGGTCGCGGGCCTGACCGTCAGCGCCACCGCGACCGCCGTCTGGGCGGGTGAATACGGGCTGGGTCGCCCGGCGCTGCCCGAGGAGGTCGCCGCCTGGGACGTAAAGATCATGCCGGACGGGCGCGGCCTGCCCGAGGGCTCGGGCGATGTCTGGACCGGCGAGGAGGTGTTCGTCGAGAAATGCGCCGTCTGTCACGGTGATTTCGCCGAAGGCGTCGGCAACTGGCCCAAGCTGGCGGGCGGCGAGGGCACGCTGGCCGACAAGGACCCGCTCAAGACCGTGGGCTCCTACTGGCCCTACCTGTCGACCGTGTGGGATTACGTGAACCGCTCGATGCCCTTCGGCAACGCGCAGTCGCTCAGCCCCGACGAGGTCTACGCGATCACCGCCTACATCCTCTATTCCAACTTCCTCGTGGATGACGATTTCGTGCTCAGTCACGAGAATTTCGCAGAGGTCGAGATGCCCAATGCCGACGGCTTCATCGTCGATGACCGGGCCGAGACGGAATACGCGATCTGGCATGGCGAGCCCTGCATGGAGAACTGCAAGGACGGCGTCGAGATCACCATGCGCGCCGCCGTGCTCGACGTGACGCCGGAGGAAGAGGGGGCAGAGGCCGAGGAGGCCGCAGCGCCCGCCCCTGACGCCGCCCCCGACCCCGAGCTGGTGGCCGCGGGCGAGAAGGTGTTTCGCCAGTGCAAGGCCTGTCACATGGTAGGCGAGGGGGCCAAGAACCGAGTCGGCCCGCATCTCAATGGCGTGATGAACCGTGCCGCCGGGATGGTGGACGGGTTCCGGTATTCCTCTGCGCTCAAGGACATGGCCGCCGACGGCCTGGTCTGGGACGAGGAAAACCTCGCTGCCTTCCTCGCCGACCCGCGCGGTTTCATGAAGGGGACGCGGATGGGCTTTGCCGGTCTGCGGTCGGACGAGGATATCGCCGCCGTCAACGCCTATCTCTCGACCTTCGGGGAATGATTCAATGCGCCTGATGCCCCGCCTGTCGGCCCTGACGCTCGCCGCAATGGTCGTGTCGGGCGGCGCGGCACGGGCAGAGCTCATCGGCGACGCCGAGAAAGGGGCGGAGCAGTTCAGCGAATGCTCGGGCTGCCACCAGGTGGGCAAGGGGGCCGAGGACCGGATTGGCCCCCATCTCAACGGCATTTTCGGGCGGCGCGCGGCGGCGCATGACGGCTATCGCTATTCCGCCTCGATGGAGCGGGCAGGGGTCGACGGGCTCACCTGGACGCTCGAGACGCTCGACGCCTATATCGAGAACCCGCGCGCGCTCGTATCCAGGACGCGGATGAGCTATCGCGGCATGAAGGACGAGCAGGCGCGCGCCGATCTGCTCGCTTATCTTCGCCGTTTTTCCGACAATCCCGCGAACATACCCGAGGCCGCACCGACGGCCATTGGCACGGATCACTCGGTCGATCCCGATATTCTCGCCATTCAGGGCGATCCGGAATATGGCGAATATCTCAGCAGCGAATGCGTGAGCTGTCATCAGGCCGATGGCAGCGCGGACGGCATCCCCTCGATCACCCGCTGGCCGGAGGAGGATTTCGTCGTGGCGATGCATGCCTACAAGGACAAACTGCGTCCCCATCCGGTGATGCAGATGATGGCTGGCCGGCTCTCGAACGAGGAGATCGCGGCGTTGGCGGCCTATTTCAAGGACCTCGAATAAAACGCGGTCCGATCAAGGGAGGAGATACCATGACTTTGAACCGACGCAAGTTCATTGCCGTTGGAACGGCTGCGGCTGCCACGCTTTCTGCACCCGCGGTGCTGGCGCAGGGTGCGGGCAAGCCGCGTGTCGTCGTGATCGGCGGCGGCTCGGGCGGGGCCACCGCCGCGCGCTACATCGCCAAGGACAGCGAGGGCGCGATCGACGTCACGCTGGTCGAGCCCTCGCGCAGCTATTTCACCTGCTATTTCTCCAACCTTTATATCGGCGGTTTCACCGATCTGGAGGATATCAGCCACACCTACGGCACGCTGGCCGCGAAATACGGGATCAACGTGGTCCATGACTGGGCAGTGGACGTGGACCGCGATGCCAAGACCGTCAGCCTCGCCGGGGGTGCGGTGCTGCCCTATGACAAGATCATTCTCAGCCCCGGTATCGATTTCGTCGAGGATGCCGTGCCAGGCTGGTCGGTGGCCCAGCAGAACAGGATGCCCCACGCCTACAAGGCTGGCTCGCAAAGCGAGTTGCTCAAGGCGCAGATCATGGCGATGCCCGAGGGCGGGCGCTTTGCCATGGTGGCCCCGCCAAACCCCTACCGCTGCCCGCCGGGCCCCTATGAGCGGATCTCGATGGTGGCGCATGTGCTGAGCCGGGTGAACCCCACCGCCAAGATCCTCGTGGCCGACCCCAAGCCCAAATTTTCCAAGCAGGCGCTGTTCGAAGAGGGGTGGCAGCGCCATTACGGCGGCATGATCGAGCGGATCGGTCCCGATTTCGGCGGCGAGAACGTGAGCGTGGACACCGGGGCCATGACCATCGATATCGACGGAATCGTGGAAGACGTGGATGTCTGCAACGTGATCCCGGCACAGAAGGCGGGGCGCATCGCCGACATGGCGGGCGTGACGGAGGGCAACTGGGCCCCGGTGAATGCCGCCGACATGTCGTCAAAGGTGGACCCGGACGTGCATGTCCTCGGCGATGCCGCCGCACAGGGCGACATGCCCAAATCGGGCTTTGCCGCCAATTCACAGGCCAAGGTCTGCGCCATGGCGGTAAGGGGCGCGCTCACCGGATCGAATGTCTTTCCGGCAAAGTTCACCAATACCTGCTGGTCGCTCATCGCCGAGGATGATGGCGTCAAGGTGGGGGCCACCTACGAGGCAACCGAGGAAAAGATCGCCAAGGTCGACGGCTTCATCTCGCAGACCGGCGAGGATGCAGCGACCCGCAAGGCCACCTACGAGGAATCGGTCGGTTGGTATGCCGGTATCACCACGGACATGTTCGATTGATCGGCGCGCGAACGCCTGTCTGACAAAGGAGTAAAGGCAATGAAACGGACAATTCTGGCCGGGGTTTTCGGCCTCATGGCGCTGCCTGCAATGGCGCAGGAGGCGGTGACCTACCCGTTCAACGGCACCTTCGGCGATGCGACATTCGCGGTCGAAAGTGCCATCCTCGACCGGGGGCTGGTGATCGACCTGACCAGCCATGTGGGTGACATGCTCAACCGCACCGGTGCCGATGTGGGCAGCGACGTGACGATCTTCGAGGCGGCGGATATCTTCCTCTTTTGCTCTGCCACCCTCTCGCGCGAGGTGATGGAGGCCGACCCTATGAACATCGCGCATTGCCCCTACGGCGTGTTCGTGGCCGAGCGCGAAGGCGAGGTGATGGTGGGCTATCGCACCTACCCCGATGGCGAGATGCAGAAGGTGCAGGCGCTGCTGGATGAAATCGTGCAGGACGCGCTGGAATGATCAGCCTGACCGGGCCGCATCTGCGCGGCCCGGTTGCCCCCGGATTGACCCAAGTCAAGACATGCGCGTCCGTGAATGTGTATGCTGACGGCATCGCCTCATGATGGAATGATGCATGCTGGAAACTCTTATTGATACCTATGGCGACGGGGCCGTTCTGGCGATGGCCGGGGTGCTCGTTGGCGTGATCTTCGGCGCCGCCGCGCAGCATTCGCGGTTCTGCCTGCGCGCCGCCACCATCGAGGTGGCCGAACGCGGGCTGGGCCCGCGTCTGTCGATCTGGATCATCGCCTTTTCCGCCGGGGTGCTGGCGGTGCAGGGGGCGATTGCCATGGGCGTTCTGGACGTCTCGCAATCGCGCCAGCTGGCCGCCACCGGCAGCCTCTCGGGCGCGATCATCGGCGGGCTGATGTTCGGCGCGGGGATGATCCTCGCGCGCGGCTGCGCGAGCCGCCTGCTGGTGCTGTCGGCCACGGGGAACCTGCGCGCGCTGGTGACGGGGCTGGTGCTGACCATCGTCGCGCAATCGTCGCTGCGCGGGGTGCTTTCGCCCGCGCGCGAGGGGCTGGCGACGCTCTGGACGGTGCCGGGCGGCGCGGCACGCGACCTTCTGGCGCATCTGGGCCTGACATCCGCCGCGGCCGCGACGCTGGCCGCGGCGGCGCTGGCGGGCGGGGTCGCCTTGGCCGTCTTGCGTCACGTCCGTTCGAGCCACGTTCTAGCCGGGATCGGCGTGGGGCTGGCCGTGGGCCTTGGCTGGCTGGCAACATACGCCATCGCGCAGACCTCGTTCGAGGTGATCCCGATCTCCTCGGTCACCTTCACCGGCCCCTCGACCGATACGTTGATGGGGTTGGTGAACAGCACCTCGCTACCTCTCGGCTTTGGCGTCGGGCTGGTGCCGGGCGTTCTCGCGGGTGCGGCTGCCACGGCGCTGGTCACGCGCGAGTGGAAGATCGAGCGCTTCGGCCCCGACACGCCCATGGAACGCTACCTGGCCGGGGCCGCGCTCATGGGATTCGGCTCGATGCTGGCGGGCGGCTGCGCGGTGGGCGCGGGGATGTCCGGCGGCGCGATCTTTGCCCTGACCGCCTGGGTTGCCGTTACTGCGATGTGGGTGGGAGCGATGGCCACGCACCTGCTGGTGGCGCGGCCCACCCGGCGCGCTGTGCCGGGATAGCAGGCGCAACAGGGGTATTTTTGCCAAGAAGAAGCCCGGCCCGGTTCTCTCGGCACGCGTGCTTCTTCTTGGTTCAAATACCCGGCCTGGGCGCTGCGCTCACTCCCATTCCATCTGTTCGTAGACCCGCCCCGCATTCTTGGTGGCCAGTTCCTCGAACGTGTCAAGATGCGCGTAGGGGGACTGGTCCACGTAATACGCCTCCGCAAGGTCGCCGCCCGCGTCGAGGTGTTCGCCGATGCGCGCGCGCAGGTATTCGAGGTAGCCCTTGGTATAGCGGCGCACCTGATCCATGTTGGTGGGGTGGCCGTGGCCGGGGATCACGTAGGTGGCCCCGAGCGCCTCGAATTCGGCATCCCAGGTCTCCAGCCAGTCGCGCGTGTTCGTGTGCGCGAAGATCGGCAGCATGCGCTCATGAAAGGCCATGTCGCCGGAAATCACGAGGCTCTGATCGGGCAGCCAGATCACGATGTCGCCGGGGCTGTGGGCGGGGCCCAGATACCGCGCCTCGATGCGGGTGTCGCCCATCTCGAGCGTGTAGGTGTCGGCAAAGGTCTCGGTCGGCGGGACCACCTCGGTGCCTTCGGCGCGCTCCTTGGTGATGCGGCGCGCGGCCTGCAGCGACGAGCCGCCATAGCGCTCGATCTCGTGCAGCGCGTCCTCGTGGGCGACCACCGGCACGCCCTGCTCCACCCAGTAGGAATTGCCCAGCATGGCGTGGCCCTGGCCGTTCTCGTTGAACACGCGCCTCACGGGCTGGTCGGTGATCGTCTTGATTTCCTCGTGCAGCGCGCGGGCAAGGCCATAGGAGGCGCCGCCATTGATGACGACCACGCCCTCGCCGGTGACGATGAAGCTGAGGTTGTTGTTGTGGCCCGCGTTCTCGTAGGTGGGCGGCGCGGTGGCCCCGATGGCGGACCAGACGCCGGGGATGAACTCGACCGGCTTGGAATAGAGCAGCGAGCCGGGATACTGGTCGGCGATGTCCTCGCTGGCCAGTGCGGGGGTGGCGGCGAGAAGGGCGGCGAAAATCAGGTGTCGCATCGGCTCACACCTCGGTCACGAAGCGATAGGCGTCGCCCGCGCGTTCCACCCGGCCAAGCCCGCCGCCGGGCAGGTGAAAGCCCACCATCGGCATGCCCTCGGTTGCGAGCCGGTCAAGCAGCCGCAGCCTCGTGGCAATGCCCTGTTCGGCGTTCTGATCGGCCCCGCTGGCCCAACCGGGATGCGCAAGCGCGAGGTGGCCGTTGCCGATGGCGTCGCCCACCACCATCACCGCCGAATTGCCTTGCCCGATCTCGAAGCTGACGTGGCCAGGGGTATGGCCCCGGGTGTCATGTGCGAGGATGCCGGGCAGCACCTCCTGCCCGGGGGTAAAGGTCTCGAGCCGGTCGGCGATCGCCTCGAGCCGTCGCGCCGCGCCGACGGCAAAGCTGGCGCGCGCCTCGCCGATGGTCCCGACTGTGGCGGGGTCGGTCCAGTAGGCGTGCTCTGCCTGCCCGATCATGTGGGCGGCATTGGCAAAGACCGGATCGTCGAAATCGTCGAGCACGCCCCAGAGGTGATCGGGATGTGCGTGGGTGAAGAGCACATGGGTAACCTCGTCGGGCGCGACCCCGGCGGCGTCGAGCGCGTCGCGCAGCTTGCCCGCGCTGGGCATGAAGGCGGGGCCGGAGCCCGCGTCGAACAGCACGGTGTTGGTGCCGTCGCGGTAGAGGGTGAGGTTGCAGGGCGGGGTGAGCGTGTCGCCGGTGATGCCGTGCTGCGCGAGCGCCTCGGTGGCCTGCGCCTGTGGCAGGTCGCCGATGAGGAAATCGAGCGGCAGCACGAGGTTGCCATCGCTGAGCGTGGTGAGTTGCGCAGGCCCAAGCGCCATTTCGGTGGCAGCGAAGGCCTGCATTGCCTGTCCGGTCGCAAGCGCGGCCAGCCCCCCGGTCATGATATCGCGTCTGGTGATCCGCATCTTTCCCCCTCCCGTCAATAAATGCAAGGATACGAATATGATTTCATGGTGCGATGGAAATGACAAGGGCGACCCGGAAGGTCACGCGCCCCGCGTTCTCGGAACCGATGTTCGATGCCTGCCCGGGCGATTGCTCCTGTGCCCCGCAGTGTTTTTGGTCCGATATCGAGATGGCTCGCAGCGAGTTCCTCGATCTCGCACGCGGGAATGTCGCTTCTGTCGTCAAGCTCATCGCCGGTCAACGGTTACGGCAGCATGCCACATGATGGCGCGGCATGCGCGGAGATGACGGATCGACACGCGTGCTCTGGTATCGCCACCCTTTCCGAGGCGGCTGCCGGCAGCGCAGACCAGGATTCGCTCAGCGACAATCTGTCAGGAGTTGAGCCATGTCTCCGACGATGTCGCGGCACCGAGCAGCTTCGCCGCAGTTGCCCTAAGATCAGGACATCCAAGTAAAGAAATATTGATGCAATGGCAGAATCATTTATTACCGTCATCATGCCCGTACGTGTCCGAGTGATGTCCATCAACCTCTACGGTAGCACATGTGAATTCTGGGCGAGTAGAAGCTTCGGTGACGCACCGATGGTTCGAAGGAAAACAGCATGAGCACCCAAGGCACGGACGGCAATGACACCCTCGAGGGCACTGTCGGTGATGACGTGATCACGAGTGGGGACAACCCCGCTTCTGACATCGTCTTTGCCTCGGGCGGTAGTGACCGATAGACTTCACCGGATCACGGGTGAGCCGGGCGGCTTTGTCACGGTCGATTACAGCGGCATCGGCACGACCATCGATGTGCAGATCGACGGCGGGGCCAATACCGGCAGCGTGGTCAAAAACGGGCTGGGCACCGACACGTTCACCAATGTCGAGAACCCGCTTTTCGCGGGCTGGACGACGGGGGGCTGTCGCTCCTGGGCACCTCCGGTGCGGATACGTTCGATGTGGCGATCGAGGGTCAGCAATGGATGAGCTTTCGCCCCGGTGACGGCACGGACACGATCACCGTTGGCGGCGACCCGTCATTGATCCGGCTGGATATGTCGGACGGTAACGGGATCAATGTGGACCTGAGCCTTGCCAGCAATCAGATCATCGATGTCGGGTTCGGCAATGCCGAGACCATCACCGGCACGACCTTGGTGCATGAAATCCGCGGGTCGGGTTTTGACGATACGGTCACGTTCTCGGACACGGGCGACTCCTATCGCTACAAAAGCGGCAGCAACACGCTCATCGGCGGCGCGGGCAATGACCGGCTGCGCTATGACGTCGGGCAGGTGCAGCGTATCGAGGCCGATCTGCAGGGTGGGCAGGTCCGCGTTGTCACCGACAGCAGCGTCTTTACCGACACGGTCAGCAGCATCGAGAACCTGCGCGGCTCCGGTGGCGGTGACCTTATGATCGCCGATGGCAGCGGCGTGCGGCCCGCATGATTGCCGAATAGCCACACCGGCTTTTTCAAAGCCGGGATTTTGCCCCGGACACGGAATTATGAAAGCCAGGCCAGCCCGTTCAAATCCGGCCTCTTGCCTTAAACACGCAATTGTGTAGTCATCTTTGCAAGTGATTGTCGGCTATGCCGTGTTTCCGGTTTTGGGGGCGACGTCACATTGGATGTGATGCGCTTCGGCCGGTCTTGTCGTCGCGCGAGTTTGAGAGGATTTGTTCATGACGACAGTAACGCTGACCGGCTTTCTCATCGCCAATGACAGCAACGACGACCCGATTTCGGTCTCCCCTGCCACGTTTGCCGCGGACGTGCCAGACCCATCGGCCGTGATCAACTATTCGCTGCTTCCGACTCCTCCCGGTGAACTGCTCCCGCTCGTGGACATCGGCGGGACACCGATGGCAAGCGCCTCGGTGAACGGCACCGACGTGCTGAACGACGATTCGCTCGAAACCTCCATCGGATTCATCGAAACACCCGCGGGCATCCACATCATTCTGGCCATCTTCGATCCCGACACGAATACGGATGCGATCTTCCAGATCGGGGGCGATCCATTGACCGAGCCCACGACCGTGGCCGAATTCAACTCGCTCGAAGCTTCGATCATCAACGCCGGAACGGCATCCGGTGACTTCGGCCCGGGGGAGGACATTCTGCTTGGCCTCGAAGGCTCGTTCAGCGGAGATCCTTTCAACCTCGTGGAGGGCAGCGACGGCAACGACACTCTCGTCGGGACGGACGCGGATGACCTCGTGGTCACCGGCGATACCGACGCCAACGGCGATTTCTACGTGGCGTCCACCGGCAATGACACGATCGACATGAGCGACATGAACCAGTCCACCGCGTGGTTCGTGATGGATTACGGCGTGCTCGGCGGGCCGATCAATGTGCAGATCGACGGCGCGGCCAATACCGGCAGCGTCGATGCAGGTGCCGATGGCACGGATACGCTGCTCGATGTCGAAAACCCGCTCAACGCGGGCTGGATCGCCGGCGGGCTGTCGATTCAGGGTACCGCCGCCGCCGACACGTTCGACGTGTCGCCCGAGGGCCAGCAATGGATGAGCATCCGGCCCGGCGACGGGCTGGACACGATCAATGTCGATGGCACTGGCCTGGTGCGGCTCCAGATGGATGATGGCAACGGGATCGACGTCAATCTCGCCACGCGCACGATCAACGACGACGGGTTCGGCAATGCCGAGATCATCGGCGGCACCGCGCCGGTCTGGGAGGTGATGGGCTCGGCGGGGGATGACACTTTCACGGGCTCCGGCAACGGCGAATCCTTCCGTCCCACGGGGGGCGACGACACGCTCGACGGCGGGTTGGGTTTCGACCGGCTGCGCTACGATTCGTTCCAGATCGCGTCGGTCACCATCGACGCGAGCGCGGGCACGGCGACGGGCACGCTCACCGCAGGCGGTACCTTCACCGACAGCATCTCCGGCTTCGAGCGGCTGCGCGGCTCGGGCGGCAACGATCAGATCACCGGTGAGGCGGGGGTGGACAACCGCTACGAGGGCCGTGGCGGCACCGACACCTTCGTGCATCTGGGCGGCAATGACCGGATCGACGATTTCGACCCGACAACCGAGACACTGATCGTGCGCGTGGCGGGGCTGGACCAGGCGGCGGTCGACACGGCGATGTCTACTGGGGTGGCGCAGGGCGGTGACACGCTCGTCACCTTCGGCGGCGGGACGGTACTCTTCAAGGGTCTTGCGCCGGTTGATCTGGCCGGGGCCAACGTGCAGGCCGTCGATCTCGACGCGGCAAGCCTCGTGGAGGGCACGGACGATGACAACGTGCTGAACGGCACGCCGGGGGATGATGTTATCCTTACCGGCAATGCCACCTCCGTGCTGGGCGATGTCGTCAACGGCTCGACCGGCGATGATACCATCGACATGTCCGGCAACGATGGCGTCAACGGCTTTGTCACCATCGACTACAGCGCAGTGACCGGTCCGGCGACGATCACGGTGGACGGCGCGTCGAACATCGCGACCGTGGACAAGGGCGTGAATGGCACCGACACGCTCGTTGGCGTGGCGCAGCCGCTTTCGGCGGGCTGGGTGAATGGCGGGCTGGCAATCTTCGGCACCGCGCAGGGCGATACCTTCAACCTTGCCCCAGAGGGCAATCAGTGGATGAGCGTTCGCGGCGGCGACGGCATCGACAGCTACAACATCAATGGCAGCGGCCTCGTGCGGATGGATTTCCGCGACGCGACGCAGGGCATTGACGTCAACCTTGCCACCGGCGCGATTGCCGATGACGGGTTCGGCAATGAAGAGACGATCACCGGCACGACCCCGGTGCATGAGATACGCGGATCGGGCTTCGACGATACGGTCACGTTCTCGGATGCGGGCGCTTCGTATCGCTACGAAAGCGGCAGCAACACGCTCATCGGCGGCGCGGGCAGTGACAGGGTGCGATACGACGTGGGGCAGGTGCAGCGTGTGGAGGCCGATCTGTCGGCGGGTCAGGTCCGTGTCGTCACCGACAGCGGCACATTTACCGACACGGTCAACAGCATCGACAGCCTGCGCGGCTCCGATGGCGGTGACCTGATGATCGCCGATGGCAGCGGCGTGAGGCTGGAAGGGCGCGGTGGTGATGACACGCTTGTCGGCGGACTGGGTAACGATAACGTGGTTCTAGGCAGCGGATCGAATACTTATGTCTATCGTGGCGGTTTTGACCAAGTTAGCGATTTTGATCCCTTGACCGACACGCTTTTCATCGATCTGCCGGGCCTCACCCAGCAGGATGTCGACGATGCCTTCGCCGCGCCGATTCCGTTCACCGATCCTTTCGGCGACTTCTTTTTCCTTGTCGATTTCGGTAGTCAAAGCGGCAATCTGGCCCTGCGTGGGCTGTCCGAGGCGCAAATTCAGGCGATCCCCGCGCAGCTTGGCGATGCGGGCGTGTCGCAGATTGGCAATACCATCGGCACGGATGGTGATGATGACCTTGTCGGCACGGGGGCTGATGACAGCATCACCACCGGGGACAATCCGGGCGGTGATTTCGTTCTGGGCACGGCGGGTGACGACACAATCGACTTCACCGGGATCACGTCTGATCCGGGCGGGTTCGTCACGGTCGATTACAGCGGCATCGGCACGACCATCGATGTGCAGGTCGATGGTGGCGCGAATACCGGCAGCGTGGCCAAGGACGGGCTTGGCACCGACACGTTCACCAATGTCGAACTCCCGTTGCTTGCTGGATGGACGACGGGGGGGCTGTCGCTCCTGGGCACCTCCGGCGCGGATACGTTCGATGTGGCGATCGAGGGTCAGCAATGGATGAGCTTTCGCCCCGGTGACGGCACGGACACGATCACCGTGGGCGGCGACCCGTCATTGATCCGGCTGGATATGTCGGACGGTAACGGGATCAATGTGGACCTGAGCCTTGCCAGCAATCAGATCATCGATGACGGGTTCGGCAATACCGAGACCATCGGTGGCACAGCCCCGGTGTGGGAGGTGTTCGGCTCTGGCGGGAACGACGATTTTACCGGATCGGCCAACGCCGAATCCTTCCGGCCCACGGGCGGCGACGACACGCTCGACGGCGGGGCGGGCTTTGACCGACTGCGCTACGATTCGTTCCAGATCGCATCGGTCAATATCGACGTGAGCGAGGGCACGGCGACGGGCACGCTCACCGCAGGCGGCACCTTCACCGACAGCATCTCCGGCTTCGAGCGGCTGCGCGGCTCGGACGGCAGCGACCAGATCACCGGGGAAGCGGGGGTGGACAACCGCTACGAGGGCGAAGGCGGTACGGATACCTTCACCCATCTGGGCGGCAATGACACGATCTCGGATTTCGACCCGAACAGCGAGACGCTGATCGTGCGTGTGGCTGGGTTGGATCAGACGGCGGTGGATGCGGCTGTTTCGGGGGCCGTGGCGCAAGGCGGAGACACGCTCGTCACGTTCGGCACCGGCACGGTGCTGTTCAGCGGCCTCGCGCCGGGTGATCTGGCCGGGGCCGATGTGCAATTCGTCGAGCCGGGGGGCGCCAACCTCGTGCAGGGCACGGATAACGATGATTTCCTCGAGGGCACGGTCGGGAATGACCTGATCACGACCGGGGATGCCACGCCGGACGGGGATGTGGTAGTCGCCTCTGCGGGTGATGACACCATCGACATGACCGGCATGAACCCGAACACTTCCTTCATGGGGCTGCGCTACAGCGATCTCGGCTCCGGGATCGATGTGACGATCGACGGGGCGGCCAATACCGGCACGGTGGACAAGGGGGCGCTTGGCATCGACACGTTGCTTGGCGTGGAGAATCCGATGTTCGCGGGCTGGACCGTGGGTGGCCTCGGTCTCGACGGCACCGATTTTGACGACACGTTCAACGTCACACTGGATGATCTGCAATGGACGAGCATTCGCGGCGGTGCGGGGCAGGACACCTACACCATCAACACGTCTGTCGGTCAGCGCGTCGATCCGAATGATGACGTCGGCGCCTTGCGGCTCGACATGCGTTTTGGCAACGGGATCGACGTGAACCTCGCCACAGGGGCGATTGCCGATGACGGCTATGGCAACATAGAGCAGATCAACGGCAACGCGCCGATCTGGGAGGTCTGGGGCTCTGGCGGGGATGATAGCTTCGTCGGCTCGGACAATGCCGAATCCTACCGCTATACCGGCGGCAACAACGACCTCGACGGCGGATTGGGCTTCGACCGGCTGCGCTACGATTCCTCTGGTGTGGCTTCGGTCGTGATCGACGCGGCGGGTGGTGTGGTGAACGGCACCTTCGACGGTGGCGGCACCTTCACCGACAGCATCTCCGGCTTCGAGCGGCTGCGCGGCTCGGGCGGCAACGACCAGATCACCGGTGAGGCGGGAGTGGACAACCGCTACGAGGGCCGTGGCGGCACCGATACCTTCGTGCATCTGGGCGGCAATGACACGATCTCGGATTTCGACCCGAACAGCGAGACGCTGATCGTGCGCGTGGCTGGGCTGGATCAGACGGCGGTGGATGCGGCTGTTTCGGGGGCCGTGGCGCAAGGCGGAGACACGCTCGTCACGTTCGGCACCGGCACGGTGCTGTTCAGCGGCCTCGCGCCGGGTGATCTGGCCGGGGCCGATGTGCAATTCGTCGAGCCGGGGACCGCCAACCTCGTGCAGGGCACCGATAACGATGACACGCTCGAAGGCACGGCGGTGGATGATCTGATCACGACCGGGGACAATCCCGGCTTTGATCTCGTGCTGGGCTCCGCCGGGAATGACACCATCGACTTCACCGGGATCACCTCTGAACCGGGCGGGTTTGTTGAAATCGACTACTCGGCGCTTGGCGGGCCGATCTCGGTGGCCATCGACGGTGGCGGCAATACCGGAACCATTATCAAGGATGGCCTCGGCACGGACACTCTGAGCGATGTACAGGCGCCTCTCCTTGCTGGCTGGACGTCGGGTGGTCTGTCGATTGTCGGGACCGCGGCAGGCGACACGTTCGATGTCTCGCCCGAGGGCGAACAATGGATGAGCATCCGGCCCGGAGACGGGCAGGATACGATCATCGTGAACAGCAACGGAACCGAACGTACCGACCCGTTCGACCCCATCGGCGCGGTGCGGCTCGACATGAGCGACGGCAACGGGATCGACGTGAACCTTGCCACAGGCGAGATTGCCAATGACGGGTTCGGCAATGCCGAGACCATCGGCGGCACCGCCCCGGTCTGGGAGGTGCGCGGCTCAGGTGGCGATGACACTTTCTTGGGCTCGGGCAATGCCGAATCCTACCGCTACACCGGTGGCAACAACGACCTCACTGGCGGGCTGGGCTTTGACCGGTTGCGGTATGATTCGTTCATCGAGTCGGTCGACATCAATGCCGAAACCGGTGTGGTGACGGGTACATTCTTCGGCGGTGGCTCCTTTACCGACACGATCTCCGGTTTCGAGCACTTCCGCGGCACGCAGGGGAACGACTCCTTCATCGGCACCGGCGAGAGCGAACTGTTCGAAGGTGGTCAGGGTAGCGACACCATAACCGCCGGGGGCGGTGACGACACGCTGGCCGGAGGCGAAGGGGATTCCACGCTCAACGGCGGGACCGGCAGCGACGTGTTCTTCGTCGGCAACGGGCGCACGGTGATCGAGGATTTCAACGCCGCCGAGGATGCACTTGATTTCTCGTTCACGGAGCTTGGGCTGGTCGGGCGCAACACGGCGCTGGAGAACGCGTTCGATAACGGGGGCGAGACCACGGTCGATCTGGGCAATGGCGGCAACCTGATCTTTGACAGCCTGACCGTGGGCGAGGTGCAGGCGCTGGCCGATCCCGATGCCGGCACGCCACCGCCGCCGCCGCCCACGCCGATTGCGTGGACGGTGGGCGATCCGCACCTGCTGACACTCGATGGGGTGGGCTACGATTTCCACGCCATCGGCGAGTTCGTTCTGTTGCGCGGCACCTCGGGTGGCAGCTTCAGCGAGTTCGAGATCCAGTCGCGGATGGGGCCGGTTCTCGACGATGCGGATCAGCCCCTGCCGAACGTCTCGGCCAATATCGCGATTGCCGCGCGGCTGGGGAACGGGTCCGAGGTGATGATCGACTCGGCCGATGCCAGTCCGCTTTCGATCGACGGGGGCGCGACAACGATCGCAGATGGCGATGCCATCGATGTCGGCAGCGACCTGATTGTCCGTGAGGGCAACATGTACTCCGTCATCTTCGCCGGAGCGGACGGCACCGTGGGCGCGGGCGATGCGCGGCTCAACGTGATCGTGCGCGAGGGGTATGTCGATCTCAGCGTGCAGATCAGCGCCGACATGGCCGGGCAGGTCGAGGGGCTGTTGGGTGACGGCGATGGCAATCCCGACAACGATATCGCCCTGGCCGATGGCACCGTGCTGGAGCGGCCGCTGGCGTTCGAGGACCTGTACGGCAACGATACGGGCACCAATCCGAACCTGCGCGATGACTGGCGGGTGACGACCGGGGAGCAGAGCCTGTTCATCTATGATGCGGGCGAGACGCTTGACGGCTTGTATGACCCCGATGCGCCCGGTGGCGGCCCGACGGACGGGTTTACCGACGAGCAGGTGAGCACGGCACAGCAGGCGGTGACGGATGCCGGGCTCATCCCCGGCACGCTCGCGTTCGAGAACGCGGTGCAGGATTTCCTTGTGGCCGGCGACGCCAGGTTCATCGAGTCCTCTTCGGGTGAGGCCGCGCCGACCCCCGAGAATGCCGGGTCGGCGGGCGCGCTGGCAGATGGCGAGCAGCGGATCACGATCGATGTCAGCCTCGTGGACCGGGGGGATGCGGCGCTCGACGACGCGGTGGTCAATTTCTCGGCCGCGGGCGGGGCCCCGATCCTCGGCAAGGCCGACGCGGGCGCGGGCCAATACGACATCTCGCTCGGGTCCAACTCGCCCGGGGGCAAGGTGGACGCGGTGCGCGGATATGACGATGCCATGGACCCCGGTATCGGCGTGAGCGACGCGCTCAACGCGCTGCGGCTCGCGGTCGGGCTCGACCCGAGTTTCGGCCCGGCCAGCGCGATGGATTTCATCGCGGCGGATGTCGATCAGAACGGCCAGGTCGGTGTCAGTGACGCGCTCGACATCCTGCGGTTCGCCGTCGGGCTGGAGACCGGGAACGCGCCTCGCTGGGTGTTCATGGACGAGGGGCAGGACCTCTCGGGTGTCACGGCTGACAATGTCGTTTTCGATACCGGTGCGGAGACCGGAGATCCGGGTCAGCTCGGCGGACCGGTGGAGCTGACCGGCGTCTTGCTGGGCAGCGTGGCCGAGGTGCTGGGAAGCCCCGCAGAGGCGTGATCGAGAAGGCGCGTGCCCGTTCCGGCAGGGGCGGGCCCGCGCGGCCCCCGGCTCAGTCGCGCAGGGCGCGCTCCTTGACCCGCACGACCGGGCGCATCAGGTAATCCAGCACGGTCTTGCGCCCGGCAATGAAATCCGCCTGCGCGACCATGCCGGGCATGATCTCCACCGCGACGCCATCGGCGTCCAGGATGGTGTCGGTGGTGCGGACCTCGACGACAAAGACCTCTTCCTCGCTGCGCTCGGAGCGGGTGATGGTGTTGGCGCCGATGCGCAGGATCTCGCCCGAAAGGTTGCCATAGCGCGAGGAATCGTAGGCGGTAATCGTCACCTTGACCGGCTGGCCGGGATAAAGAAAGGCGATATCGTCGGGCCGGACATAGGCCTCGACCAGAAGCGTGTCATCGAGCGGCACGATCTCGATCAGTTCCTCGCCCGAGCGGGCCATGCTGCCCAGCGTGGCGCGGTGCACGCGGTTGACGATCCCGCGCACGGGGGCGGTAATGCGCGACCGGGCGGCACGGCTCTGGAGCGCGGGAAGGGCCGGCTTGAGCGCCGCAAGCTCGGCCGTGGCGGTCGCCAGATCGGTCAGCGTGGCGCTGCGAAAGCGGCTGCGCTGGGCGGCGATCCGGTCGTCGATCTCGTCGAGCGCGCTCTGCAGCCGCTCGAGCGAGGCTTCGGCGCGCACCTCGCGTCCGCGCCACTCGGCCTCGGAGCGGCGCAGCGACAGGAGCGTGGTGGCCGGCTCCATCCCGCGCTCGACCAGCGGGGCCATCATGTCGCGTTCCTCGGTCAGGACGGCGAGGGTTTCCCGGGCGGTCTGGCGGTCCACCAGCCCTTCCTCGTACTCCTGCCGGCGTTGCAGGCGCTGGCGTTCGAGAATGTCGATCTCGGCCTGCAATTCGACCTGCCTGCCTCGGTAGAGGGCGGTTTCGGATTTCACGACATCCGCCGCCCGCGCCACCAGGTTGGGGGTGAAGCGCAGGGGATCTCCGTCGATCTCGGATTGCAGCCGTTCGATCCGGGCCATCAGGCCATAGGCGCGCTGCTGTTCCTGATCCAACTGGCTGTCGAGTATGGTGCCATCAAGCTCCATCAGGAGCGCGCCCTTCTCGACCACCTCGCCTTCGCTGACATGCAGGGCCTCGAGCACCCCCGGCTCGGAGGCCTCGATCACCTGGATCGAGGCCGAGGGCACGATGCGCCCGTCGGCGCGGGTCACGTCGTCGATTTCCGTGTTGGCGGCCCAGATGACGGCGGTCGCGAGAAAGGCGAGGATGGTCAGGAGCAGAAGCGAGCCGCGCAGCGGCGACCGCCCGCGCATCTCTCGCGCCAGCCGTTCCAGATCGCGATCACGCGCCATCCTTGCCGCCCGTGGCCTGCCGCCCGCCGCGGGCCAGCAACGACTTGTCGCCATCCGCGGCCACACGGCCATCCTCGATCACGATGACGCGGTCCACCAGGTCCAGAAGGCTTGTCCGATGGGTCACCACAACCACGGTGCGCTCGCGTGCCTCGTCCTTGAGCCGCGCGATGACATCGCGCTCGTTTTGCACATCCATGGCGCTGGTGGGCTCGTCGAGCAGCAGGACCGGCGGCCGCCCGACCAGCGCGCGCGCGAGCGTGATCGCCTGTTTCTGCCCGCCCGACAGCCCCTCGCCGCGTTCGGCCAGCATCAGATCGTAGCCGGACGGATGCCGGGCGATGAAATCCTCGACCCCGGCGACGCGCGCGGCGTCTATGATATCGGCGTCGCGGGGACGGCGCGCGCCGATGGCGATATTCTCGCGCACGGTCCCGGTAAAGAGCCACACGTCCTGCAGCACCGACCCGACATTTCGGCGAAGATCGCCGGGGTCGATCTGCCGGATGTCCGTGTCGTCGATCAGGACCGCGCCGCGGTCTGGTTCGTAAAGCCCGAGAAGCAGCCGCGCGATCGTGCTCTTGCCCGAGCCGATCCGGCCGAGGATCGCGACCTTCTCACCGGGTTCAACGGTGAAGCTGACGCCATCGAGCGTTGCGACCATCTGGTCGGGATAGGTAAAATGCACATTGTCGAAGCGTATGCGACCGTTCAGTTTCGGGCGGCTGATCCAGTGGCGACCCTCGGGGCGCTCGCTGTCGGCGCGCATCAGGGCATCGAGATTGCGGTAGGAACTGCGCGCCTGGTTGAGCCGGGTGAGCGTCTGAGCAAGCTGTGCCAGCGGTGCCAGGGCCCGCCCCGTCAGGATCACGCTGGCGATGAGCGCGCCCATGCTGACCTCTCCGGCGGTGATCAGGAACACGCCGTAGAAGACGATCATGACCTGCGCGGTCTGTTGGGTGAACGCGGTCGCGTTCATGGCGAATTGCGTGATCGTGCGGCTGCGCGTGCCATGTTCGGATTGCCGGGCGATGGCGTCTTCCCAGCGGGCGCGCATGCGCCGGGCGGCCCCGGTGGCCTTGATCGTCTCCAGCCCCGAGACGGTTTCCACCAGCACGCCCTGCTTGGACTGTCCGTCGGCAAAGCTCTGTTCGGCCAGCCGGGCCAGCAGCGGCTGCACGGCGAGGCCGACCAAAAGCACCACCGGAACAGCGATCGCGGGCACGATCGCAAGCGGCCCGCCGATCAGGTAGATCACCCCGACGAAAAGCAGGATGAAGGGCAGATCTACCACCGCCACCAGCGTCGCCGAGGTAAAGAAATCGCGCAGCGTCTCGAATTCCCGCAGGGTGCTGGCAAGCGCCCCGGTCGAGCCCTTGCGCGCGCGCATCTGCATATCGAGCAGTTGATCGAAAATGCGTCGTCCCATGGCCATGTCGGCGCGTTGTCCGGCGCGGTCGATGAACCCGGCGCGCAGGCTCTTGATCACGAAATCGAACAGCAGGGCGATGCCGACGCCGATGGTGAGCGCGATGAGCGATTCCGTCGCCTCGTTGGGCAGCACGCGGTCATACACAACCATGATGAAGATCGACGTCGTGAGGCCCAGAAAATTGGCCAGAACCGCGGCCAGCAGCACCTGCGTATAGGACCAGCGGTTGGCGGCGAGCGCCGACCAGAACCAATGCCCCCGCCGCCCCTCGGTGGTCGCAAGGATATCCTCGCGATGCTCGCGCCGCAGCAGGATGGCGTGGCCCGCATAGGATTCGGCGATCTCGGCGCGGGGCACTTCGCCGATGCCTTCGCCGAGCAGCGGGTCGTATATCGCCAGCCGGTCCTCGTCTGCCAGACCATGCAGTACGACCGCGCGACCGCCCTCCATCAACAGGATCGCGGGGGTCAGCGCGGCATCGAAATCGCGCAGAGGCCGCGCCCCGAACGCGGCCTGCATCCCGGCGCGCTCGGCGGCGGTGATGGCCTCGCGCACCCCGAGGCTGCCCTCGGCTTCCGACGATTGCACGGCATGCAGCGCGGCCAGCGTCATCGGACGGTCGAGAAAGGCGGCGGCATGGAGCAGGCAGGCCTCCAGGGGCGACGTCTCGTCCGGTCGGCTGTGCGCCTCGCGGTCCAGGGTGACGACGCGCGGCCCGGTCTCCGGCGCCGTCATGGCGCGACCTCGGGCAAGGGGATCGCAAACACGTCGATGATGTCGCCGGTGAGGGCCAGCGCCGCGTAGTCGGTAAGGAACCGCTCTTCCTCGGCGAGGATGAGGGTTTCCTCCGCACGCACATAATCGCGCTGCGAATCCAGCAGATCGACCATGCTCCGGCGTCCGATGCTGAACTGCTCGCGGGCCGTGTCGACGCTTTGGGCGTTGGTGTCCGCGGCCTTGCGGGCGGCGATGACACGCGCATCGCCCGCCACCTGATCGGCCCGCACGAAGGCCAGCGCCTCGCGCACGTCGCGCAAGAGCATGTCCCGCTCGGCCCGCGTGGCGTCCAGGCGCGCCTCGGCCGCGTCGATGGCGGCGCGGAGCTCGCCCCGCGTGTCAAGGCTGTAATTCAGCGTCAGGTCGAGCCCGACATCGGCCCCCCCGCCCGAATCACGCCGTCCCGTCGCGCCCAGTTCCAGCGCCGGCAGGCGGCGGGCGCGGGCGGCGCTCAGATCCGCCTCGGCGGCGCGCAGGGCGGCGGTGACACTGCGCAGGCGCGGGCTCTGCTCCAGAACGTCGGTCTCGTCGGCGGGAAGCGGCGGCGCTGTCACGGGCCGGGGCAGATTGCCGGGCGGCTCCTGAAAGAGACGGCGAAAGGCCGCTTCGGCGCGGTCGAGACGCGCCTGCGCGTCGACGCGCCGGGTCTCGGCATCCGCCACCCGGCTGCGCGCGGTCAGGCTGTCGGCGGTCGAGCCCGCGCCGCTGCGCACGCGCTCGCGGATCTGGCGGTCAAACCCGCGCAGCACGCGCAGGTTTTCGTTGGCGAGGTCAAGCAGGCGGCGGCTGGTGATCAGCCTCTGATAGGTCTCGACCGTCTCCAGCGCCACGGAAGAGGCGACCTCGAGCTGCCGGGCGCGGGATTCGAGCACCCGCGCCTCCGCGCCGGTCTGATCGGCATGCGCCGCCCCGGCATCGTAGACCAGTTGCGACACCCGCAGGAAGGGTGAGGTATTGCTGTCCGAATCGCTGCCGACGAGGCGGCTCTCGGCGCTGATGCCGACGTTGAGATCGGGGCGGAACGCCCCGTCCACCGCCTTCTGATTGGCGCGCGCGGCGCGGATGTCGGCGGCGTTGCGCGCCAGATCGGGGTTGGTCACGACCGCGCGGGCGATCGCCAGACCGAACGGATCAGTGGCGAGGCCATCGGGCACGCGGTCCCCCTGTAGCCCGGCGGTCCCGGGCGCGAGGCTGCGCTGCACTTGCGTGAGGTCGGGCCGCTCGGTACACGCGACCAGCACGCCGAGGGCCATTATCGCGAGCGCCGCCCTCATCCCTGCTCTCCGTTGTCGCGGTCCCGCGCGTCGGCGACCGCCGACAGGAAATCCGACAGGCGCGAACCGGGTGCATCCGGGGCCGGGGCCGGGGCGGCCGGGGCGGTGGCCCCCGGAGCGGCACTGAGCGCCCGCGCCATCCATGACGCGTGATGCAGCGACAGCCGGTGCGCCTGCGCCAGACGCAGCGCGCCTTCATGCCACAACCCGGGCAGGGCGCTGTCGGGCAGGGCCTGCAATTTTTCCGGATCGACCGCGAACAGCCCCTGCGCGCTCATGTCGTCCATGCCCGGCAGCGGCCGCAGCGGGGCGAGCAGCCCGGCCTCGCCAAGCGCCGCGCAGGCGGTGCGGGTGTCGCGCTCCGACAGGGCGCGGGTGCGGAAGAAGGCGATCACCTGACCGAGCGGCTCTGACGGGGTGCCGTCCTCGGCAAAGAACGGCTCGTCATGCGGATCGTCGGTGACAAGCCCGCTGCCCTCATCGACCAGCAGGGCCATTTCGTCCCCCGCGCCGGTGGCGCTGGCGCTGAACGGATGCGCGCGCAACGCCGAGGGCACGTAGGTGCCGCGCCACGAGCCGTCCCCGGCGACGAAGGGCGTATCAGCGTCGCGCCGCAAGTGCAGGAGCGCCACCGGCATCATCCCCTGCGCATCCTCGGCGAAGACGACCGGAAAGCTTGCCGCCGCCGGGTCAAGCTCGGCCAGGACCACCGGCACGCAATGCAGCGACCGCGCAAAGGCATAAGAGGTGAACCGCCGCCAGCAACGCCCGCCGTGACGCTCGTGGCTGACTGGCACCTGCCCCGTTTGTGTCACCGCGTTCATGACTGCCGACTATCCCCCAGGTTTCTTATCAATCCGCAAATATCGGGCCTTGCGAACCGGAGGCAGGCCGATACTGCGCAGCACCGGCTTGCCTGTCCGATTATTGCCCCTTGCCCTAGGTCACTGCGATCGTCACCGGATCGGGCAGGATGACGTTGTCGGGGCTGAGTTGGTTCAGATCGCCGATGTCGCTGAAATTGGCGAGGATTTCGACCGAGGCGTCATCCGGTGCGGCGACCGTGACCCGCGCCAGCGCCGCATCTGTGCCATCGCCGGCGAGGAAGTAGACCTCGTCACCCGCAGCCTCGCCCGTGAGCCCCTCGAAGGCCGTCTCGAGCGCGGTCGCGTCGGTACCGCCAAGCGCGTTCGTGAAGATCACGAACCCGGTATCCGCGCCCAACGGGCCACCGTTGCCCAGGCTTTCCACATCCGTTCCCCCGCCCCGCAGATCGGCCTCGCCCAGGAAAGCCATCACATCCGACTGGAACGTGTTGCCCAAGGTAAAGCCGGTGACGGTATCGGTACCGTTGCTGGCCTGATCGAGTTCAAACACGACGACATCGGTGCCGGTGGCCGAGACGTCGATGCTGTCATCGCCGCCCTTGCCCTGGATCACCGAGTCGATGTTGGACGCAGTCAGCGTGTCGCCCCCGGAGGTGCCGATCTGGAGTTCGGTCGGGCCGCCCTGTTCGTCGTCGACGAAGCTGAGCGTGATCGGGCCAGCATCTTGGGATTCGATCTCGAAGCCGTAGAGTTCGGCAGGAAGTGTGAACGGAGTGGCGACCAAACCCCCGAAAATGACCTCACCGCTCGCGGCGTTGTTTTCATTTGGCAACGGGAGGAGGCCGGACAGAATTGCCGTGGTGCTCCCAAGCGCAAAACTTGCGTCCGCCGTGTCAAAAGTCAAAGTGGTGTCGATCCCAAGACCAGCGGACGCGTCCAAGTTCTCGTTACCATTGGCTACGATCGTCAGCGTACTCCCATTTTCTTCGGTGTTCACAAAGTTATAGCCAGTGGCCAGATACGCGTCGATATCCGCGCTCGCCTCGTCCGCCGCACGCCCTGCCGCGTTCTCGACATTCGCGGCGACGGTAAAGGTCTCGCCCGGCTCCAGCGCGTCGATGGCGGATTGCGGCACGTCGAATGTCCAGTCTCCGTTGGCATCGACCTGCACGTCGATATTGTCTGCGCCCGGGGAGGTGTCCAGCAGGGTCGCGCCGCTCGCCGCGGTGATCACCACGGTGACCTGCTGCCCCGGTTCCACCCCGACGGTGGTGCCGGTGATGCTGGCATCGGCGGTATCCGACAGGTCCACCGCCCCGTCCTCGCCGATCGGGTCGATGGTGAGGATCGGCGCGAAATCGGTCGAGATATCAAAGCTTGGGGGCGTCTCCGCGACGTTGCCCGCCGCATCCGTGATGGTGATGGCGACAGTATAATCGCTCAGGTCGCGCAGCCCGTCCACCTCCTGCTCGGTCAGCGGCAGGGTGAACAAGCCCGCATCCGGCGTGAGCGTGTCGAGCGCCACCGTCTTGTCGATATCCGCGGTACCGTCGCTATGGGTGAAGGTCAGGGTGACGTTCGCGCCGGATGTTTCCGACGTGGTAAAGTCGATGCCATCCGCCATCTCGCGCTCTTCGATATCGAGGGTGAAGGGCTGGGGCGGCGGATCGTCAAAGGCGATGGTGGGCGCGGTGACGTCGATGTCGAAGCCGCCGGTTGCCGGGGTCGCCGGGTTGCCCGCCGCGTCCGAGACATCGGCGGTGACGGTGGCCGATGCCCACCCGCTCAAACCATCCAGAGCGACGTCATCGAACAACACTGCGAAGGTGCCGCCGGTGACCGGGCCGGTTGCCGTGATCGGACCCGGGGCCACACCGCTCAGGGTGACGGTGACGGTTTCGCCCTCGGCACCGGTCACATTGCCCGTGATGGTGATCCCCGCGTCGCTTTCGGCGATGTTGAGGATATCGTCCGGCCCGACGCCGGTATCGGTGATCTCGATGGTGGGCGGGGTGAAGTCGGTGGTGAAGCTGGCCGGATCGGACGTGCCGGTATTGCCCGCCGTGTCGGTCGCCGATGCGATGATCTCGACGGTGGCATCCGTGCCGAGACCCGTCAGCGTGGCAAAGGGCACGGTGACCTCCCAGCCGCCGCTGTTGACGGTGACGCCGGTCAGTTCCGTGCCGTTGAGGGTGACGGTGACGTCGTCGGCACCATTGACGGTGCCGCTGATCACAAGGTCCTCGCCGCTCTCGGCGATGTTCATCACCGGGCCGAGGGCCTGACCATCCGACTCGAGGCTATCTATCGTCACCCCGGGCGGGGTTTCATCGAGTGTCATGGTCCGCGTCACCGGTGCGGACCGGTTGCCCGCCGCGTCTATGACCACCACGGCGAAATCCACGGGTCCCTCGCCATTGGCGACCGGGAAGAAGACCGGAACCGGTCCGCTTTCAAAACCGATTCGCCATGACCCGTCCGCCTGAACCGTGGCGCTGCCGACACCAAAATCGTCGATATCTCCGAAACCGCTGCCTGCGAAGGACAATTCGACAGTGTCGCCTGCCTGCGCGTTCGTTGTGCTGCCGATGAATTCGATGCCGTCGGTGCGCGCAGCGGCGTTCAGGAAGCCGTCATCGCCGGGATCGTCGGAGCCGGCGATGTTCTCGCGGATGATGTCGAAACTTATGCCGGGTGCCGTGAGATCGGCGGAGAGGGTTTCGCTTGCCTGCGGGGCCGCGATCCCGTCATCGTCCGAGACATCCGCCGTGATGCTCACGGACGCGCCGTCGGCTGGCAGATCGGCTTGCAGCAAGGTGACCTGCCACGCGCCGGTCGGGTCAGTCTGAACGGTCGGCAGCGGCGTTCCGTCAACGCTCACGGTGACGTCCTGCCCCTCTCCGACCCGCTCGGTCGACCCGGAGATGGTGACATCGCCACCGCTTTCCTCGGCGTTGATCACGTTGTCGCCGGTGATCGGGTCGATGGTGATCGAGGGGGCGTTGAAATCGGCGCCGATCATGCTTGTGGCGGGTGTGGTTGCCGGGTTGCCTGCGACGTCGGTGACGGTGGCAGTGACGGAAATGCCGTTCAGAGTTCCGTCGCCCGCATCGGCTTGCGTCTGAAGGGCCTCGATCACGCTTTGCGGGACATCCACACCCCAGAAATTCGGCAGCCCTGCGGGCAGGCCACTGCCGAGCACGGAGCCGGTGAAGGTCTGCCCGTTGAAGGTCAGCGTGACCTCCTGGCCGACCTCGGCATCGGTGGTGCCGCTGATCTCCAGGTCGCCCTGCACGTCGAGCAGACCGATCTCGTCGTCTCCCGAGATCGCATCGATCAGGATCTCGGGCGGGGTGACGTCGAGGGTCACGGTGCGCGTCACCGGGTCGGAGCGGTTGCCCGCCTCGTCGACGGCGACGACGATGAAGTCCTGCACGCGGTCGCCCGCCCCGGCGGGGAAATTCGAGTCGACCACATTGCCGGTGAAGCCCAGCGACCAGTTTCCATCGGAATCCACGTTTGCGATTGACGGGAATTGGTCACCAGCCCCGAAGAAGATTTCCACGGTGCCGTCCGTCGCGCCGGTTGCGTGCCCGGACAAATCGATACCGTTGGCGAGGGCGTCTTCGTTGAGGAAATTGTCGGTATCATCCCCCGGAGAGACGGATTCGGCGATGGTGTCGAAAAACACCTCGGGCGCGGTGAAATCCGCGGTGATCTGGGCCGTGGCCTGCGGGGCGGGCACGCCGTCGCCGTCGGTGACATCCGCCGTGATATCGACAGTCGCGCCATCCGTGAGGCCGGCGTCTGTCGCCTGTTGCGGGGTTAGCGAGGTTTGCCAGAAGCCGCCGGATATCCCGACGCTCAGTTCCAGCGATCCGACATTCAGCGTCACTTCCTGCGTGTCGGGCACGTTGTTGACGGTGCCGGAGAAGATGATGTTTTCGCCAGCCTCCGTGGCGTTGACGATGTTGTCGCCCGCGATGTCGTCGATGGTGATCGAGGGGCCGTTGAAATCGGCGTCGATGGTGGTTTCGGCAGGCGCCGTCGCCGCGTTGCCCGCGAGATCGGAGACGGTGACGGAGACAGGAATGTTGCTCAGTGTTCCGTCACCGGTGTCGGCCTGCGTCTGAATGGCCACAACGGCGCTTTGCGGGACGGTCACGGACCACGCATTCGGCTCGGCACCGCCGAGGCTGTTGCTGATGACGGAGCCGTTGAAGTCCTGCCCGTTGAAGGTCAGCGTGACCGGCTGGTTCACTTCGGCGGAGGTGGTGCCGGTGATCTCGAGATTGCCCTGCACGTCGAGCAGGCCGATCTGGTTGTCGCCGGAAATGTCGTTAAACGAGATGGTGGGTGCGGTGAGGTCGCGGTTGAAGCTTTGCTCGTCCTCGGGGGCCGCGTTGCCCGCCGCGTCCGATACGTTGGCGGTCACCTCAATGGTGCCGTCGCCGCTGAACTGAGCAAGCGTGGTGTCGGGAATGACGACCGACCAGTCGCCATTTCCGTCTACATCGGCGAGATAGAAATCACCGCCGCCGCCGGGAACGAGGATGCCGCCGTCGAAAAGCCGCACTTCGACCTGTTGGGTGTCTTCGACGCCGGTCGTGGTGCCGGAGATGGTGATGCCCGCGTCCTGCTCCGCGAGGTTGAGGGTATTGTCGTCGCCCACGCCCGTGTCGGTGATGGTGACGGCCGGCGCTTCGAGATCGGCGTCGAGTTCGAGCGGGGCGGCGGACTCCTCAAGGCCGGACTCGTCGTCGGTGACATCTGCCTCGATCGTGACCGGGCCGTTTTGCGGGAAGGTGCCGCCGTCGCCCTGATCGACGATGACTGACCAGTCGCCATTCGCGTCAACGGTGACGGGACCGGCAAGCGGCTCGCCATTCACCGTGACGGTGACGGTGCTGCCCGGGGCCACGCGGTCGGTGGTGCCGGAAATCTCGAAGCCGTCTGCGCGTTCTTCGATATTGAGGGTGTTGTCGCCGTCGGCGGTGGGGATCGGGTCGATGGCGATCGACGGACCGGTGAAATCGGCGGCGATGCTGGCGGGCGGGGTGGTGGCCTCGTTGCCCGCCTCGTCCGTGACGCTGGCCGAGACGTTGAGGGTGGTCGGCCCGTTGCCGAGGCCGTCGAGGAAAGCCTGGTCGTCAATTTCAACCGTGAAGGCTCCGCCCGCGACGGTCCCGGCGAAATCCTGGCCGTTGATCGTGACGGTGACGGGCTGGCCGTTCTCCACATCCTCCACAGTGCCGACAACCTCGAAGCCGCCCACGCGGTCGGCTGCGGTGATTTCGGTTCCGGCGTCGCCCACATCCTTTCCGGCGATGGTATCGAGGGTGATCCCGGCGCTGAGGTCGGTGGTGAAACTGTCCGTCGCCTCGTCCGCCGTGTTGCCCGCGGCATCCTCGACATTGGCGGTGATGTTGACGGTGGCATCGTCCCCGAGCCCTGCGAGGCTGCCAGCCGGAACGGTGACACTCCACTCGCCACCCGACGCTGTGGCGGTGAATTCCTCGGCCCCCACCGTGACGGTCACGGTTTGCCCGTCCTCGGCATCGGTGGCGCCGGAGATGGTGATGCCCGCGTCCTGCTCGGTGATGTTGAGCACACCATCGCCACCCACGCCGGTATCACCGATCGTGATTTCCGGTGCCACCGTGTCAACGACAAAGTCCTGCGTGGTGCTGTCGAGCTCTTCGCCACCCTCGTCGAGCGATCTGACGGTCACGGTCACGTTGCCTTGCGGGGGCGAATCGTCGCCAAGGTCGGGAGTGGTCCAGTTGCCGTCTTCGTCCGGTTCGACTTCGAAAAACGTTTCCCCGCCTTCTTCGTCGGTGATCGTGACCTCGATCGTGGTGGTGCCCTCGGGCGGCGTGATGCCCGTGTTCTCGCTGTTGAAACCGCCGCTGATTCCAAGGACCTGGGACTGAAAGCTTTCGCCGTTGAGCACCGGTGGCGGCGCCGAGCCACCGTCGCTGCCGCCACCGCCGCCGGCGGCTGCCGCGGCCACGGCTGCGCCGCCAAGCCCGGCGGCAATGGCCCCGCCGCCCAACCCGCCGCCCTCGGCCGCGGCCATGACGTCTGCCGCCACCTCGACGATGCGGTCGCTGACCAGAACGTCGCCCGCATCGGTGATTCGCACGTCGCTCGCCGGGACCGAAACGGTCATCCCGTTGGACATCTGCAATTGCACCGAGCCGTCGTCCATGACCTGCACATCGCTCACCCCGGCGATTCCGTCGGCCCTGACGAATTGCTGCGCGGCCTGCGCGGCGGCCACCATCGGCAGGCTCAGGACCGTGCCAAGCAGGCCCGTGGCCGCCATGGCCTTGCCGTTCAGGCGGCGTGCGATCCAGTCCCGCACATAGGCGCGCCGATCCGCGTCGGTTGCCACGCGGGAGGGTTCATTATGCTTGGAATTGGAAATCTCGTTCACGACAGCCTCACAAGTTTATGCCCGACAGGAAACAACGTCTGATACATCTGTTTCGCGTGCGGGGATTGCCATTTCAAGGTAAAAAGTCCCCCCGGGTACCTTCATCCGCGAGTTGTGGCGTTTGCGCCAATCCAGGCACTTGAGGCGTTTGTGCCAATTCAAATAAATGTGAGCGGAAAGTCCTCTCCGCGACCATGATTCCGGGCCGTCCCGTGCCATCCGGGCCGTTCAGTTTCTCCGCAACGCGTGTTTGCGGAGGGTGGCATGCGCCTGCATTTCGAGGGCGGCTCGACCGTGGGAGACGATCTTCTGGACGTGGGGATCGAGGCGCTTTCCGCGGTCGATATCGCCGGGACCATGATGGTGATCGCCGCCACCGGCGCCGGGGGCGGGATGAGCGTCCGGCGGCTGCGGCCCGACGGCACGCTCGAGGTCGCAGACAGCGCGCGCTTCGATGGTGCTTTCGGCGGAAACATCAGCGCCCAACTCGCTGTGCTTCAGGACGGTGGTGCCGGGGCGCAGGTGGTGCTGGGCGGGTCGGCCACTGGCCTGTTTGTCCTGCCGGTCGATACGGACGGGCGGATCGGGGACAGGATCGGCTCCGGGCCGTTGACGGACGGGCCCGCCGCGGTGGTCACTCTGGCGCATCTCGCCGGTGCCCCGGGCGGGGATATCCTCGCGCTCGCCGGTGCTGCCGAGGAGATCGCGGTTTACCGTGCCGCGGCGGATGGCGGGTTCGAGCAGATCGCGTCGCTGCCCGGGCAGAGCGCGGCGCTGGCGCTGGGCTCCTCGCAGCAGGGGACGGTACTGTTGAGCGCCGAGGCGCTGCTCGACCGGGTCACGGGGGTTGTGCTGGATGACGCAGGCACCGCAACCGTCACCGGCACGGGCGGGCCCGACGAGGGGCTGGGCATCCATGCCGCCACCGCGCTGCTCCTGACCGAGGCACATGGTCAGGACTTCGCGATCCTCGCGGCGGCCGGCAGTTCCTCGCTCAGCGTCCTGCAGATGCGGGCGGACGGGACGTTCGTGCTGCGCGATCACCTGATCGACAGCCGGGGCAGCCGGTTTGCCGATGTCCAGGACATCGCCGTGGCGGAGGTGGCCGGGCAGGTCTTTGTCGTTGCGGGGGGCGGCGATGACGGGATCAACCTGCTGACACTCCTGCCGGACGGGCGTCTGGTGCATCTCGATGCCATCGCGAACGGACCGGCGGGCGGGCTGGACGGGATCACCCGTCTGAGCATGACACAGGCGCAGGGCGCGCTGCAGATCCTTGCTGCCACGCAGGGCGATGCCGGTCTGGCGCACCTGACCGTGCCGATGGCCGGTATCGGCACGGTGATCCGTGGCGGCGGCACGCTGACCGGCACTGCGGGGCATGACCTGATCGTGGCAGAGGCGGACGGGGCGACCATAGACGGGGGTGCGGGCGACGACATCCTGGTCGCCGGCCCGGGCGGAACCACCATGACCGGTGGGTCGGGGGCGGATCTCTTCGTGCTGCACCGGGTCGGTGGTGAGGTCCGCATCACCGATTTCAACCCACATCTCGACCGGCTCGACCTGTCGGATTTCAGTTTCCTGCGCAACCCGGAGCAATTGGCGGTGATCGCGCGGGAGGGGGGCGCGCGGCTCACCTTCCGCGACGAGGTGATCTTGCTGGACAGCCACGACGGCAGCGGGCTGGAGCGGGCCGACCTGTTCGATCTTGCCTTTGACGGCCCGGACAGGCTCGGGGTTGTGACCGTGCGGGACCAGCCTGCGCCGTCCGATGACCCGGACCCGGACCCGGGCGCCGTCCCGGACCCGACCCCCGGCCCGGACCCGGCACCCGGTCCCGCCCCCGACCCGGCACCGCCGCCGAGTCTCGAAAACGACCGGCTTCTGGTGATCGACCCCGACGGCCTCAACCCATGGCTCACCGGCGCGCAGGTGCGCTTCGTCCCCGATGATGGCCCGCCACTCTTGGTGAGTGCCGATGCGCTGGGCCGGTTCGACCTGTCGGCGGCGGCGGGGCAGAGCGGGATGCTGCACATCTCGCGCGACTATTCCCCAGGCGATCCGGGCATCGGTGTGGCCGACGCGCTGGATATCCTGCGGCTTGCCGTGGGTCTCGCGCCGGCCTTCGGGCCTGCCACCCCCTACGATCTGATCGCAGCCGATCTCGACCGCGACGGCGCGGTGACGGTGGCCGATGCGCTGGATACGCTCCGCTTTGCCGTAGGGCTGCAAACGCCCAGTGCGCCGGAATGGGTGTTTATGGACGCGGCTGCCGATATGTCGATGATCGCGGAAGGCGGTGCACCACCGACCGAGGGGATGCGTCTCACGCTGCCCGTGCCCGGCGAGCCGGGATTCGAGACCACGGCGATCCTACTCGGGAATGTCGACGGCTGGGCCTGAGCCTGGCGCGACACCCTGTTCAGACCGCCAGCGTCGCCCCCGGATCGCCGAGGATCACCAGCGTCAGCTCCACATGCGCGTCCGCGGTCAGCCCGTCGAGCTGAACGCCGCCGGAATAGCTGACATCCGACGGTGTCAGATGATCCAGCGGTTGATCGGACCCGAGCAGAACGGCGTCGCCCACGCCATCGGCCCCGAGACCCACCGCCACACGCAGGACATCGAGCGCGTCACTGACCCCGACCTGACCGGAGCGGTCCACATCCGCCGCGATCAGGTCATGCGGCGTGGCCGGCCCGAAGGACGGCGCGAGGCCGACGGCGAGCCGCAGGATATCGAGCGCGTCGGTCACGGTGGGCTGGGCGTGGGGCCCGTTGCCATCGGCAAGGTCGAGATGACCGGTGGCCCCGTCCGGCAGGTCGAAGCCGAAAGCGCCACCGGCATCGGTGAGCGTGTCCAGCACGGTGCCGTCCGACAGCGTAAAGCGCAGCCCGGCCTCGCCGACCGCGGTGCCGTCCGCCGCGCGGAGCGTGCCGCCAAGCGCAACCGTGCCCGTGGCGGGCGGCCCGATCGTCTGCGTCTCGTCGGCAAACCGCAGGAACGTGATGTCCGTCAGCAGGTTGGTGCCATTCGTGTCCGGCCCGCCGCGCAGGTCGGCCACCTCCGTGCGGCCATCGGCCAGGGTGGTGATCCGGTATTCCGTGCTCAGGCCGGTGAACACGGCCGTATCCGCCCCGCCGCCGCCGATCAGGGTGTTGTCGCCACCTCCAAGATGGAACTGATTGTCGAGCGCGTTGCCGGTGACCGAATTGTCCACCGCGCCCAGCATCTCCACGTCGGTCGCGCCCGCCCCCAGCACGATATTGCCGGAGGTCAGGATGCGGTTGCCGTCGACCAGATCGAGCTTCACGTTGTCGCCCGACATGTCCACGATCAGCTCGATCGCCCCCGCCCCGTCGCCGAGTGTCACCGCGACCGCCGGGTTGCTGTCGAGCGCAAGGCTGTATCCGCCCGCGGCCCATGTCGTCGTGACAGCCCCGCCCGCGGCGACGGGTGCGGCCCCCACCCCCTCGCCGACGGAATAGAAGCCGTCCGCGTCCTGATCGTCATAGACCACGCCGGTAAGAAAGACGCTGCTGCCCGACAGGCCGAACTTGTGGGTCAGCATCGACGTGTTCCAGTCGCGGACCACGCCGTCGCTGTCTGCCGCCGTGAACACCCCCAGGCTCTGCGCCACGCCAGTCTCGCGGAAATTACCGTCGAACATGTTCACGCGGTGGCCGGGGCTGGCGTAGAGGTCGCCGAAGTGGGGTCCGATCGCGGCCTCCGTATCGAGAGCGCCGGTGGTGTTGACCATCGCGAGGTTCTCGCCCCAGGCCCAGTTGCCCTCAAAGACATAGCCCGCCGCGATCATGCGATCCGCGGGATTCGACCCGCCCGCGCCGGTATGCGCGAACGTGTCGGTGTCGAGCATCCATTGCCCGTGACCCGCCGCCGCCTGCTGTATTTGCGCGTTGGGGGCGAGCGCCTGAACCGGTGCCGGGCCGATCTCTTCCAGCCCCTGGCCCGGATCCGGCAGACCTGCGTTCAGGTCGATCCCCTGACGCGCGGCCTCGGCCAGCGGATCGAGCCGCGCCCTGTTCACCAGTTCGAGGAAAAGCTGTTCATTGGCGGTGAGCATTGCGGCAGACATGTCCTTTCGACCGAAACGGTACCTTCACATGCGATTGTCCTGAGGAATGACAAACGATCAAGGCCATTATCGGGCGAGGATGCGGAAACGGACAAGCAGAATGCGCGCGCACGCGCCGGAAACCGCCGAGCGCAGGCCGCGCGTCTGCCCGCATCGCCGGAGGGGACGGCGCGCGGGACGGGTATCACACCGCCCCGCGCGTGGGGGTCGGTGTTACTTGACCGCTTTGCCCCCGATCACGGGGGCGGTCTTGCCACTGTTGGAATTCGCGGTGGCGAGGACCTTGGGCTTTTCCTTCTTCGGCTTCTTGGCCTCGCGGTTGTTCTGGCTTTTACCTTTGGACATGGGAGCGTCTCCTGAAAGATCCCGTCCGGGCGGGATGCCGGGCCGGTCCGTGCTCAGGGGATCAGGGGAGCCTGACAGGGTCAGGGCGATGAGCCCTCGGGCGCAGCAGGCACGGCGCGGGGCCGGTGCTGCATCGTGGAAGATAAGCGGGCGGGGGCGTGGCGGCAAGAGGGGTGATGGGGCATTCGCCCGCACCCGTCATCCCCGCGAAGGCGGGGATCTCGTGGAGCCTGTCGCGCCCTGTCCGCGGAAGGGGCAGCCGCGCGGTCGACGGGCCGTCACGCCAAAGGCGTGTCGATTATCAATGACGTACCTCCGGTGCGACGGGCGACCCGGCGATTAGCTTAGGTACTTCGTTTATGCGAACAAGGCGGGTGAATCCCAACGAGATCTGGGCGATGTTGGAAGGAATCTGTTGTGCTGACACCCATCCTACGTTTTCGGGTTATTCATCAAGCCCAATACAATTGCGAAGAGCATTCATCATGTCAAAGTAAGTCTGTTGGAATTTCTTAGAGGATGCGATAGTATTTTCTTGAAACATGTCATCATACGCCGCTTCCCACTTGTAGTTGGCATGTATCCGGCGATCTGCCATGCCATTGGCAATCCAAGCTTGTATTTTTGCGTCTTCACCCCATCCAGTGAACGTCGTGAACGCCAAGTGAATAAATTCGTTATAAAGTTCGTAGAAATCATCAGATAGCAAGTGCCTATAGATATTTACCTTTTTGTCCAAGTTTCGCTTAGTCGTGAGCACATCTTGGGGTGATATATCTTTCCAGTAACCGAGAAAGGTGCAGAAGCAGAAAACTTTATTCAGGTCTGGCGCTATGTCATCATACAGCTCAATTCGCTTTTCAGTAATTTTTCTACTCTGCCATTGAGCATTGTCGATACTCTTCAGTCTTTGATTGAGAAAGTATCCAACGAAAGCGACTGTTATTGGAGTCAAAATACTTATTACTAACTTGGCGGCATCCAAAGAATACTCGGCCGGGTTAAACATCCAACTCCTCCACGAACCTCGCATTCTCCGAGATATACTGGAACCGCAGTTCCGGTTTTTTCCCCATCAGGCGCTCCACCAGATCACCCGTCTGCCCCGGCTCGTCCTCGTCGATGGTGACGCGGATGAGTTTGCGGGTGGCCGGGTCCATCGTGGTTTCCTTGAGGTCCTTGGCGTCCATTTCGCCCAGACCCTTGAAGCGGCTGGACTCGATCTTGCCGCCATTCTTTCCCTTGGGGCCCCCCAGCCCCTTTTCCATCCACAAATCACGCTCGGCCTCGTCGAGGCAATAGACCCGCTTTGCCCCCTGCGTCAGCCGGTAGAGCGGCGGGCAGGCCAGATACAAATGCCCCGCGTCGATCATCGGGCGCATCTGGGTAAAGAAGAAGGTCATCAGGAGCGCCGCGATATGCGCGCCGTCGACATCGGCGTCGGTCATGATGATGACCTTGTCATAGCGCAGATCGTCGAGGTTGAATTTCGTCCCCAAGCCCACGCCGAGGGCCTGCGTCAGGTCGTTGATTTCCTGATTGCTGCCCAGTTTCGACGAGGCCGCGCCCAGCACGTTGAGGATTTTGCCCCTGAGCGGCAAAAGCGCCTGCGTCTTGCGGTCCCGCCCCATCTTGGCGGAGCCGCCAGCCGAATCCCCCTCGACGATGAACAACTCCGTGCCGTCGCGGGTGTTCGACGTGCAATCCACCAGCTTGCCGGGCAGGCGCAGTTTCTTGGTGGCGGTCTTGCGGGCGGTTTCCTTTTCCTGCCGCCGACGCAGCCGTTCCTCGGCGCGCAGCACGAGGAAATCGAGAATCGCGCCGGCGGATTTCGTGTCGGCGGCGAGCCAGTTGTCGAAATGGTCGCGCACCGCGCCCTCGACCATGCGCTGCGCGTCGGTGGTGGCCAGCCGGTCCTTGGTCTGGCCGACGAATTCCGGCTCGCGGATAAAGCACGAAACCAGCGCGCAGCCCCCCGATATGAGATCCTCGCGGGTGATCTGCGCGGCCTTGCGGGTGTTGCTCAGCTCGCCATAGGCCTTGATGCCCTTGAGGATCGCGGCCCAGAACCCGGCCTCATGCGTGCCGCCCTCGGGCGTGGGGACGGTGTTGCAATAGGACTGGATGAAGCCGTCGCGCGCGGGCGTCCAGTTGATCGCCCATTCGACCTTGCCGGGCACGTTGTACTTGTCGCGGAAATCGACCGTCCCGGCAAACGGGCGCGCGGCATAGGTGGTGGCACCACCCAGCGTCTCGTTCAGGTAGTCGGCAAGACCGCCGGGGAATTTGAACGTCGCCTCCTGCGGCGTCTCGCCATCGGCGATCTCGGTTTTCCAGCGGATTTCCACGCCGGAGAACAGGTACGCCTTGGAGCGCGCCATCCTGAAGAGCCGCGCGGGCTTGAGCGTGAGCGTGCCGAAGATCTCGGGGTCGGGGTGAAAGGTGACGGCGGTGCCGCGCCGGTTGGGGGCCGCGCCCACCTTTTCCAGCGGGCCCTGCGGCAGGCCGCGCGAGAATGCCATGCGATAGAGTTCGCGGCCCCTCGCCACCTCGACGCTCAGGTGATCGGAGAGCGCGTTCACCACCGAGGAGCCGACCCCGTGCAAGCCGCCCGAGGTCTGGTAGCTGTCGCCCGAGAACTTGCCGCCCGCGTTGAGCGTGCAAAAGATGATTTCCAGCGCGGTCTTGCTCGGGTCCTTGGGGTGCGGGTCGATGGGGATGCCGCGCCCGTTGTCGCGCACGCTGACATGGCCGTTGGCGTGCAGCTCCACCTCGATCCATGTGGCGTGCCCCGCCACCGCCTCGTCCATCGAGTTGTCGACGATCTCGGCCACCATGTGATGCAGCGCGCGGTCGTCCTTGCCGCCGATATACATGCCGGGACGCAGGCGGACATGCTCCATGTCCTCCAGAACCTGGATCGAGGAGGCGTCATACTCGGATTTCGGGGTGGGCGAGAGAAGATCGTTCATGCCGCTGCTCTTTGTTTTATGGCTTGGGCGGCAGTATGGCAGAGCGCGCGGAGCGGGGGAAGTGGGCGCGGTGGCGGGCGTCGGCCGGATACCCGTATCCGCGAGTGTCCGGCACACGCCGCGCCGCCGGGGGGCGGACCATGCCGCCGGTCCCGGGGATCAGTTCATCCGTTTTTCCAGAACCAGAAAGGTCATCATCCCCATCGGCGGCAGGTCGCGGCGGGCGACGACATGCAGGCGCGGGTCGCACAGCACCGTGTCGATCTCGAAATCCGAGTGCCAGCCCAGCACACGCTCCAGCGGCGCGGCGGCGCGTGCAAGCCCCGCCCAGACGCCGCGCTCGTGGCGGAAATGGTTGGTGATGACGACCTGCCCGCCGGGGCGCAGCACGCGGGCGATCTCGGCCATCACGCGGTCGGGTTCGGGCACCACCGACAGAACGTGCATCGCCGCCACGGTGTCAAAGCTGTCATTGGGGAAATCTAGGTCGCGCGCATCCATCTGCCGCAGTGCCGCGACATGGGCCAGCCCCAGCCTCGACACCCGCGCCCGCGCCTTGCGCAGCATGTCCTCGCTATAGTCCACGCCGGTGACGCGCAGCCCGCGACCGTAGGCCGCGAGCGACAGCCCGGTGCCCACCCCCACCTCCAGCACATCTCCGCCACGGGCGTCGATATGGGCCACCGCCGCGCGCCGCCCGGCATGGGTGATCTTGCCGAAGGTCGCGTCATAGACCGGGGCCCAGCGGGCGTAACTGTTCCTGACCGCGTCGAGCTCCATCACCAGTCCCCTCTGTCACTCATCAGGATCGGTTCGCTGGATACCAGATCAAGGCCGCCCAGATCACGACCGCCACATAGGCGAGGCAGATCACGATCAATGCCGCCCAGGTAAAGAGCGTCAGCGCCGCGGCCACGCAGGCAAAGGCGAGCAGGAAGAACTTGACGTTCTCGCGTGAGATCTTGGTGCGTTTGAAGGACCACACCGGCACCGGCGAGATCATCAGCAGGCCCACCCCGGCCATGTAGAGCCCCACCAGCGGCGCGGGCGGCGGCGACATGCCCGGCAGCGCGAAGGTAAAGAACATCGGCAGCATCGCCAGCAGCGCTCCGGCGGGCGAGGGCAGGCCCTGGAAATACGCCCCCGATCCGCCCTTGGCCCCCTCCTCGCGGGAGCTGACGTTGAACCGCGCCAGCCGCATCACGCAGCACACGGCAAAGAACAGCACCGCGATCCAGCCCGCGTGCCGCATGTCCTGCAGGCCCCAGAAATAGATCACCAGCGGCGCGGCCACGCCGAAATTGACGAAATCCGCCAGCGAATCGAGTTCCGCCCCCATCGCCGAGGTGCTGCGCAACAGCCGCGCCAGACGCCCGTCCAGCCCGTCGAGCACCCCGGCGATGAGCAAGAGTTGCACCGCGCGCACGTAATCGCCCTGCACGCCCATGCGGATCGCAGTGACGCCGGCACAGATCGCCGCCACCGTCAGCATGTTGGGCAATAGCTGCGCCAGCGTGAGTTCCTTGCGCGGGGGTCGGCTCATGCGCCCGTCTCCGCACGTCCGGTTTCCGCGATCACCGTCTCGCCGGCGATCATGGTCTGGCCCACGCGCACCAGCGGCGTCACGCCTTCGGGCAGGTAGACATCGAGCCGCGAGCCGAACCGGATCAGGCCGAACCGCGCGCCGCGCGCGATCTCGTGCCCCTCGCCGGTAAAGCACACGATCCGCCGTGCCACCAGCCCGGCGATCTGCACCACCGGCAGCGCGCGGCCATCCTCCATCTCGATGACGATGCCGTTGCGCTCGTTATCGGCGCTCGCCTTGTCTAGCGAGGCATTGAGAAACTTGCCGGGGCGGTAAGCCACCTTCGCCACCCGCCCCGCCACCGGCGCGCGGTTCACATGGCAGTTGAACACGCTCATGAACACGCTGACGCGGGTGAGCGGCGCGTCCGGCAGGCCAAGCTCGGCGGGCGGCACGGCGGGCTCGATCAGCGACACGATGCCGTCCGCCGGGCTGACGATCAGGCCGGGGCGCGCGGGCGTCACGCGCTCGGGATCGCGGAAAAAGTAGTAACACCAGAGCGTGAGCCCCGCGCCGATCCAGCCCAGCGGCTCCCATGCCAGAAACAGGAGCAGCGTGACCCCGGCAAAGATCGCGACAAAGCGGCGCCCCTCGGGGTGCATCGGCTTGATGAAGGTCTCGTGCATCTTCATGCGGGCGGCGTCCTCGGGCGCAGTCTTTCCTGAATCGCCTAAGCCTCATGCCCTCCGGATGCAAGGCGGCACCTTTTCTTCGGTCTCGCCGCGTGGCACCTTGCCGCCATGAATAATCCGATCACCTCCGCCGACGGCACCCCCGCGAGCCGCTTTGCCTTTGGCACCATGCAATTCGGCGGCACGGCGGACGAGGCGGCCTCGCGCGCCATGTTCGACGCCTGCGTCAATGCCGGCATCACCCATTTCGACACCGCGCATCTCTATACCGACGGCGCGGCGGAGACGCTGCTCGGCCGCTTTGCCGCACCGCATCGCGAGCGCCTCGTGATCGCGACCAAGGCGGGCTATTCGGGCGGGGCGGGGGCCGCCAATATCCGCGCGCAGTTCGATCTCTCGCGGCAGCGGCTCGGGATGGATCACGTCGATATCCTCTACCTGCACCGGTTCGACCCCGACACAGCCCTGGAGGAAACGCTGGAGTGCTTCGCCGACCTGAAATCGCGCGGGCAGATCAGCCATGTCGGCCTATCCAATTTCGCCGCATGGCAGGTGATGAAAGCCGCCTGCATCGGTGCCCGGTTCGATCTGCCCATCTCGATCCTGCAACCTTTGTATAGCCTCATCAAGCGGCAGGCAGAGGTGGAGATCCTGCCGATGGCGGCCGCTGAGGGGATGGTGGTGGCGGGCTACTCGCCGCTCGCGGGCGGGCTGCTCACCGGCAAATACGCGCGTGGCGAAACCGGGCGGCTCACCGGCAACGAACGCTACGCGATCCGCTACGGTCAGGGCTGGATGCAGGACGCCGCCACCGCGCTCGTGGACATCGCCGCCGGGCTTGGCACCGATCCCGCGACGCTCGCCGTCGCCTGGGCCGCGCACCATCCCGCCGGGACGGTGCCGATCATCTCGGGCCGCTCGGCGGAGCAGATCGCGCCCTCCCTCGCCGCGATCGGCTTCGCCATGGACGATGCGCTCTACCACCGCCTCGCCGCGCTCACCCCCGCGCCGCCCCCGGCGACCGACCGCACCGAAGAGGGCGCATGACCCCGCGCCGCACCCTGCCGCCGATGGCCTCGGTCGCGCATCAGGCCGAGGGGGCCAAGCTGCACGCCCCCTCGGCCGAGCGCAACGCCGGACCGATCGCCGAGGCGTTGCGCGAGATCGCGCCCGGGACGGGCCGGGCGCTGGAGCTGGCATCGGGCACCGGGCAGCACGCGGTGGCCTTTGCCCGCGCCATGCCGGGGCTCGACTGGCAGCCGACCGAGATCGACCCCGCCCGTCGTGGCAGCATCGACGCCTACGTGTCCGAAGCAGCCCTTCCGAACCTTTCTCCCGCCCGCCCGCTCGACGCGACCGCACCGGGATGGGGGGCAGAGCATGGCGGACAGACGATGGTCGTGCTGGTGAACCTGTTGCACCTCATCACCACGCCCGAGGCGCGGACGGTGGTGCACGAGGCGGCGCAGGCGCTCGTACCCGACGGCTGCCTCGCCCTCTATGGCCCGTTCCTGCGCGACGGTCAGGCCACGTCGGAGGGCGACGCCCGATTCGACGCCAGCCTGCGCGCGCAGGGCCACGGGATCGGCTACAAGGACCTGGCCGAGGTCTCGGGATGGATCACCGCCGCCGGGCTGCCCCCGCCACAGACGCGCGAGATGCCCGCCAACAACCTTCTTCTCACCGCCCGCCGCCCGGCCTGATCTGGATCAAGGCCCCGCGCCCCTTCCGGTGCTTTTTGCAACCGCAGAAACCACCGGCAGAAGGACGCGGACATGCACTGGCAGGATACGATCGACGGTCAAAGAACGGAGTTGCGCGCGCTCAATGCGCTTATCCCCGACACCGCCCGCGCCTTTGGCGGGCTGGGAAAGGCGGTGAAGGAGGGTGGCACGCTCGATTTCAAGACCAAGGAGTTCCTCGCCCTCGGGATGTCCATCGTGATCCGATGCGAGCCCTGTATCGGTCTGCATGTCGAGGCGCTGGTGCGCGCCGGGGCCACCCGCGAGGAGGTGGGAGACGTGCTGGCCATGTCGATCCAGATGGGCGGCGGCCCGGCGATGATGTATGCCGCGCATGCGCTGGCCTGTTTCGACGAGGTGTCCGAAAATCCGTGACGCCGGCGGGCGAAACCTGCTGACCGGCCCTCTGCGGATGTATAGGATCGGCGCACGCCCCCGCCCGGAGATGCCCGCCGATGCTGCGTATCCTGTCCCTCTGTGCCTGGTTTGCGGCCCTGCCCGCGTTCGCCGCCGGGCCGTTCGGCGATTACGAGCCGGTGGATTTCGGTCCCGAAGGACCGGCGCGCTACCCGGTGCATGGCATCGACGTGGCGCGCTTTCAGGAGGCTATCGACTGGCGGCGCGTGGCGGCATCGGGCGTGGCCTTTGCCTGGATCAAGGCGACCGAGGGCGGCGACCTCAAGGACCCGCAATTCGACCGCAATTGGCAGTTGGCGGCGCGCCACGGCATCCCGCGCGGGGCCTATCATTTCTATTATTTCTGCACCGACCCGGAGGTACAGGCGCGCTGGTTCATCCGCAACGTGCCGCGCCGGGGCAAGGCATTGCCACCCGTGCTCGACATGGAATGGAACCCGTTCTCGCCCACCTGCACGGTGCGCCCGTCGGGGGAGGAGGTGCGCAGGCAGGCGCGGATTTTCCTTGATATCACAGAGCGTTACTATGGCCAGCGCCCGATCGTCTACACCACGCCGGAATTCTACGCCGCCACCGGGATCGGGCAGGTGCGGGCCGAATTCTGGCTGCGCTCGGTGGCGAAAACGCCCGACCGGGTCTATCCGGGGCAGCCCTGGGTTTTCTGGCAATACACCGGCACCGGCGTGGTGCCGGGGGTCGCGGGCGGCGTCGATATCAACGCCTTTCGCGGCACACGGGGCGCGTGGCGCAGGTGGCTGCGACGACACCACAAATGAAGGGACGCCCGAAGGCGCCCCTGTCGTCTCTCACCCGTCCTTGCGGATGGTTTCGTTCTTCGGATCGTAGGGGCTGTCGCAGGTGACGGTCGCGTCCCACAGCTTGTCGAACATGCGAACCTGTAGCCTCACACCCTCAACCGCAAGGTTCGGACGGACATAGCCCATGCCGATGGACTGACCGAAGGCCACCGAGTAGCCGCCCGACGTCAGGCGGCCCACCCGCTCGCCCTCGGGGGTGTAGAGCGCCTCGCGGCCCCAGGGGTCGGCGTCCTCGGGCCCGTCGATCAGCAGCGTGCAGCACTTCACGCGCACGCCGGTCTCGACCAGCTTGTCCTTGCCGCGGAACTCCTTGTCGAGATCGACGAAGCGGGGCAGGTCGGCCTCAAGCGGCGTGGCATCGCGGCCCAGCTCGTTGCCGAAGGCGCGATAGGATTTCTCCTGCCGCAGCCAGTTCTGCGCGCGCGTGCCGACCAGCTTCATGCCGTGCTTCTCGCCCGCCTTTTCCAGCAGGTCGAAGAGGTAATTCTGCATTTCGATGGGGTGATGCAGCTCCCAGCCCAGCTCGCCGGTATAGGCGACGCGGATCGCGTTGACCGGGCACATGCCCAGCTCGATCCGCCGCGCTGAAAGCCACGGGAACCGCTTGTTGGAGAGCGCCGTTGCCGGGTCGGCATCCTTGATCACCTCATTCAGCACGTCGCGCGATTTCGGCCCGGCGATGGCAAAGACGCCGTGCTGTGTGGTCACGTCCTGGATCTCGATATAGCCGAATTCGGGGGCCATATCCTCGGCGGCCTTGCGCATGTAGTCGGCGTCGTATTCCGTCCATCCGCCGGAGGAGACGAGGTAATACTCGTGCTCTTTCAGCCGAACGATGGTGTATTCCGTGCGGGTCGTGCCGTGATCGGTGAGCGCATAGGTCAGGTTGATGCGGCCGACGCGTGGCAGCTTGTTGCAGGTGAACCAGTCGAGAAAGGCGGTCGCGCCGGGGCCCTTGACCATGTGCTTGGTGAAGGCCGAGGCGTCGATCAGGCCGACGCCCTCGCGGATCGCGCGCGCCTCTTCCACGGCATATTGCCACCAGCCGCCGCGGCGGAAGCTGCGGGCGTCGTGGTCGAAGGTGTCGGGCGCGCCCACGGGGCCGAAATAGTTGGGCCGCTCCCAGCCATTGACCCAGCCGAACTGCGCGCCGCGCGCCTTTTGCCGGTCATAGGCGGGCACGGTGCGCAGCGGACGGGCGGCGGGGCGCTCCTCGTCGGGGTGGTGGAGGATATAGACGTGGTCATACGCCTCCTCGTTCTTGCGCGCGGCGAATTCGGTGGTCATCCAGTTCGAGGAATAACGCTTGGGGTCGAGGCTCGCCATGTCGATCTCGGCCTCGCCATCGACCATCAGTTGGGCGAGGTAATAGCCGGTGCCGCCCGCGGCGGTGATGCCGAAGGAAAAGCCCTCGGCCAGCCACATGTTGCGCAGCCCGGGCGCGGGGCCGACCAGCGGGTTGCCGTCGGGAGTGTAGCAGATCGGGCCGTTGAAATCGTCCTTGAGGCCGCTTTCCTCGCAAGACGGGATGCGGTGGATCATCGCCATGTATTGCTCTTCGATCCGCTCCAGGTCGAGCGGGAAGAGGTCGGCGCGGAAGCTGTCGGGCACGCCATATTCAAAGCAGGCGGGGGCGTTTTTCTCATAAACCCCGAGGATCCAGCCGCCACGCTCTTCGCGCACGTAGGATTGCGCGTCGGCGTCGCGCACCACGGGGTGCTCCTTGCCGCCATCCGCGCGGTACTCCACGAGTGCCGGATCCTTGTCCATCACGATGAACTGGTGCTCGACCGGGATCGCGGGGATCTTGATGCCCAGCTTGCTGGCGGTGGTCTGTGCGTGGTTGCCCGAGGCTGTCACGACATGCTCGGCGGTGATCACGATCTGCTCGTCCGAGGGCACGAGGTTGCCGCCCTTTTCGACCATCCTGGTGCAGGTCACTTCCCAATGGGTGCCATTCCAGTGGAACGCATCCGCCTGCCACTTGCGCTCGATCATCACGCCCCGCTGGCGCGCGCCCTTGGCCATCGCCTGGGTCACATCGGCGGGGTTAATATAGCCGTCCTCGGTGTGATAGATCGCGCCCTTGAGGTCGGAGGTTTCGATCAGCGGCCAGCGCTCCTTGATCTGGTCCGGGGTCAGCCATTCATAGGCCACGCCGCAGGTCTCGGCGGTGGAGGCGTAGAGCATGTATTCGTCCATGCGCGCGTCGGTCTGCGCCATGCGCAGGTTGCCGACCACGGCGAACCCGGCGTTGAGCCCGGTCTCTTCCTCAAGCGTCTTGTAGAAATCGACCGAATACTTGTGGATGTGGGTCGTGGCGTAGGACATGTTGAACAGCGGCAGGAGCCCCGCCGCGTGCCAGGTGGAGCCGGAGGTCAGCTCATCGCGCTCCAGCAGCATGACATCGTCCCAGCCCGCGCGGGCCAGATGATAGGCGATGGAGGTGCCGATCGCACCGCCGCCGACGACGAGGGCTTTGACTTCGGTTTTCATGGCGTGCGACTCCCTTGGGAAAACGTCTTTGGAATGGTGTTTATCAATCCTGTGAAATCACGCGCAGCCCATCCGACACTACGCCGCACGAAAGCGACGCGGACCCGGATCGGCGTGCGATAACAGAGAGGTGGATTTCCCCCGCGCGGCTTGATACCTAGCGCGCCAGCACGACAGCACGGAAGCCCACGCCATGAGCGCCACTGCCCGCAAGACCGCCCCCCTGCCCGAGGACATCCGGGCGATGAAGGGGCGCGCGCCCATCGTCAGCCTCACCGCCTATACCACGCCGATGGCGCGGATGATGGATGCGGCCTGCGATTTCGTGCTGGTGGGCGACAGCCTCGGGATGGTGGTGCACGGCATGACCTCGACCCTAGGTGTCACGATGGAGATGATGATCCTGCACGGGCAAGCCGTGGCGCGGGGGCTGTCGCGCGCGATGCTGGTCATCGACATGCCCTTCGGCAGCTACGAGGAAAGCCCCGAGCAGGCGTTTCGCAACGCCGCCCGCATCATGCGCGAAACGGGGGCGGCGGCGGTCAAGCTCGAAGGCGGGCAGCACATGGCCGAAACCATCGCATTCCTGGTGGCGCGCGGTGTGCCGGTGATGGCGCATATCGGCCTCACGCCGCAATCGATGAACACGCTCGGCGGCTACAAGGTGCAGGGCCGCGGCGAGGCCGCCGAGCGGCTGATGGCCGATGCGCGGGCCGTGGCCGGGGCAGGGGCGTTCTCGGTGGTGCTGGAAAAGCTGCCCTCGGTGCTGGCCGACCGGATCACCGCCGGGATCGACATCCCCACCATCGGCATCGGCGCGGGGGCGGGCTGTGACGGGCAGATCCTCGTGGTCGATGACATGCTGGGCCTGTTTACCGCGTTCAGGCCGAAATTCGTCAAGCGCTATGCCGAGTTGGGGGATGCCGGCGAGGCCGCCATAGCGGCCTATGCCGAGGAGGTGCGGGCGAGGGCGTTTCCCGCGCCGGAGCACGGATTCGCCGAGGAGGCGCCGAATTGAGCGCGCCGATCCTGCGCCGTCTCGACGATCTGCGCGCCGCCACCCGCCCCTGGGTGCTGGCGGGTGAGCGAATCGGCGTGGTGCCGACCATGGGCGCGCTGCATGACGGGCACCTGTCGCTGGTGGCGGCGGCGCGGGAGCGGTGCGACCGGGTGATCGTGACGATCTTTGTCAATCCCAAGCAGTTCAACAACCCTGCCGATCTGGAAAAGTATCCCCGCACCGAGGAAGAGGACGCGCGCAAGCTGGCGCGCTTCGGGGTGGATGCGCTTTGGGTGCCGGAGGCGGACCAGATGTATCCGGCGAATTTCGCCACGACCGTTTCGGTCAGCGGGCTGACCGATGTGATGGAGGGATCGTTCCGGCCCGGCCATTTCGACGGGGTGGCCACGGTGGTGACCAAGCTGTTTACCCAGACCAGCGCCACCGACGCGTTCTTTGGCGAGAAGGATTTCCAGCAACTGCTGGTGGTGCGGCGGATGGCCGCCGATCTCGACCTGGGCGTGACGGTGCATGGCTGCCCGACGATCCGCGATATCGACGGGCTGGCGCTCAGTTCGCGCAACCTGCTGCTGTCGGACCGCGCGCGCACCACCGCGCCGCGCCTGCACGAGGAGATGGAGGCGCTGGTCGAGGGGCTGCGCGCGGGCGAGGATTTCGCTGACCTGCGCGCGCGGGCGGTGGCGCGGCTGGAAAAGGCGGGGTTCACCCGTGTCGATTACCTCGATTTGCGGGCGCAGGACGATCTTGCCGCGCTCGACGCGCCCGACCGGCCCGCGCGGCTGTTTGCCGCCGCGTGGCTGGCGGGGGTACGGCTGATCGACAACATCGCCGTCTCGTAAACATCGCCGGGTGACGCAACGTCATGCGCATTCGCCGGGCAAAGGTCAGGATTCCCTGACCAGACATATGCAGATCCTGTCCCCATGTGACATGCGCCGGGTGCGTTCGTTTCCAGAGTGTCCCAGTGAAGACACCCGGCGCGCCACCACTCACGACTGTTGTGTACCCCAAGGCCCCGGTGGAAACGCCGGGGCCGCGTTTCGTTCAGCCGAAGCGTGCCTGCCACGCGGGCAGCGAATCGCCCGGCAGGGGCTTGGCCGCGTGGATCGCGCGGGCGATGGCGCGGGCCATCGTGCAGGCGGCGGCGTGACCCAGGAGCACCTGCGCGGGCAGGTCGGGCGCAGGCCGCGCGCCGGTGGCGGCGGCAAAGAGCAGATCGCCATCCATCGCTGTGTGCGACGGCATCAGCGCGCGGGCCAGCCCGTCCTGTGCGGCGGTGGCGAGGCGGGTGCACTGCGCCTGTGAGAGGGCGGCATCGGTGGCGACGATGCCGATGGTCGTGTTGCCGTGCTGCGCAAGTTTCGTGGGGGCGCGCAGCGCGTCGGGATGATGCGGCGCGGGGCCAAGCCCGCCGAACTCGTCGCCGATCTCGAAGGGCGCGGCCCGGAAATGCGGTCCGTCCCCCACAATGGCCGACCCCAGTGCATTCACGGCCACCAGCGCGCCCACCGTGCTGCCATCGGGCAGGCGGGTCGAGGCAGAGCCGAGCCCGCCCTTGAGATCGGCGGTGGTGGCGCCGGTCCCGGCACCCTCGCTGCCGATGGCGAACTCGTCCGACGCGGCGGCGAGGGCCGTGCGGCCAAGCGTCTTGTAGGGGTTGTCGGACCAGCCCTGGTCGCCGCCGTTCAGCAGATCGAACAGGATCGCGGCGGGCACGATGGGCACGCGCATCCCGCCCACGGCAAAGCCGCGCCCCGCCGCGCGCAGCCCGTCGGTCACGCCCGAGGCGGCGTCGAGACCGAAGGCCGAGCCACCCGACAGCACCAGCGCATCGACCTGCTCGACCACGCGGTCGGGGGCCAGCAGGTCGGTCTCGCGCGAGCCGGGCGCGCCGCCCATGACATGCACCCCGGCGGTGAACGGCGCGTCGGCGGTGAGCACCGTCACGCCCGAGCGCAGCGCGCCATCCCCGGCATTGCCCACGCGCAGCCCGGCCACGTCGGTGATGAGGTTGCGCGCGCCCGTCCGCGTCTTCATGCCGCAAATCTCCGTTCCGGCCACAAATCACCTTGCCAGAGCGCGCGCGATCGGCAAGAAAAGAAACCGGCCCGGGCGATGGCGTCGCCCCGATCGGGGCCGTTCCCAACAGTCCTGAACGCCGGGACCTTCTTTTGCAAGGAGGGTCACAATGACTGCACGTCCAGACTTCTACCGCTTCCACAACGGCGAAAAGGCCCCGCTGCCCTTTGCCGTCCCCGAATACGAGGCCCGGGTCGCGGGCCTGCGCGCGATCATGGAGGCGGCGGGGGCGAGCGCCGTCGTCCTCACCTCGATGCACAACATCGCCTATTACTCGGGGTTTCTCTATTGTTCGTTCGGCCGTCCCTACGGCCTTGTCGTCACCGAAACCGCCTGCGTCACGATCAGCGCGGGGATCGACGCGGGCCAGCCGTGGCGGCGCTCGTTCTGCGACAACATCACCTATACCGACTGGCAGCGCGACAATTTCTGGCGCGCGGTGCGCGAAGTCGCGGGCGAGGGCGGTGTCATCGGCTACGAGGGCGATCACCTGACGCTGATGCAGCGCGACAGCCTGGAGGATTTCCTCAAGCCGCTGACGATGGTGGACCTTGCGCCCGCCACGATGCGCCAGCGGATGCGCAAATCCGAGGCCGAGATCGCGCTCATCCGCTCCTGCGCGCAGGTGGCCGATGTGGGCGGCTATGCTATCCGCGACGCCGTTGAGGTCGGCGCGCGCGAGATCGACGTCGCCATGGCAGGGCGCGACGCGATGGAGGTGGAGATCGCCAAACGCTTTCCCGATGCCGAGTATCGCGACACATGGGTGTGGTTCCAGTCGGGCCTCAACACCGACGGTGCGCATAACCCGGTGACGGCGCGGGCGATCGGGCGCGGCGATATCCTGTCGCTCAATACCTTCCCGATGGTCTCGGGCTATTACGTGGCGCTGGAACGGACCATGTTCGCGGGCGAGGTGGACGCGGCGAGCCGAGCGATCTGGGAGGCGAATGTCGCCGCGCATGAATACGGCATGTCGCTATTGAAGCCGGGGGTGAGTTGCGCCGAGGTCACGCACAAGATCAACGATTTCTTCGAGGAACGCGACCTGCTGCAATACCGCACCTTCGGCTACGGCCACAGCTTCGGCATCCTGAGCCATTACTATGGCCGCGAGGCGGGGCTGGAACTGCGCGAGGATATCGACACGGTGCTGGAACCGGGCATGGTCATCTCGATGGAGCCGATGCTGACGCTTGGCGCGGATCAGCCGGGTGCGGGTGGCTACCGCGAGCACGACATCCTCGTCATCACCGAAGACGGCAACGAGAACATCACCGGCTACCCCTACGGCCCGGAGTTCAACGTGGTCGGCTGAGTCGGGTACGGGGCGGCCCGGTGCCGCCCCGCAGACCGTCAGGCGAGGTGATCGACCACCTGCAAATGCTGCGCCAGCCGATCCACCTCGCCGAGATACCGCGCCACCAGCTTTGGGTCATGCGGCGCGGGGCTGACGCCCGCCGGGATCTCGCGCGCCAGCACCGATTCGACCGCCAGCGAGACCGGGATCGACACCAGCCGCGCCATCGCCGTGCCGCGCGCATCGCCCCAGGCATCCATCACGTAGGTCTTGTGCCAGACCGGCTGGCCGGCCTTTTCCGCCTTGAGATCGACACAGAGTACGACGCGGTCCGGCTCGCCCTCGTCATACGCATGCTCTTGCCAGAACTGATCCGACATTTCCTTGAGCCGCGCCTCGCCCGCGTCTCCTTCGAGCGTCTCGATTTCGGCAAAGATGTCCTTCCACGCCTCCGACCAGCCATTCAGCCGCAACGTGCCGCGCACGAAATCCCTGACCCGCCAGTCGGGATCGAACCGGTAATCGGCGATAAAGGGGATGGAATCGCGGTTGGGGTAGACCTCGAAGGTCTCGGGCGTGGGCAGCGGTGCCTCGTAGGACGACAGCGCATCCCATGGCCGCGCGACATTCAGCTCCGCGAATTCGCGGATCGAGCGCGACGGTGAGCGCAGCGCCTTGAGCACGCCGAGGGGCGACCAACTGAACTTGTAGCGGAACGCATTGGGCACCTTGGGCACGCCGCCGCAATAGGAGGTGAACGACAGGTCGTTGGCCGCGTCGCACACCCCAGAGGCGCGGTAATCGGCCACGAGGTGATGCGCCATCAGGTGGTCGATGCCGGGGTCGAGGCCGATCTCGTTGACAAGGCTCAGCCCCTTGTCCCGTGCGGTGGCGTCCAGCGCCCGCATCTCCGGCGCGATGTAGGAGGACGAGACGAAATGCGCGCCTTTCTCAAGGCACAATTCCGCCAGCGGGACGTGCCAGTCGCCGGGCAGCATCGAGACGACGACATCGCCGGGCGCGAGCGCCCCGGCGAGCGCGTCCCTTTCAAAGGCGTTGATCCGGTCGGTCAGGTCGCCCACCGCCGCCTGCGCCTTGTCGGTGGAGCGGTTCCACACGGTCACGTCGTGCCCTGCCCCGATCAGCCGCCGCAGGCCGGGAATGGCCGAAAGGCCGGTGCCGCACCAATGGATTGTCATATCTCAGACCTCCTTCATATGAGTTCGATAGGTTGCTTCCGCCCGCGCCCAGACCCCCTGATCCAGCGCGTCGAGTGTCAGCAGCGAGGGCAAAAGCTGGCTTGCGTAATCCTGCGAGGATTCCACCGGCAGCAGCGAGGGCAGGTTGTCGATGGCCATCACGTCGAGCGGCGGCGCATCGTGGACCCGCACCGCCGGGTCGGCCCATGTGGTGGCGCGGTCATAGACCGGCACCGGGTTGTAATCGCTGTCTGGATCACAGGCGACGTCGCCGATCACGGTCAGGCGGCGGGGCTGATCGAGCGCGGATTTCGGCACGAAAACCGGCGTGCCGGGGCGCGCGAAGATGCAGTTGAGGAAGATGTCGTGGTCGAGGATTTCCGGGAACGGCCCGCCCTTGGCGGTCTCGGCCATGTCCCAACGGGTCACGGATACGCCCATGGCCTCGCACAGATCCGCAGCACCCGTGCCGACGCGGCCAAGCGCGCCGATGACGATGGCCGTGGGGCGGTCCGTGGCCGCGGTGTCGAGCTGCGTGCCGAGGGCGGCGAGCAGGGCATCGCGCCCCGGATAGGTCGCGACCGGCGGGCAGGTGCCGCCGCCGTGCTGCGCCGCCCATGTCATCAGCGACACCGCCGCCCCCGCGTAGCCCGCCCAATAGCCGAAGGCGGCAACGCGCCGCCCGTCCGCGTCCACCAGATATTCCAGATCGTAGAGCGTGCCGCCGCCCTCCCTGAACCGCGTGAGCAGGCGCTTGCCCGCATGCTGCCCCTTGAAGGCATGACCGAACATGATGTGGCGATGCGGCAGGGGGGTGCCGTCCTCGGGCAGCTCCTTGAGGCCGAAGATGATCGCATCCGAAGGGGCGGAGGGCCAGGAATTCTCCGCCGCGATCTCGCAGCCCGCGTCGCGGTAGCCGCTCATCGGGATGGCGCGGGTGCGGCTGTCCTCCACCGTCACGCGGATGCCGCGCGCGATCAGGTGCGCCGCCCCCTCGGGGGTGATCCCGACCCGTTCCTCATTCGGCCGCTGCTCGGCCCGGACCCACAGATGTGTCATGCGCCCCCCCCTCAGAGCATGTCGTCGATCATGTCGTCGGCGATCACCTGCGCCACCGAGGCACGGGTGCGCATCGCCTCGACAAAGGCCCTGATCCCGGGGAATGCCGCCATGTCGACCCCGTCGCCGGGAAGCCAGCTACAGGCGACATAGAGATAGGGATCGGCCAGCGAAAGCGCCTCGCCCAGCACGTAGGGCCCCTTGAGCATGTGGGTCTCGACATGCTCCGCGCTCGCGGTCATCGTCTCGACCGCCCTGGCCTTCATGTCCTCGATCGAGCTGTCCTCGGTCGCCCAGCGGTGGCCGCGCGCGCGATGCGCGTGGTTCACATGCATGGTCGAGGCGAGATAGCACATCGCCTCGCGCATCCGGGCGGCCTGCCACGGATCGGACGGGCGCAGCCCGGCGGCGGGCGCGAGATCGGCGATATGTTCGAGGATGGCGGCGGTCTCGGTCAGGATGCCCTGATCGGTGACAAGCGCGGGCACGCGGCCCTTGGGGTTGATAGCGTGGTAGTCCGGGCGGGTCTGCTCGCCCGCCTTGAAATCGAGCCGCACCGGCTCGAATTCCAGCCCCGCCTCGTGCAGTGCGATGGCCGTGGCAATGGCGATGGTGCCCCTGGCATAATAGAGTTTCATGGTGCGTGTCCTCTTGTTCAGATGAAGGTGCGGGCATGGGCCCGGTCCGGCGCGTCGAGATGCGGCGTGGCGTTGAACGCCCCCACCATCAGCATGTCGTGGACATGGTGCACCCGGTGCAGCGAGCTGTTCATCACCTGCAGCATGACCTTGGACATGGCCCCGATATCGAGCCCGAGCGCGTGGCGCATGGCCATGCCGATCACGCCCCCCGAGGTGACGACGAGAACGCGCCCGCCGCTGCCCGACAGCTCGTCGAGCAGGTCGGTCACGCGGGTGGAAAAGCTCTCGTAGCTCTCGGGCAGCCCGTCCAGATTGTCTTGCGCCCAATGCTCGATCACCCGCGGCAGGTAGCGGGCGAATTGCGTGGCGTCCTGCGGGGCGGGGATGCCGTGCTGCGCCTCGACCGCGTGGGCCAGCGCGAAATAGCTCAGTTCGTCGAGCCGCGCATCCACCTCGCCGCCGCCATAGCCCATCGCCTGCGCCGTGCCGCGCTGCCGGGCGAGCGTGCCGGTGATGACACGGTCGAAATGCGGGTCGGTGGCGCGCATATGCGCGCCGAGCCAGTCCGCCTGCTGCACGCCAAGGGGCGAGAGCCGGTCATAGCCCGTCTCGTCGGTGGCCCTGTTATTGGCCTGCCCGTGCCGCACCAGAACGATCTCGGTCACTTTGCGCCCCCCGTCTTGCGGCGCGACGTTAGCGCCCCGCGCGACCGGGGGAAAGGTGGCGCGGGCGGATTTTCCGCCGCGCTTCGTCGGTGGTGGCACAAGGCGCAATTCCTGTTGCGCCCCCCGCGCGCCTCGGTTAAAGCGGCACCCGGTCCCGCCGCGCCAGACCCGGCCAGCGGGCGAGAAGGTGGCCGCTGTAGCTCAGCTGGTAGAGCACGTCATTCGTAATGATGGGGTCGGGGGTTCGAGTCCCTTCAGCGGCACCACAATTCTCCAGTCACCCCACGAAACGCCCGGGGGGCCGGCGTGGAGCGTACCCGCGTTCATTCGCAGTCACGCGCCACGCTCCAACTCCTTGATTTTGCATGTCCGCAGCGCGTCTGCCGGACCAGCGTGGGACGGGGGTGTGCCAGCGTGCCCTCGGTCTTGGGGCGTTTCATGCTCCGGCCCGGTGATCCGCGCTGCACGGCAAGATCGGCCGCACCCTTCGACAGGTCTGGTAAAGGCGTCGGAGCGTGCCCGCGTCGATGCGAACGAACGCGGGCACGCTTTGAGCAGGATCAGTTCGGGATCTGCCCGCTCAGACCCTCGACATAAAAATCCATGCCGAGAAGCGTGCCGTCATCGGCAACCTCGCCCTCGGCCAGCCACGCGCTGCCGTCCTGACGGTTGATCGGGCCGGTGAACGGGTGGTATTCGCCCGCCGCCATCGCCTCTTTCAATGCCAGCGCCCCCGCCCTGACGTCCGCGGGCACCGCATCGGTGATCTCGCCGATCCCGACCATGCCCTTGCCGATGCCGTGCCAGACCTGTTGGCTCTGCCACGTCCCGTCCATGACCGCCTGCGTGCGGGCGATGTAGTAGGGGGCCCAGTTGTCGATGATCGAGGAGACGCGCGGGAACGGCGCGTATTCGGCCATGTCCGAGGCCTGCCCGAAGGTCACGACATCGCCGGCCTTTTCCGCCGCCGCCTGCGGCGCGGTGGAATCGGTGTGCTGCAGGATCACGTCGGCGCCCTGTTCGATCAGCGCCTGCGCGGCGTCGGCCTCCTTGGCCGGGTCGAACCACGTATAGGCCCAGATGATCTTGAACTCGACATCGGGGTTGACCTTTCTGGCATGAAGATAGGCCGAATTGATGCCGCGGATGACCTCGGGGATCGGGTAGGAGGCGATGTAGCCGATGATGTTCGATTGCGTCATCCTGCCCGCGATATGGCCCTGCACCGCGCGCCCCTCGTAAAAGCGGGCGGAATAGGTCGAGACATTGGGCAGGGTCTTGTAGCCGGTGGCGTGTTCGAATTTCACGTCTGGAAACGTCTTCGCCACCTCGATCGTCGGCTCCATGAAGCCGAAGGAGGTGGTAAAGATCAGGTCCGCGCCCTGAAGCGCCATCTGCGTGATCGCGCGCTCGGCATCGGCGCCTTCGGGCACGCTCTCCTGATAGACGGTCTCGACGGCATCGCCGAAATGGTCCTCGATGGCGAGGCGGCCCTTGTCGTGCTCGTAGGTCCAGCCGCCGTCGCCGATCGGGCCGACATAGATGAAGCCGATCTTGGTCTTGTCCCCGGCGGTGGCCACGGTGGCGAGGCCGAGCGCGAGCGCGACGGTCGTGAGCAGGCGGGTGAGGGTCATGTGGGTCTCCCTGTTGTGGGTCATTGCGAGGCGTGGAAGATGCGCCCGAGCGAGCCGGGCGCGCGCGAGCGGTCGGCCGACATGATGACCAGCACGAGGATGGTGATCAAGTAGGGCGACATGGAAAGATACTCGACCGGGATCGCGAGGCCGGTTGCCTGAAGATTGAGCTGCAACACCGTGACCCCGCCGAAAAGCCAGGCACCGAGCAGAACCCGCCCCGCCTTCCACGAGGCGAACACGACGAGTGCCAGCGCGATCCAGCCGGCACCGGCGGTCATGCCCTCGGTCCATTGGGGTACGCGGATCAGGCTGATATAGGCCCCGCCGAGGCCCGCGCAGGCCCCGCCAAAGAGGATCGCGAGGACGCGCACGCGCACCACCCGGTAGCCCAGCGCGTGGGCGGCGTCGTGGTTCTCGCCCACCGCGCGCAGGATCAGGCCGGTGCGGGTATATTTCAGCATCGCCCAGACTGCCGCGACCAGCGCCAGTGCCAGATAGACCATCGGATCGTGGGAAAATACCACCCGACCCAGGAAGGGAATGTCGCTCAGCGGGCCGAGGTCGAGCCGCGGGACGGGCGGCGGCTTGATGCCCTGATAGCCCTGCCCAAGCAAGGACGACAGCCCCAGCCCGAACAGCGTGAGCGCGAGGCCCGACGCCACCTGATTGGCCAGCGCCAGTTGCGTGAGGGCCGCGAACAGGAGCGCCAGCACCGCGCCGCCCGCCGCCGCCGCGACGAAGCCCGCCACGGGCGAGCCGGTGTTCACGGCCACGGCAAAGCCGCAGATCGCCCCGGTGACCATCATCCCCTCGACCCCGAGGTTGAGCACGCCCGCGCGCTCCACCACCAGTTCGCCCAGCGCGGCCAGCAAGATGGGCGTCGCCGCCACCACCAGCGCGGCCAGCAGCAGGGCCGGATCTATGGCGCCCATCACGCGGCCTCCCCGTGTCGCAGGCGGACGCGGTAATTGGTCAGCAGGTCCACCGCCAGCAGGAAAAACAGCAGCATCCCCTGGAAAAGCTGGATCGCGGCGGCGGGCAGGCCGAGCGTCGATTGCGCCATCTCGCCGCCGATATAGGTGAGCGCCATCAACAATCCCGCCAGCGCGATCCCCACCGGGTGCAGCCGCCCGAGAAACGCGACGATGATCGCGGTAAAGCCATAGCCCACGTTGAAATCGATGCTGACCTGCCCCGCGGGCCCGGCCACCTCGAACATCCCCGCCAGCCCGGCCAGCGCGCCCGAGGTGCCGAGACAGATCACCACCAGACGCCCGGGCCGCACGCCCGCAAAGCGCGCCGCGCGCGGCGCCTGCCCGGCGAGCCGGATGTGAAAGCCCATGAGGTGACGGCTCAGCAGCACGTAGGCGAGGATCACCGCGATCACCGCCGCGGCCACGCCCCAGTGCATGCCGGTGCCCTCGATGATCTCGGCGTTGTGGGCGGCGGGATAGTCGCGCAGGTTGCGCGAGCCGGGAAAGCCGCGCCCGTCGGGGTTGCGCATCGGACCCAGCGCCATCGCCGCCAGAAGCTGCTCGGCCACGTAGACCAGCATCAGCGACACGAGGATCTCGTTGGTGCCGAAGCGCACACGCAACAGCGCCGGGATCATCGCCCAGGCCCAGCCGCCGAGCGCGCCGGCGAGCACCATCAGCGGGAACACCACCGCGCTGTCAAGCGGATAGAAGGCCAGCCCCACCGCTGCCCCGGTGAGCGCGCCCGCGATATACTGCCCCTCGGCCCCGATATTCCAGACACCGGCGCGAAACCCGAGGCTGAGCCCGATGGCGATGAGGATGAGCGGTGCCGCCTTGATGAGAAGCTGTGGCCGGTAATAGAAGGCGAACTCGCCAAAAAGCGGCTTCCAGAAGATCGTGGCAATCGCCTCGACCGGGTCCTTGCCCAGCGCGGCAAAGAGCGCGCCGCCCGCGAGCATCGTCACCACCACCGCCAGCGGCGGGGTGGCCCAGGTCCAGACCCGCGAGGGTTGCCGCCGCTTTTCCAGCCTCACCATGGCCAGCGCCCCGCCGCGCCGAGGGGGCGCTGCCCCCGCCGCCCTTCGGGCGCCTCCCCCGGAGTATTGCGACCAAGAAGAAGCCGTGCGCGCGCACGCGGCTTCTTCCTGGCAAAAATACTCATGTCCGCCGCCTCAGACATGCGCCACCTCCATGTCGTGCGCGCCGCCCATCATCAGCCCGATCTCCTCCACGTCCAGCCCGGCGGTGGCGCGCGCCGGTGACAGCCGCCCGGCGTTGAGCGCGGCGAAGCGGTCGGAGATTTCCATGAGTTCGTCAAGGTCCTGGCTGATGCACAGGACCGCCGCGCCCCGGGAAGCGAGGTCGAGCAGCGCTTGCCGGATGGCGGCGGCGGCGGCGGCATCGACGCCCCATGTGGGCTGGTTGACGACGAACACCTCCGGGCGCTGCAGCACCTCGCGCCCGATCACGAATTTCTGCAGGTTGCCGCCCGACAGCGCGCGCGCCGTCGTGCCGGGGCCGGGGGTGCGCACGTCGAAGCGCGCGATCACCGCCTCGGCGAAGGCGCGCGCCGCGCCCCACCGGATGAGGCCGCGGATAACGAGCCGCTCGCGGTCGGCCCCGGTCAGCAGCGCGTTCTCGGTGAGCGTCATGTCCGGGGCGGCGGCGTGGCCGAGGCGCTGCTCGGGGGCGGCGAGCAGGCCGCGCCGCCGCCGCGCGGCGGGCCCGAGCCGGCCAATCGGCGTGCCGTGCAGCCGGATCACCGAGTTTGCGGTCGTGATCTCGCCCGACAGCGCGGCGAGCAACTCGTCCTGCCCGTTGCCCGCGACACCGCCGATCCCGAGGATCTCGCCCTGCCGGACCGCGAGGCCGATATCCCGCAGCGCGGTGCCGAAGGCCGAGGGCGCGGGCAGCGACAGGCCCGCGACCTCGAGCGCCACCCCGCCCGCCGCGTGCGCGGTGCTCCGGGGCGCGGCGAAGCTGGCCCCCACCATCATCTCGGCCATCGCGCGCGCCGGGGTCTCGCGCGGGGTGCAGGTGCCCGCGTTGCGCCCCTGCCGCAGGATCGTGGCGTGATCGCAGAGCGCGCGAATCTCCTCGAGCTTGTGCGAGATGTAGAGGATCGCCACCCCCTCGGAGGCGAGCCTGCGCAGCGTCCCGAACAGGATGTCCACCTCCTGCGGCGTCAGCACCGAGGTCGGCTCGTCCATGATCAGCAGGCGCGGCTCCTGCAACAGGCAGCGGACGATCTCGACGCGTTGGCGTTCGCCCGCCGAGAGATCGCCGGCGAGGCGGGCAGGGTCCAGCGGCAGCCCGTAGGTTTCCGACACCTCGCGGATGCGCGCGGCGAGCGCGCGCATGGGCGGCGGGCGCTCCATCCCCAGCGCCACGTTCTCGGCCACGCTGAGCGCGTCGAACAGCGAGAAATGCTGGAACACCATCGCCACCCCCGCCGCCCGCGCCGCCGACGGGTTCGCCGGGGCGAAGGGCGCGCCGCGCAAGCTCATCGTGCCGCTGTCGGGCCTGACGAGGCCATAGATCATCTTGACCAGGGTGGACTTGCCCGCGCCGTTTTCGCCCAGCAGCGCGTGCACTTCGCCCTCGCGGATGTCGAAGCTGACCGCGTCATTGGCGATCACGCCGGGATAGGCCCTGGTCAGGCCCGAAATGCTCAGCAATGGCGCGGTCATGCGGCCTGTCCCTGTGGCCCGCGGGGCCGTCTCGTTTCTGTCGCGGGCACATTAGACCAGCGCCGGGGGTGGCGGCAATGCGCCGTCGCGCACAGGCTTTCGTTCCGTGCATGGCGGGGCTAGGTTGCCTGCATGTCCAGCACTCCCCGATTCATTCACCTGCGTGTCCACACCGAATATTCCCTGCTCGAAGGGGCCGTGCGGCTCAAGAAACTGCCCGGTCTGTGCGAGGCGGCGGGCATGCCCGCCGTGGCCGTCACCGACACGAACAACATGTTCGCAGCCCTGGAATTTTCCGTCTCGGCGCAGGCGGCGGGGGTGCAGCCGATCATGGGCTGTCAGGTCGATCTCGAATATGTCGCCACAAGCCCCGGCGAACGCATGAAGCCGCCAGCGCCCGTGGTCCTGCTGGCGCAGACCGAGCGTGGCTACGAGAACCTGATGAAACTCAATTCCTGCCTCTACCTGCGCGGCGACGGGCAATTGGCGCATGTCACGGTGGAGGAACTGGCCGCCCATGCCGAGGGCGTGATCTGCCTGACCGGCGGGCCCGACGGCCCGGTGGGGCGGCTCTTGCAGGGCGGGCAGCGCCCGGCGGCGGAGGCGCTCATGGGGCGGCTGGCCGCGGCCTATGGCGACCGGCTCTATGTCGAGTTGCAGCGCCACCCCGGTGAAAGCGGCGCGCCCGAGGCCGAGCGGCTGACCGAGCGCGGCCTGGTCGAGATGGCCTATGCGATGGACCTGCCACTGGTGGCCACCAACGATGTCTATTTCCCAAAATCCGACATGTACGAGGCGCATGATGCGCTCTTGTGCGTGGCCGACGGCGCCTATGTCGATCAGAGCGCGCCGCGCCGCCGCCTGACCCCGCAGCACTATTTCAAGTCGCAGGAAGAGATGGCGACGCTTTTCGCCGACCTGCCCGAGGCGCTGGAGAATACCGTCGAAATCGCCAGGCGCTGCGCCTTTGGCTGTTATCGGCGCGACCCGATCCTGCCCCGCTTCGCGGATGACGAGGTCGACGAATTGCGCCGACAGGCACGCGCGGGGCTTGCGGCGCGGCTTGCCGTCATCCCCCATGCCGCCCCGGTCGAAGACTATGAAAAGCGGCTGGAGTTCGAGCTTGGCATCATCGAGGGGATGGGCTTTCCGGGCTATTTCCTGATCGTCGCCGATTTCATCAAATGGGCCAAGGAGCAGGATATCCCGGTGGGTCCGGGGCGTGGCTCGGGGGCCGGCAGCCTCGTGGCCTATGCGCTCACCATCACCGATCTCGACCCACTGCGCTACAACCTGCTGTTCGAGCGGTTTTTGAACCCCGAGCGGGTCTCGATGCCCGATTTCGATATCGACTTCTGCATGGATCGCCGCGAGGAGGTGATCGCCTATGTGCAGCGCAAGTACGGGCGCGACCGGGTGGGGCAGATCATTACCTTCGGTGCCCTGCTGTCCAAGGCGGCGGTGCGCGATATCGGCCGCGTCCTGCAGATGCCCTACGGGCAGGTGGATCGCCTCAGCAAGATGATCCCGGTGGAGGGAGTGAAGCCGGTCTCGATCGAGAAGGCACTCGCGGACGAGCCGCGCCTCGCCGAGGCGGCGAAATCCGAGGAGGTGGTGGATCGGCTGCTGACCTGCGGCCAGCAGGTCGAGGGGCTGTTGCGCAACGCCTCCACCCATGCCGCGGGGGTGGTGATCGGCGACCGGCCATTGGATGAGCTGGTGCCGCTCTATCAGGATCCGCGCTCCGACATGCCCGCCACGCAGTTCAACATGAAATGGGTGGAGCAGGCGGGGCTGGTGAAGTTCGACTTTCTGGGGCTGAAGACCCTGACCGTGATCCAGAACGCGATTCAACAGATCCACAGCGAGGGGCGCGACCTGCACATCGCCGCCGACGGCAGCACCATCTACGAGCCCTTTCCGGGGGCCGAGAACGATATCGGGCAGATCCCGCTCGATGACGCCAAGACCTACGAGCTTTATGCCCGCGCCCGCACCGTCGCCGTGTTCCAGGTGGAAAGTTCGGGCATGATGGACGCGCTCAAGCGCATGAAGCCCACCTGCATCGAGGATATCGTGGCGCTCGTCGCGCTCTACCGCCCCGGCCCGATGGAGAACATCCCGAAATACTGCGAGGTCAAGAACGGGCTGAGCGAACGCGACCACCTGCACCCGTCGGTCGATCATATCCTCGACGAGACGCAGGGCATCATCGTTTATCAGGAACAGGTGATGCAGATCGCGCAGGAAATGGCGGGCTATACGCTTGGCGGCGCCGACCTCTTGCGCCGCGCCATGGGCAAGAAGATCCAGGAGGCGATGGATGCCGAACGGCCCAAGTTCATCGCCGGGGCCAAGGACAACGGCGTTGACGATGCCAAGGCGCTGGAGGTGTGGAACCTTCTGGACAAGTTCGCCAATTACGGCTTCAACAAGTCCCACGCCGCCGCCTATGCGGTGGTCAGCTATCAGACCGCGTGGCTCAAGGCCAACCACCCGGTGGAATTCATGGCCGGTGTCATGAATTGCGATATCCACCTCACCGACAAGCTGGCGGTCTATTTCGAGGAGGTGAAGAAGGGCCTCGCGCTCGATTGGGCGGCCCCTTGCGTCAACCGCTCGGACGCTGTGTTCGTGGTGCGCGGCGGCGTGCTGCATTATGCGTTGGGCGCGCTCAAGAACGTCGGCGTCGAGGCGATGAAGCTGATCGTGGAGGGGCGCGGCGAGCGGCGCTTTGCCACGCTCTACGATTTCGCGCGGCGGGTCGATCTCAAGCGGATCGGCAAGCGGTCGCTGGAGATGCTGGCGCGGGCGGGGGCATTCGACGCGCTCGACCGCAACCGCCGCCGGGTGTTCGAGAGCATCGAGGCGCTGATGAACTATTCCGCCGCGATCCACGAGCAGAAGAATTCGACGCAGGTTTCGCTCTTCGGCGACGCGGGCGAGGATCTGCCCGAACCGCGCCTTGTCCCGGTCGAGGATTGGCTGCCCGCCGAACGCCTGACCGAGGAATTCAGGGCCGTCGGCTTCTACCTCTCGGGCCACCCGCTCGACGATTACATGACCGTGCTCAAGCGGCAGGAGGTCAGGACGCTTGACGAGGTCATGGCACGCGCAGGACGTGGGCCGTTCCTCGCCAGGATGGCCGGGGTGGTGGCCGGGCGACAGGAGCGCAAGTCGGCGCGCGGCAACCGCTTTGCCTTTGCCCAGCTCAGCGATCCGACGGGCAGCTACGAGGTCACGCTGTTCTCGGAGGTGCTGGAGAAGTCCCGCGATTTTCTCGAGGCCGGTGCGCAGGTGGTGATCACCGCCGAGGCGACGATGGAGGCCGATCAGTTGAAGCTCTTGTGCCGCACGGTGCAGCCCGTCGATGGCATGGTCGCCGATGCCGGGGCCGTGGGGCTGTGCGTGTTCGTCGATCAGGCGGAGGCGATCGGCTCGGTCGCGGCGGTGCTGGACGGCGCGGCCAAATCTGTGCGCGGGGCGCGGCCCGGTCCGATCCGGTTCCGCCTCATGGGTGCCGGGCTGCCCGGCGAGGTCGAGATCGACAGCGGCGCTGAATACCCCGTCAACCCGCAGATCAAGGGCGCGATCCGAAGCCTGACCGGCGTGGTCATGGTCGAGGAAATCTAGACCGGCGCGGCTGGAACGCCGCGTTCATTCGCAGTCCCGCGGCACGCTCCGACGGCCTGATTTCGCATGTCCGAGGCGCTCGAAACCGGGTCCCGCCTTTGGAGCAACGTGCTTTAAGCTGATGTTAACCGGCGCGCGGCAAGGCTTGGCCATGCGATCTGTCGCGCTCCTCCTCATGGCCGTGCTGGCCGCCTGTTCGCATCCCTCCCCGGCATTCTACGGCGTGGCCCCGGTGCGCGTCGGCGTCGGGCAGAGCATGTTCGATGTCCGGATCGTGGGGCGGCACGCGCAAGCGATCCGGCTCAGCCGCGAATGGGCCCCGCGCACGATCATGGTCGCGCCCCGCGCCGCCGCCGCCATCGCCGCCGTCAGCGGGTGCGCGGTGCCGCGTCTCTGGGGCGATCAGGCGATGATCGAGGCGGCGCTTGTCTGCGGGCCGGACGCAGACGCGCGGCGCGGCGTGCCGCAGGCGCATGACTGTCGCGTGGTGCCGACGCGCAGGCGGTGGACCAAAGTGGCCTGTCAGCCGCGCGCCGGGCCGAGCGCCTTTTCCATGAAGACCGAGGTTGCCGCATCCGGGTAATCGCCGAACGGCCCGCACCGCTCGAAGCCGTGCCGCGCATAGAGCCGCAGCGCCGGGCCGAGCCGGTCGCCGGTCTCCAGCCGCAGCAGGGGCAGGCCGTTTGCCCGCGCCTCGGCCTCGATCCGTGCAAGCAGCGCCTCGGCCACGCCCTGTCCGCGCGCTGCCTCGCTCACGAACATGGATTTCACCTCGCCATAGCCGTCGCACAGCGCGAGCGCCCCGGTGCCGAGCGTCTCACCCGCGCGCGTCGCCACGAAAAAGCGGATGTCAGGGGTGCAAAGCGCGTCTGTGTCGAGGAAGAAATTGTCCTCGGGCGGAAACAGCGCGCGCATGAGATCGTGCGATTGCCGCAGCAACGCTGCGGCCCCCGCATCGCGCGGGTCTCCAGGGATAACGGTAAGGTCGGACGGGTCCTGCATGGCGCAGGTTTACGCCGGGTCCGCGCATCCTGCAAGCGGCCTATCAGCGGGAAGGCGCGCAATATGCTGTGGATAATGGGTCAGTGTTCCCCATATCCTGTGTTTGTATATTGACAGCCCGGCCTCCCGCCAAGCACAGTTTCCCCTTAGCGGAATCAATGATCGCAGGGGTGCGCGTGCAGTTCTCCAGGCTCAGACTGACCGGCTTCAAGAGCTTCGTCGATCCCACCGATCTGGTGATCGCCGACGGGCTCACCGGCGTCGTCGGGCCCAATGGCTGTGGCAAGTCCAACCTGCTCGAGGCGCTGCGCTGGGCGATGGGCGAGAACCGCCCCACCGCGATGCGCGGCGACGGGATGGAGGACGTGATCTTTGCCGGGGCGGCCAGCCGACCGGCGCGCAACTTTGCCGAGGTGGTGATCCAGCTCGACAATTCCGACCGGCTCGCGCCCGCCGGGTTCAACGACGCCGATTACCTCGAGATCACCCGCCGCATCACCCGCGACGTGGGCTCTGCCTACAAGCTCAACGGCAAGGATGTGCGCGCGCGCGACGTGCAGATGCTGTTTGCCGATGCCTCGACCGGCGCGCATTCCCCGGCGCTCGTCCGGCAGGGGCAGATCGCCGAGTTGATCAACGCGCGCCCCAAGGCGCGGCGGCGCATCCTGGAAGAGGCGGCGGGGATTTCCGGGCTCTACCAGCGCCGCCACGAGGCCGAGCTGAAGCTGCGCGCGACCGAGACCAACCTCACCCGCGTCGATGACGTGATCGAGCAGCTTGCAGGGCAGCTTGCGCAACTGGCGCGGCAGGCGAAACAGGCGGCGCGCTATCGCCGGATCGGCGAGGAACTGCGCCACGCCGAGGGGCTGCTGCTGTGGCGGCGCTGGACCGAGGCCGACGAGGCCCGGATGGCCGCCGAGGCGGCGCTGCGCGAGACCACCACCGAGGCCGCCCGCGCCGAGAGGGCGGCGCGCGAGGCCGCGCGCCTGCGCGCCGGGGCCGATGACGCGCTGCCCGCGCGACGCGAGGAAGAGGCGGTCGCCGCCGCGATCCTTCAGCGGCTCGGGGTGCAGCGCGACACCATCGCCGAGCAGGAAAACACCGCGCGCGAGCGGATCGCCACGCTGGAGGCGCGCATCGCGCAGCTTGACCGCGACATGGAGCGCGAGGCGGCGCTGAACCGCGATGCGCAGCAGAGCGTCGAGCGGCTCGACTGGGAGGCGGCGGAACTGGCCAAGGCGTCTGACGGGCACGAGGAGCGCCTTGCCGCGGCGGTGGAAGAGGCTCGCGAGGCGGCCCGTATCCTTGAGACGCGCGAGGCGGACCTGAGCCGCCTGACCGAGGACATGGCCCGCCTGTCGGCCCGGCACCAATCGGCGCAGCGCCTGATCGACGACAACCGCAAGACGCTCAAGCGCAGCGAGGCCGAGGCCGAGCGCGCGCGCACCGCGCAGGAACAGGCCCGCGCGGCAGAGCAGGAGGCCGGGGCGAAACACGCCGCCGCGCAGGAGGCCGAGACCGGCGCAGTGGCCCGCGCGCAGGCCGCCGAGGCCGCGCTGGTGGCCGCCGACGAGGCGCGCGCCGATGCGCAGACCCGCGAGGCCGAGGCCCGCGCCGCCCGGTCCGAGGCCGAGGGAGAGCTTGGTGCGCTGCGCGCCGAGGCCGCCGCACTGGCCCGGCTGGTCGAGCGCGACACCGCCGAGGGCGGCCAGATCATGGATGCGCTGCAGGTGGCCCCCGGCTTCGAAAAGGCGCTGGGCGCGGCGCTTGCCGACGATCTGCACGCCCCCGAGGTGGCCGCGGACGGGCCGTCGGGCTGGCGTGACCTGCCCGGCTATTCCGCGCCGCAGCCGCTCCCCGACGGGGTGGTGGCACTTGGCAACCACGTCACCGTGCCGACCGTGCTGGCGCGCCGGATCGCGCAGATCGGCCTTGTCGATGCCGAGGACGGCCCGCGCCTTCAGCCCCTGCTGAAGCCGGGGCAGCGGCTGGTGAGCGCGGATGGCGACCTGTGGCGCTGGGACGGGTTCCGCACCTGGGCCGAGGACGCGCCCTCCGCCGCCGCGCTGCGGCTGGAGCAGCTCAACCGGCTGGAGGACCTCAAGCAGCAACTGGAACGGGCCGAGGCGCGCGCCGACGGGGCGCAGCGTGCGCACGAGGCGCTGCGCGCCGAACTGACCGCGCGCACCGAAGAGGACCGCGCCGCGCGCGAGGCGCGCCGCGCCGCCGATGCCGCCGTGACCGGGGCGGGCCGCGCGCTGAGCCGGGCCGAGGCCGACCGCACCCTCGCCGCGTCGCGGCTCGAGTCCCTGGGGCTCGCTGCCGCGCGCCACGAGGAAGAGGCGCAGGCGGCGCGCGCCGCTCTTTCTGAGGCCGAGCAGGCGCTCGCGGAGCTTGGCGACCTGTCCTCGGCGCGGGCCGAACTGGAGGATATCAAGACCACCGTCGAGGCCGCGCGCATCACCATGATGACCCGGCGCAGCGCGGCGGACGAGTTGCGCCGCGAAGGCGAGCGGCGCACGGCGCGCGGGCAGGAGATCGCCCGCGAGGTGAGCGGCTGGCGGCACCGATTGGAAACCGCCGAGACGCGCGGTGCCGAACTGGCCGAGCGCAGGGCTACCTCGGAGGAGGACCTGGCAGAGGCCCGCGCCACGCCCGAGACGCTGGCCGTGAAACGCGCCGAGTTGAATGCCGAGATCACCCGCGCCGAGGCGCGCCGCGCCGCCGCGGCGGATGCGCTTTCCACTGCCGAGGCGCGCGCGCGTCAGGCCGCCACCGACGAGCGCGACGCCGAGCGCGCGGCATCCGAGGCGCGCGAGGCCCGCGCCCGCGCCGAGGCGCGCCGCGACGGCGCCCGTGAGGGCTGTGACCTGGCCGCCGAGCGGATCATGGAGGCGCTTGGCCTGACACCCGAGGCGCTGTGTGACACCCTCGATACCGACCCTGCCGAGATGCCCGCATCCGAGGCGATCGAGGCCGACGTGGCGCGGCTCAAGCGGCAGCGTGATGCGCTTGGCGCCGTAAACCTCCGCGCCGAGGAGGACGCCCGCGAGGTCGAGGTCGAGCATGACGCGCTGACCGGGGAAAAAGCCGACCTCGAAGAGGCGATCAAGACGCTGCGCGGCGGCATCGCCAGCCTCAACCGCGAGGGGCGCGAGCGGCTGCTGACCGCATTCGAGCAGGTGAACTCGAACTTCACCCTGCTGTTCCGGCACCTCTTTGGCGGCGGCGAGGCCAATCTCGTGCTGGTCGAGAGCGACGACCCGCTGGAGGCCGGGCTGGAGATCATGTGCCAGCCGCCGGGCAAGAAGCTCTCGACGTTGAGCCTGCTGTCGGGGGGCGAGCAGACGCTGACGGCGCTGGCGCTCATCTTCGCGGTGTTCCTCGCCAATCCCGCGCCGATCTGTGTGCTCGACGAGGTGGACGCGCCGCTCGACGATGCCAACGTCACGCGGTTCTGCGACCTTCTGGATGAAATGTGCCGCCGCACCGAGACGCGGTTCCTCATCATCACGCACCACGCCGTGACGATGAGCCGGATGGACCGGCTCTTTGGTGTGACGATGGCCGAGCAGGGGGTAAGCCAGCTCGTGTCGGTCGATCTCAACAAGGCCGAGGCGATGGTGGCGTGAGCAAATCCACGCCATTCTAAGGCGAATTTTAACCTTTCCTTCACTCCATCCGCGAAGTGTAATGGTGCTGCAATCCATTGCAGCGGAAGGAGGTGATCAGACTGAATGAAAACAGTTTTCGAAAATGGATGGTCTTTCTGGCAGCGGGAACGCTGTTGATCACGGCCATCCGGCTTTTGACGGGACTGTGAGTTCCTGAAAAAGAAGACCCTGCGGAGTCGCACCTCCGCAGGGTCGCGTTTTCGGTGCTCAGACTGAAAACAACTTTCGAATGACTTGTATATTGGCGATTCCTTAGCAAAAAGTAAAGCGCGCCCCGCACAAACAGAAAACGCCGCCCCTGGAGGCGGCGTGATCCATCTGCGGTCTGAGCATCGCTTCAGAAGCCGAGGCCCGCGTACTTGTTCTTGAACTTCGACACGCGACCGCCGGCATCGGTGAGGCGGGTGCCGCCGCCGGTCCAGGCCGGGTGCACCGACGGGTCGATGTCGAGCGCGAGCGTCTCGCCCTCGGACCCGTAGGTGGAGCGCATCTGCACGACGGTGCCATCGGTCAGCTTGACGTCGATGACGTGGTAATCGGGGTGGATGTCTTTTTTCATCGTGCCAGTCCTTACGCCGACTTGCCCTTGAGGGGCTTGTAGGTGGTGTCTTCCGCGATCCGGGCGGATTTGCCCCGGCGCGAGCGCAGATAGTAGAGCTTGGCGCGGCGCACGCGACCGCGGCGGATCACCTCGATCTTGTCGATATTGGTCGAGTAGAGCGGGAACACGCGCTCCACCCCCTCACCGAATGAAATCTTGCGGACGGTGAACGAGCCTGCGATGCCCTTGCCGTTCTTGCGGCTGATGCAGACGCCTTCGAAGTTCTGCACCCGGCTGCGGGTGCCTTCTGTCACCTTGTAGCCGACGCGAATGGTGTCGCCGGCCTTGAAATCGGGAATCTCCTTCCCGAGCGAGGCGATCTGTTCCGCCTCCAACTGAGCGATAATGTCCATCGCCGTGTCTCCTGGTTTGCTTGCGGTTTTCCCGCAAGGATGTGTCGCGTCCTCGAGAGCTCTTGGTCTTCTTCCGGGTCCGCTGATGCGCCCGCCAGAGTTCAGGCCGTCATTTCGTTTGTCATCGTCTCCCGCGGCGACCACGTTCGGCCGAAGAAAGCCGGGCGGAAAGGCTGCAACAGGACACAGGCCCGCAACCGCCGAAGCGATTCCAGACCCGTGGCGTATAAGCGGGATCGCGGCGGCGATCAACCCTTCGGTTCATGGCCCTGCATGATCCGGTGGCATGGCGCAATCGCGCAGGTCACTCGGCGTCGCTGCGCCTGGCGCGCCACAGGTCGGGGCGGCGTTCGGCGGTCAGGCGTTCGGACATCTCGCGCCGCCATGCCGCCACCCTGCCGTGATCGCCCGAGGTGAGCACCTCGGGGATGGTGTGCCCCCGCCATTCGGCGGGGCGGGTGTAGTGGGGATGCTCCAGAAGCCCCTCGGAAAAGCTCTCTTCCTCGGTGGAGGATTCGTTGCCGAGCACGCCGGGCAAAAGCCGCACGCAGGTGTCGATCAGCGCCTGCGCGGCGATCTCTCCGCCCGTCATCACGAAATCGCCGAGACTGATTTCCTCGATGTCGTAATGGTCGATAACCCGTTGATCCAGCCCCTCGAATCGCCCGCAGATGAGGGTGACGCCGGGGCCCGCCGCGAGACTGCGCGCACGCGCCTGCGTCAGCGGCGCGCCGCGCGGACTGAGATAGACGAGGGGGCTGCCACGCGGTGCGCCCGCCGACGCCGCGTCGATGGCGCGGCCCATCACGTCGGCGCGCAGCACCATGCCCGCGCCGCCCCCGGCGGGGGTGTCGTCGACGTTGCGGTGCCGCCCCTCGCCGAAGTCGCGCAGGTCGATCGTGTCGAGCGACCACAGCCCCTCGCGCAGGGCGCGGCCTGTCAGGCTCTCTCCCAGAACGCCGGGGAAGGCTTGCGGCAGCAGGGTGATGACCTGCGCGGTCCACGCGCGGGCGAGCGTCGGGTTGGGTGTCAGCAGATCGCGGGGCCTGACCGAGGGGCGGATGCTCTTGCGTCCGTGGGAGCGGGGGGTGTCGGCCATGGCGTCAGAATATCCCCTCGGGCGGGTCGGCGACGATGCGCCCCGAGACGAGATCGACGGTCGGCACCGCCTCGCGGGTGAACGGCAGGAGCACGGTCCCGCTCTCGCCCGGGACCTCGACTTCGAGCAGGTCCGCGGCCCCGTGATTGAGCACCGCGCGCACCCGGCCCAGCAGCGCGCCGCCGCTGTCATGGACGGAAAGACCAATGAGATCAGCGTGATAGAATTCGTCCTCAGGCAGCTCCGGCAGCCGCTCGCGGGGCACATAGAGGCGCGTGCCGCGCAGGGATTCGGCCTGTTCGCGCGTCCTCACCCCCGACAGCCGCGCGGTCAGCGCGCCCGAGGTCTGCCCGGTCAGCGTGACCTCGAAGCTCCGCGCGCCATCCTCGGTGGCGAGCGCGCCATAGGCGGCGATGTCCTCGGGGTGGGCGGTAAAGCTCTTGAGCCGCACCTCGCCGCCGGTGCCGAAAGCCCCGGCGATGGCACCGACGCAGACCGTGTCGCTCATGGACCAACCCTTTCGTTGCGGGGCATCATCGTGTCTCCACCGGCACATCCTGACGGCGGTCTTCCCATCCGGCAAGCGCAAGCTCGGGGGTGTCGCTGTCGGCCTCGGGCCAGCCGATGCAGAGATAGGCGACGAGCCGCCAATCGTGTGGAATATCAAGGTCTTGGGAAAGGCGGTCGGGGTCGAGGATCGACACCCAGCCAAGCCCCAGACCGCGGGCGCGGGCGGCAAGCCAGAATTGCGCGATCGCGCCCACCACCGAATAGCGGCGCGCCTCGGGCATGGTCTGCGCCCCGAGTCCCGCGCCCTTGTCGGTCGACTCGTCGCAGAACACGGCGAGCTGCACCGGGGCCTCGCGCATACCGGAAAGCTTCAAGCTGCTGTAAAGGCGCGCCTTTTCGCCATCGTAGCCGTCAAGCGCGGCGGCGTTGGCGGCCTGGAAATTGGCCAGCGCGGCGGCGCGGGCGGATGCCGAGGCGACGCGCACCACGCGCCACGGCTCGCTCAGCCCGACCGAGGGGGCAAGCGTGAACGTGGCGAGGCAATCGCGCAGGATCGCCTCGTCCACCGGGTCGATGCGAAAGCGGCGCACATCGCGCCGCCAGCGCATAAGGCGCAGCAGATCAGCCTGGAAGTCGGCGGAAAACTCTGACATTCCAGTGCCTTACATGCCTTACTCTTCGGCCGGGGCCTCGGCGGCGGCGGCGGCTTTCTCGGCCTTCTGGGCGGCGCGTTCCTGGGCCTTCTTGCCGGGCTGGGCCTTTTTCATGTTGGCGCGCTCGGTCTTGTCGCGGACGCCGGCGGCCTCCAGCATGCGGGCGATGCGGTCGGTGGGTTGCGCGCCCTGTGCCAGCCAGTACTGGATGCGCTCGACATCCATCTTGACGCGATCCTCGCTGTCCTTGGGCAGGAGCGGGTTGTAGATGCCCAGCTTCTCGATGAAGCGGCCGTCGCGCGGCATGCGGCTGTCGGCCGCCACGATGCGGTAGAAGGGGCGCTTTTTCGAGCCACCACGGGCAAGGCGGATTTTCATGGCCATTTTGATTTCTCCTTTAATGGCGGGGGGTTGGTGGGGGCAAACCCCACCTTACGATTGATGCTTGTGGTGATGCCGGATCACCTCGGCGATGATGAAGTTGAGGAATTCGCGGGCGAATTCCGGGTCGAGGTCGGCGGATTTCGCCAGGTCTTCGAGCCGCTCGATCTGCGCGGCTTCGCGCGCCGGATCGGACGGGGGAAGGTCGTGCGCGGCCTTGAGCCGGCCCACCGCCTGGGTGTGCTTGAACCGCTCGGCGAGGGTAAAGACGAGGATCGCATCGAGCCGGTCGATGCTCTCGCGGTGCTCGGCCAGAAGCTCGGCGGCGCGGGTGGTCGTGGCGTCAGGCATCGGGGCCTCCATCGAGGGCGAACCGCAAGGTTCGCGCGGCGAACCGCGAGGTTCGGGCCCTGCGGCGGACGGTGCGGCGAACGGTGGGGCAGGGATCAGTCAACAGGCATCCCCTTCGGGCGGAACAGCGGGTCGCAGTAATGGCTGATTTCCAGCTCGATCCCGTCGCGGATCTGGCCGGAGGCGGCGGCGGAGGGCACCGGGTGGCGATAGACCGCGTCACTGCCGTCGATGGTGGCTGCGTCGCGGTCCCTGATGCAGCCCAGCCGTTCGGCCAGCCGGATGCTGTCGAGGTTCTTGGGGTCGATATAGCTCACCGCCCCGTCCCAGCCCTGCACCTCGTAGAAATGCCGGCGCACGGCGTGGGTGGCCTCGAGCGCGTAGCCGTGGCCCGCCTTTTCGGGCCAGATGATCCAGGCGATCTCGCGCTCGGGCCATTTCGCCGGGAACCAGCCGCCGGTCATGCCGAGGGTCTCGTCGCTCGCCTTGTCGTGGATCATCCACATGCCGAAGCCGCGGATCGCCCAATGGCCGATCTCGGCGGCGTAGAGCATCCACGCCTCGTAGCCATTGAGCGGCCCGCCCATGAAGCGCGAGCGGTAGGAGGCGAAGGTCGCCTTGAAATCGGGGTAATCGCCCACCTCCGGCCCGCGCAGCCGCAGGCGGCGGGTCTCGATCACCGGGATGTCGGGGTAGTGGGTCATGCGTAAGCCTCGACCGAGCCGTCGTCATCCGCACCGAGCGCATCGGGGCCGGGGTGGCGGTAGAGGAAATCGCGGCCCATGTGGATGTTTTCATATTCGCGCTCGAACCACGCACCGAGGCGTTCGGCCAGCGCGATGGAGCGGGTGTTGCCCGGCACGATGTTGGAGGTGAGCGTGGTCAGGCCGAGATCCTCGTAGGCATGGCGGCGGGCGCGCGTCGCGGCCTCACAGGCGATGCCGCGGCCCTCGAACCCGTCGAACACGACCCAGCCCAGCTCCGGCTCGGGCCAGCCCTCGGGGTTCCAGATGCCGGTGATGCCCGCCGGTTGACCGCTGGCCTTGTCCTCGATCGTGAAATAGCCGTAGCCGTGGATATGCCAGTGGCCGACGTTGAGCGCGAACCAGCGCCAGGCATCGCCGCGATCGGGCGAGGCGCCAAAGCCTGCCGCGCGCTCCTGATCGAGCAGGAAGGCGATCATCGGCTCGATGTCGCGCGGTTCCGGCCCGCGCAGGATCAGGCGCGGGGTGTCGAGCACGGGGGCGGCGGTGAGGGTCATGGGGCTGCCCCTGTCCGCGCCGTGGGATTCGAGTATTTTTGCCAAGAAGAAATCATGGGATCACTTCTTCTTGCCGAAGCCGGAGAGGCCCGGGGGCAGGCCCATGCCGCCGCCGCCCATGCCGCCCATGCCGCCGGGCAGCTTGCCGCCCATGGCGCGGGCGGCCTCTTCCATCGCGCGTGGGTCGTTCATGTCGGGCATGCCGCCGCCCTTGCCCATCATGCCGCCGAGCGCCTGCTTGAGCATGTTGCGACCGCCCTTCTTGCCGAGTTTCTTCATCATGTCGGCCATCTGGCGGTGCATTTTCAGCAGCTTGTTGAGATCAGACACCTCCTGCCCGGCGCCCGCCGCGATGCGTTTCTTGCGGCTGGCCTGCAACAGGGCGGGGTTGGCGCGTTCCTTTTTGGTCATCGACTGGATGAGGGCGATCTGGCGGGCGATCACCTTGTCGTCGAATCCCGCCTCCTGCACCTGTTTGGCCATCTTGCCCATGCCGGGCATCATGCCCATCAGCCCTTCCATGCCGCCCATCTTCTGCATCTGTTCGAGCTGGCCGCGCAGGTCGTTCATGTTGAACTGACCCTTTTGCATCCGGCGCATCATGCGTTCGGCCTGTTCGGCCTCAAGCGTTTCCTGCGCCTTTTCCACGAGGCTGACGATGTCGCCCATGCCGAGGATGCGGCCGGCGATGCGCTCGGCCTCGAACGTCTCGATGGCGTCCATCTTCTCGCCGAGGCCGACGAAGCGGATCGGCTTGCCGGTGATGGCGCGCATCGACAGGGCGGCGCCGCCGCGCCCGTCGCCGTCCATCCGGGTGAGGACGACGCCGGTGACGCCGATCTTGTCGTCAAACTCTGTCGCGACGTTGACGGCGTCCTGACCGGTCAGGCCATCGACGACGAGCAGCGTCTCGCGCGGGTTGGCGACATCGCGCACGGCGGCGGCCTGCGCGATCAGCTCGGCGTCGATATGGAGCCGGCCGGCGGTGTCCAGCATGTAGACGTCGTAGCCACCCAAGGAGGCCTGGGTCTTGGCGCGTCTGGCGATCTGCACCGGGTCCTCGCCCTTGACGATGGGCAGGGTATCGACGCCGATCTGACGCCCGAGGATGGCGAGCTGTTCCATCGCGGCGGGGCGGTTGGTGTCGAGCGACGCCATCAGCACGCGCTTGCCGTCGCGATGCGTGAGCCGCTTGGCGAGCTTGGCGGTGGTGGTGGTCTTGCCCGAGCCCTGAAGGCCGACCATCAGGATCGGCGCGGGCGGGTTGTCGATCTTGAGCGCGCCGGGATCGCCCTCGCCCCTGAGCGTGTCGATCAGCGCGTCGTGGACGATCTTGACGACCTGCTGGCCGGGGGTGACGGATTTGGTGACCGCCTGTCCGGTGGCCTCTTTCTCCACCCGCTTGATGAAGCTGCGCGCGACCGGCAGCGAGACGTCGGCCTCCAGAAGCGCGACGCGCACCTCGCGCAGGGCGGTCTTGACGTCGTCCTCGGAGAGCGACCCCTGCCGGGTGAGCCGGTCGAGCACGCCGGACAGGCGTTCGGACAGGTTTTCGAACATCGCGCGCGCTCCTTCGCCGGTTGCTGTCTGTCACCCGATATAGGGGCAACGGTTCAAACGATAAACGCCCCCGTGGGCGCGACGCGCTGACGGGGGGCGATCCCGGGCCGCGCCCGGGACCGGAAGCAGGCGGCTTCCGGGGTGTTGGGGGCGCGTTTATGGCGTGGCGCGGCACAAGTCAACCCATCGGGCGCGCCGGTCACTCCGGCGCGGGTGCAAGGCGGCGCAGCACCTCGGCCATCGCGCGCGCGTCCTCCGGGGTGAGGCGGCCATGGCCCGGCAGAAACCGCGCCACGTCGCGACCCGAATAGCGGCCGGTGAGACGGCCGTCGCGCAGGATCAGGTTCAGCCGGACAAACTCGCGGGCGCGGTCATGGCAGAACCGGCAGGTGCGTTCGAACAGCGCGCCCGAGGTCAGGTTCTGCCGGAAGAGGATTTCAAGCGTGGCGATCTCCGGATCGGTCAGGCCGCCCATGTGGCGGCTCAGAAACGCGCGCAGGGGCAGCCCCCCGGAGGTCGTCAGACCGGTGTTCCCGAGCAGAAGGCGGTCGCGCGCAAACGGCCCGGCATGGCCATGGCAGGTCAGGCACTTGTCCTCGAACAGGACATGGGGATCGGACGCGCGCTGCGCTTGTGCACCGCCGCTTGTGAGCAGCGCAGCCAGAACGATGCAGGGAATTGCAGAAAAAATCCGGGACATTCCGTTTTCCACGACGCAGGTGTGCGGCAGACTACCGGCCCTGTGGACCCCTGCCTTGTCCAAAGTCAAGCTGGCCTGCCGATGGTCGGTGTCGATCGCCCGGGTTCTATTTACACCGCGCCTGTACGGTGCGACATTCGCAAATCGGCATCTTGTGTTGGGATTTGCACAGAGGTTTGCACAGAGGGTTACATGGAAAACTGGGACGAGGTGCGCACCGCCTATCATGTGGCGCGGATCGGCACGGTGAGCGGCGCGGCCGAGGTGCTGGGCGTGCACCATGCCACCGTGATCCGCCATATCGACGCGCTGGAAGAGCGGCTGGGGGTGCGCCTCTTTCAGCGGCACGCGCGCGGCTATACGCCGACGGAGGCCGGCGATGATCTGTTGCGGGTGGCGCAGGCCACCGACGACCAGTTCCATCAGCTCGCGGGCCGCATCAAGGGGCGCGGCAACGAGGTGTCGGGCGAGTTGGTGGTGACCTCGATCGGCGGGCTGAGCCATCTGCTGGCCCCGGTGCTGGCGGATTTCCAGCAGGATTACCCCGATCTCGTGGTGCGCTACCTGACCGGCGACCGCCTGTTCCGGCTGGAATACGGCGAGGCGCATGTGGCGGTGCGCGCGGGCTCTGCGCCGGAGCAGCCGGACAACGTGGTGCGGCCGTTCTTCAGGCAGGATTTCGCGCTTTATGCCAGCGAGGGCTATGTCGCGCGCCACGGGATGCCGGCGGGCTGCGAGGATTTCGGGCGGCACCGGTTCGTCGGGGCCGACGATCCCGAGGCGCGGGCGCCGTTCCAGCGCTGGCTGAAGCAGGCCGTGCCCGCCGACAACATCGTGTTTCGCTCGGGCGATGTGCACGCGCAGCGCAACGCCATCCTTGCCGGGGCGGGGATCGGTTTTGCCTCGGTGTTGCAGGCGGCGGAGGTGCCCGGGCTGGTGCAGGTGCTGCCGCCGCGCTCCGAATGGGCGGCACCGCTGTGGCTGGTGACGCATATGGACCTGCACCGCACCACCAAGGTGCAGGCGTTCCTGTCGTTTCTCAAGGCGCGCGCGCGAGGCTGGCAGGCGGAGAAAGGGTGAGCGACGCGCTCAGAGAAAGCCCGCCGCCTGAAGCTCGCGCCGCAAGGCGCGAAGCTCGGGCGGCAGGGCGGTCTCGCCTTCGGCGGGCGCGGACAGGTCGCAGAGCGCGGCGGTGGTCCACGGTGTGACCCCGGCGAATCCGTGCACCTGCCGCGCGATGGCGTCGAACGCCGTCTGCCGCGTGCGGCGCTGGATCAGGGCCACGCGCGCGCCCCGGTCCATCACGAAGGGCGCGAGGTGAAAGGCCGAGCCGTCGGGGCCCGCGATCACCCGGGCGGCGCGGTAGCAGGCGATCTGTTCGGCGATGCTGTGGCGTTCGGGGTGCAGGATGCCATAGCCGGCGCGCGACATCCATTTCTCGATCCGCCGCTCGAACGGCACCTGCTTGGCGGCCGGCTTGAGCCTTCGCCGCGAGATGTAGAGCCGCTCGGGGCCGTCGGGCGCGATGGCGGCGCAAAGGTGGCGGCGCATGTAGGCGCGCGCCTCGGGCGTGCCGTGGCTCCATTCGCGGTGGCCAAAGCCCTGGCCGGGCACGAGCGCCGCGTCCACGCGGGTGGGCCGCTGGACGAGATGCACCGGCAGCCCCTGCCCGAGGATATCGAGCAGCGGGCCAAGACGGCGGGCGAGCACGGCGGCGATGTCGCGCCCGGCCATCGGGATCAGGGCGATGCCGTCGGGGCGGTCGCCGATATGGTCGAGCGCCCAGAGCCGGGGCAGCGCCTCGAACAGGAAATGACCGAAATGGTGCCGCCCGACCCCGGCAAAGAGCCAGCGACCGGGCAGGCGGGCGGGCGGATCGGCGGGCGCGGCGGGATCGGCGGTGAACCGGCGCGGGCCGATGCGCGTGCGCGCCGCCGCCACCGGCGCGCCGCCGGCATCGAGCACGCCGCAGGCATGGCCGCGCCCCGGCGTCATCGGCATGAGGATGGCCCCCGGCACGCAATCGACGCGCGGCGCGGGCAGGTGCCCGGGGTCAGGGATCATTCGGCAGCTCATCCCGCAGGAAGCGCTCGAACGCGTCGAGATGCACCGCCTCGAACTGGCCGAAGCCCTGCATCCAGATCGAGGCGTCGCGCAGCGCGTCGGGCTCCAGCTTGCACCACTTGACCCGGCCCCGCCGCTCCTGACTGATGAGGCCGGCACGGGTGAGGATGCCCAGATGCTTGGAGATCGCCGCCAGGCTCATCTCGAAGGGTTCGGCCACGTCGGTCACCGCCATGTCGTCCTCGAGCAGCATGGCGAGGATCGCGCGGCGCGTCGGATCGGCGAGCGCGGCAAAGACCGTGTCGAGTTCCTGGGCCCTGTCCATGCCGGTCTTAAGCCCGAGGGCACGGCCCGCGTCAACGCCCCTCGCGTCCGGTTCGGGGCGAAACGTGCCGTTTTTCGCGGCATTTTGGCCGGAAAGGGGGTTTGATCTGGGACAAGGCAATGTCAGGCTGGGGTGACTACGGTCCGCAGACCAACAAGGAAACGCGAAAGGAAGTAACATGTTCTCAAAAATCATGGTTCCCGTCGATCTGGTGCACAAGGACACGCTGGGCAAGGCGCTCAACGTGGCCGGCGAGATTGCCAGGCTCTACGGCGCGAGCATCGACGTGGTCAGCGTGGGCGGCGAGCTGCCGAGCGAGCTGGGGCACACGCCGCGGGAATTCGGCGATCGGCTTCAGGGCTTCGCCGATGATCTGCGCTCGAAATTCGACGTGACCGTGAAGGCCGACCCGCTGATGGCGCATGACCCGGCGGTCGAGACCACCGCGGAACTGATGAAGGCGATCGACAAGGTTGGCGCGGACCTCGTCATCATGGCCAGCCACGAGCCCGGCTTTTTCGAGCATATCTTCAGCTCGCATGGCGGCTATATCGCGCAGCACGCCAAGTGCTCGGTTTTCGTGGTGCGCTGACACTCAACCATACGGTTGAACATGGCGCGGCCGCCGGTATCCCGCGATACGCGGCCGCGCCACGCCGACACTCCTGCTTCATCTTTCCAGAAATACTCATTATATCAATGCCTTGATAGGCGCATCCCTGCGCGGATCGGGTGCTTGACTCTGCGCCCCGCTGACCGTAGCACATGGCGCAGGTTCCTCAGGGGGGTGCGGGTGTCCGAGCCAGACGACAGCGAGCGGCTCCGCCAGCTCGAGGCGCGGATCGCAAAGCTGCGCGACAGCAAGGCGAAACGCCCCCACCAGGAAGAGCACTACAGCCAGGCGCAGCACGCCTGGCGGATGGTGATCGAGCTTGTCGCCGGTCTGTTGATCGGCTTCGGCATGGGATACGGGCTGGACAGCCTGTTCGGCACGATGCCGGTATTCCTTGTCGTGTTCACATTGCTGGGCCTCGCGGCGGGCATCAAGACGATGATGCGCAGCGCCGCGGATCTCGCGAAGGACATGAATGCGCCCGGCAGGGGCGGGGACGAAGGGACAAAGGATGGCGACTGAAGCGCAAGGGGCCGACAGCGGCGGTCTGGTGTTCCACCCGATGGATCAGTTCATCGTGCGGCCGCTCTTTGGCGATGGGCCGGTGGGCCTGTTCACGCTGACCAACGTGACGCTGTGGATGGCGATCGCGGTGGCGGCGGTGTTCGCGCTGCTGGTGCTGGGCACGTCGCGGCGCGAGATCGTGCCGGGGCGCACGCAATCCATCGCCGAGCTGGCCTATGACTTTGTCCGCAAGATGGTCGAGGACGTGGCGGGCAAGGACGCGCTGCCGTTTTTCCCCTACATCATGACGCTGTTCATGTTCATCGTGTTCGCCAACTTCCTCGGCCTGCTGCCGATGGCCTTTACCACGACAAGCCACCTTGCGGTGGCCGTGGTGCTGGCGCTTCTGGTGTTTTTCACGGTGACGATCCTCGGCTTTGTCAGGCATGGCGTGGGGTTTCTCGGGCTGTTCTGGATCACCGCCGCGCCGTTGCCGCTGCGCCCGATCCTGGCGCTGATCGAGGTGATTTCCTACTTCGTGCGCCCGGTCAGCCACTCCATTCGTCTGATGGGCAACATGATGGCCGGCCACGCGGTGATCAAGGTGTTCGCGGCCTTCGCGCCGATGATCGCGCTGTCGGTGGGGGTGGGCATCCTTGTCACGCCGCTGTCGATCCTCGCGATTTCCGCCATCTACGCCCTCGAGGTGCTGGTGGCGTTCATTCAGGCCTACGTGTTCACCATCCTGACCTGCGTGTATCTGCGCGACGCGCTGCATCCGCATCACTGACACAAGTGCCGGGGAAATCCCCGGCCTGCGAGACAACCGGCGGGCCCGCCCGCCGCACGACCAACGGACCAATGCCAATTCCAGCGTAAGGAGAGATCGAAATGGAAGGCGATATCGTACAAATGGGTGCTTACATCGGTGCCGGTCTGGCGTGTACCGGCATGGGCGGCGCCGCCGTCGGTGTGGGCCACGTCGTCGGCAACTACCTGTCGGGTGCGCTGCGCAACCCGTCGGCCGCCGGCGGCCAGATCGCGACCATGTTCATCGGCATCGCGTTCTCGGAAGCGCTCGGGATCTTCTCGTTCCTCGTCGCGCTTCTGCTGATGTTCGCCGTCTGATCGCTCAGGTCCCGATCCTTGCGGCCGGGTGGTGGACATGCTTGCCTGCCACCCGGATTTCGCGGAAAGTTCCTGAGGGAGGACGAACGTCATGGCAACCGAAACGCATGATGCCGTAAGCGCCTGTCTCGACAGCCACGGCGGGGCCGTCGGAATGCCGCAGCTTTGCGGCGACTGGTTCGGCAACCAGATTTTCTGGCTGGCGATCGCGCTGGTCGTGCTCTATTTCATCCTGTCGCGCATCGCGCTGCCGCGCATCGCGGCGGTGCTGGCCGAGCGGCAGGGGTCGATTACAAACGATCTCGCCGCCGCCGAGGATCTCAAGGCCCGCGCCACAGAGGCGGAAGAGACCTACAAGCAGGCGCTCGCCGACGCGAGGGCCGAGGCGCAGAAGATCATCGCCGAGACCAAGGCCGCGATCAAGGAGGACCTCGACCGCGCCAACGAAGAGGCCGATGCCGAGATCAGGGCAAAGACCGAGGAAGGCGAGAAGAAGATCGCCGAGATCCGCGCCGGTACGCTCGACGCCGTCAAGGAGGTGGCCAAGGACGTCACCAGCGAACTCGTCGCGTCGATGGGCCAGAAGGCCGACGGGCGCAGCGTCAGCGCGGCGGTCAACGCCCGGATGAAAGGATGAGTGCGATGCGCAAGCTGACCCTGACCGTGGCCGCCACGCTCGCCGCGAGCCCGGCTTTCGCCGCGTCCGGCCCGTTCTTCTCGCTGTTCAACACCAATTTCGTGGTGCTGATCGCGTTCCTGATCTTTGTGGGCGTGCTGGTCTATCTCAAGGTGCCGGGCCTTCTGGGCCAGAAGCTCGACGAGCGCGCCGCCTCGATCCGCTCCGACCTCGACGAGGCCCGCAGGCTGCGCGAGGAGGCCAAGAAGGTGCTCGTCGACTACGAGCGCAAGCAGAAAGAGGCGCAGGAGCAGGCCGACCGCATTGTCGAGCAGGCCCGCAAGGAGGCCGAACAGGCCGCCGTCGAGGCCAGGGAAGACATCAAGCGCTCGATCGCGCGGCGGCTTCAGGCTGCCGAGGATCAGCTCGCCAGCGCCGAGGCGCGCGCGGTCCGCGATGTGCGTGACCAGGCCATCGCCGTCGCCACCGCCGCGGCGCGCGACGTGATCGCCAAACAGATGAGCGACGCCGACGCCGACGCGCTCATCGACGCGGGCATCGGCGAGGTCGAAGCCAAGCTGCACTGACGCGGCATCGCAACACACCGCAGGCGGGGCCGCGTTCCGAATGGATCGCGGCCCCGTTGGCATTGTGCGGCACGATTGAGGGTTTCACATTGGTGTGCCGCTGCGATATGTGACCGGAGACAAGAAAGGGAGCCGACTGGCATGGCATTCGACTACGACCTTTTCGTGATCGGCGGCGGCTCGGGCGGGGTGCGCGCGGCGCGGGTGGCGGCGCAGGGCGGTGCCAGGGTCGCGCTTGCCGAGGAGAGCCGCTATGGCGGCACCTGCGTGATCCGCGGTTGCGTGCCCAAGAAGCTGATGGTGTTTGCCTCCGAGTTCCCCGAGGCCATCGCCGAGGCGCAGGCATTCGGCTGGACGGTGCACGCCGGCGGCTTTGACTGGGCGGCGTTCCGGGGCAAGCTCGACGCCGAGCTCGACCGGCTGGAGGGCGTCTATCGCGGCATCCTGTCCAACAACGGTGTCGAGACCTTCGACATGCGCGCGCGGCTCGCCGATCCCCACACGGTCGAGCTGGCCGACGGCACGCGGGCCAGCGCGCGGCATATCCTGATCGCGGCGGGCGGCCACCCGGTGCGTCCCGATCTGCCGGGGGCGGAGCACGCGCTGGTGAGCGACGACATCTTTCACCTCGACCGGCTACCGAAATCCATCCTCGTGATCGGCGGCGGCTATATCGCGTGCGAGTTTGCCTGCATCCTCAACGGCCTCGGCGTCGAGGTGACGCAATTCTATCGCGGCGCGCAGATCCTGCGCGGCTTTGACGACGAGGCGCGGGGGCTGGTGTCGGACGAGATGATCCAGTCGGGGGTGAACCTGCACCTGGGCACCAACATCGCCGAGATGACGCCCGTGGACGGTGGCTATCGCGTGGTGGCGACCAACGGGCAGGAGGCCACCTACGAGCAGGTGATGTTCGCCACCGGACGCGCCCCCAACACGCGCGACATGGGGCTGGAAGCTGCCGGGGTAACGCTGGGGCGCAAGGGCGAGATCGTGGTGGACAGGTACAGCCAGACCAGCGTGCCCTCGATCCATGCCATCGGCGACGTGACCGACCGGGTCAACCTCACGCCGGTGGCGATCCGCGAGGGCATGGCCTTTGTGGAAACCGTCTTTAACGGCAACCCGACACCGGTGGATCACGACCTGATCCCCACCGCGATCTTTACCCAGCCCGAGATGGGCACCGTGGGCCTCAGCGAGGAGGACGCGCGCGAGCGCGGGCCGGTGGAGATCTACGCGACCTCGTTCAGGCCGATGCGCGAGAGCTTTGCCGGGCGTTCGGCGCGGGTGCTGATGAAGCTGGTGGTCTGCTCTGAGACGCGCCGCGTGCTGGGCTGTCATATCGTCGCCCCCGGCGCGGGCGAGATGATCCAGCTTGCCGGGATCGCGGTGAAGATGGGCGCCACCAAGGAGGATTTCGACCGCACCGTGGCGGTGCATCCGACCATGTCGGAAGAGATCGTGACGATGAAAACGCCGACGCGAACCGCTTGATTTTCCGGGGTTCGCGCACAGGTAAGGATCAGGTCCGCCCGCGGGCGGAACAGCAAGGGAAGGTTAGCATGGCTGGAAACAATGGCGGCCCCTGGGGCGGCGGCGGAAATCGCGGCGGCGATGACGACCGGCGACCGCCGAATGGCGGCAGGCGTCCCCCCGAAGGCGGGCAGATGCCCGAGATCGACGAGCTTGTCCGCAAGGGACAGGATCAGCTTCGCGTGCTGATGGGCGGGCGCGGCGGCGGTGGCCGCGGCGGCGCCGGCGGCGGCGGTGGCGACGGCCCGCAATTCGGTCGCGGCACCATCGGTCTCGCGGCGCTTGGTGCCGTGGCGCTCTGGCTCTTTGCCAGCGTCTATACGGTGAAGCCCGAAGAGCAATCGGTCGAGCTTTTCCTCGGCGAATACTACGCCACCGGCAATCCCGGCCTCAACATCGCGCCGTGGCCGGTGGTGACCTACGAGATCGTCAACGTCACCTCGGAGCGGACCGAGAACATCGGCCAGCGCAGCAATGTCGGCAACGAGGGGCTGATGCTGACCACCGATGCCAACATCGTGGACATCAATTTCCAGGTGGTCTGGAACATCTCGGACCCGTCGAAGCTGTTGTTCAACATCCGCGACCCGCAACTGACGGTGCAGGCGGTGTCGGAATCGGTGATGCGCGAGATCATCGCCGCGTCCAACCTCGCGCCGATCCTCAACCGCGACCGCGGGATCATCGCCGACACGGCGGTGCGCGACATCCAGGCGACGCTCGACGAGTACGAGAGCGGCATCCGCATCGTGCGGGTCAACCTCGACAAGGCCGACCCCCCGCGCGAGGTGATCGACGCGTTCCGCGAGGTGCAGGCCGCCGAACAGGAGCGCGACCGCCTGCAACGTCAGGCCGACGCCTACGCCAACCGGGTGCTCGCGGAAGCGCGCGGTCAGGCGGCGCAGATCCTCGCCGATTCCGAGGGCTACCGCGCCCGCGTGGTCAACGAGGCGCGCGGTGACGCGAGCCGCTTCACCTCGGTCCTGACCGAGTATTCAAAGGCCCCCGAGGTCACGCGCAAACGTCTCTATCTCGAACGGATGGAGCAGGTGCTGGGCGATATCGACAAGACGATCCTCGACCAGTCGATCGTCGGCACCGGCGATGGCAGCGGGGTGGTGCCCTACCTGCCGCTGAACGAGCTGCGCCGCAGCGGCGGAACCGGTGGCACCACGACAAGCGAAGGGAACTGAGACCATGGGAAAGCTGAAATTCCTCATCCCCATCCTCGTGGTGGCCGCGTTCCTCGGGCTGTCGTCGATCTTCGTGGTGGACGAGCGCGAGAAGGCGCTGGTGCTGCAATTCGGTCAGATCAAGGCGATCAAGCAGGAGCCGGGGCTGTCGTTCAAGATCCCGTTCATCCAGGAGGTCGTGCGTTATGACGACCGCATCCTGTCGCTCGATACCGACACGATCGAGGTGACGCCGTCCGATGATCGCCGACTGGTGGTCGATGCCTTCGCCCGCTACCGCATCCGCGACGTGGTGCAGTTCCGGCAGGCGGTGGGTATCGGCGGGCTGCCCGTGGCCGAGGACCGGCTCTCGTCGGTTCTCAACGCACAGATACGCGAGGTGCTGGGGGCCGACCAGGTGACGTCCGACACCATCCTGTCGGAGGATCGCCGCAGCCTGATGGGCCGCATCCAGCAGAACGCGCAGGCCAGCGCCGCGGGCCTCGGGCTCGACGTGGTGGACGTGCGGCTCAAGCAGACCAACCTGCCGGATCAGAACCTCGACGCCACCTTCGCGCGGATGCGCGCCGAGCGGGAACGCGAGGCCGCCGACGAGATCGCGCGCGGTAACGAGGCGGCGCAGCGGGTGCGTGCACAGGCCGACCGGACCGTGACCGAGACGCTGTCGGACGCCGAGCGCGAGGCGCAGGTGATCCGCGGCGAGGCCGACGCGGAGCGCAACGCGGTCTACGCCGAGGCATTCGGCGCGGACCCCGAGTTCTTTGCCTTCTACCGCTCGCTCGAAGCCTATGAAAAGGCGCTCAAGGGCAAGAATTCCTCGATGGTGATGACGCCGGACAGCGAGTTCTTCGACTACCTGCGCTCGGGCCGCATCTCGGAATGATCGAGACCGCGCTTCTGGCCCTCGGGCTGGTGCTGATCGTGGAGGGGCTGGTCTATGCGCTGGCCCCTTCGCTCATTGACCGGATGCTGGTGGCGCTGGCGGCATTCCCGCCCGAGGCGCGGCGGCTGATGGGGATGCTGGCGCTGGTCTGCGGGCTGTTGCTCGTGTGGGCGGCGAAGACGCTGGGGGCTTGATTTCGCGCGCGGCGCGGGGTCACATCGGAGTGATTGGATGTGACACTCTTTGCGAATGGCGTGACCGCACCTACATCTGACCCATCATACCATGAGCCGCGCCCGACGCGCGGGGATATGAAGACAGCAACCATAGGAGATTTTGGTTTGACCGCTTCAAACAAAACCGCAACGCAAACCGTGCCGGGGGCCGTGCGGGCCGTCTGGCTCATGGCGCTCACGGTGGCCTTGCTGCTGGCGCAGGCACTCGCGGCGCGCGCGCTGCCGCAGAGCTTTGCCGACCTTGCCGACGAGATCAGCCCCGCCGTGGTCAACATCACCACCTCGACCGTGGTCGAGCAGGACACCGGGCCGATGCCGATGGTGCCCGAGGGCTCGCCCTTCGAGGATTTCTTCGAGCGCTTCCGCGAGCAGATGCCCGAGACCGACCGGCCGCGCCGGTCCTCGGCGCTGGGCTCGGGTTTCGTGATTTCCGAGGATGGTTACGTGGTCACCAACAACCACGTCATCGACAAGGCCGACGAGATCGACATCGAGTTCTTCTCGGGCGAGAAGCTGTCGGCCACGGTGGTGGGCACCGACCCCAAGACCGATATCGCACTGCTGAAGGTAAACCCCGAAAAACCGCTGCCGTTCGTCAGCTTCGGCGACAGCGACACCGCCCGCGTGGGCGATTGGGTGCTGGCGATGGGCAACCCGCTGGGCCAGGGATTTTCGCTGTCGGCGGGGATCGTTTCGGCCCGCAACCGGGCGCTCTCGGGCACCTATGACGACTACATCCAGACCGACGCGGCGATCAACCGGGGCAACTCGGGCGGGCCGCTGTTCAACATGGAAGGCGACGTCGTGGGCGTGAACACCGCGATCCTCAGCCCCACTGGCGGCTCCATCGGGATCGGCTTCTCGATGGCATCGAACGTGGTCAAGCGCGTCGTCGATCAGCTCAAGGAATACGGCGAGACGCGCCGCGGCTGGCTGGGCGTGCGCATCCAGGACGTGACCGGGGACGTGGCCGAGGCGATGGGCCTTGACAGCGTGGCCGGCGCGCTGGTGACGGATGTGCCGGACGGCCCCGCCGCCGATGCCGGGATGCAGGCGGGCGACGTGATCGTGAGCTTTGACGGCAAGGAGGTCGAGGATACCCGCGGTCTCGTGCGGCAGGTGGGCAACACCGCCGTGGGCAAGACCGTGCGCGTCGTGGTCTACCGCGACGGCCAGACCCGGACGCTGAAGGTGACGCTGGGCCGCCGCGAGGTGGCCGAGGGTTCGATCCCCGTGGCACAGCCGGGCGGCGCGCCCGAGGCACCGCAGGAAAAGTCCATGATGGGCCTCACGCTCAAGCCGCTCGATGACGAGCTGCGCGCGCAGCTCGAACTGGACGAGGATGCGAACGGGCTGGTGATCACCGAGGTGGACGAGCTGTCGGAGGCCTACGAGAAGGGCCTGCGCGCGGGCGACGTCATCACCGAGGCGGGCCAGCAGAAGGTGACGAGCATCCCCGAGCTCGACGCGCGCATCGCCGGCGCACGCGAGGCGGGGCGCAAGTCGCTGCTGCTTCTGGTGCGCCGCGCGGGCGAGCCGCGCTTCACGGCCCTGAACATCGAGGAATAGGCGGGACTGGTCCCGCGCCGCAGAAGGGCCCCGCCTCGCGGGGCCCTTTGTCGTTTCGGGGATGTCGTTTCGGGGATCCCTCCGGCGCGGCTCACCCGGCGCGGTTGGAGATTTCCAGCAGATTGCCGTCCGGGTCGCGCAGGTAAAGCGAGACGATCGGCCCTCCGGCCCCGCTGCGCGGCACCGGGCCATCCTCCACCCGAACGCCCCGCGCGGCGAGATGCGCCTGCCACTGTTCGAGCGGCGTATCGCTGAGAAAGCACAGATCGGCGGAGCCGGGCACCGGCCTTGCCGCGTGCGGCGCGAACTCGGCCCCGGCCTGATGCAGGTTGATCTTCTGCGCGCCAAAGCGCAGCGCGTGGCGCGCGCTGCCATCCGCGGCGCGAAACACCTGCGGCTCCATTCCCAGCACATCGCCATAGAACGCCACCGTCGCCGCGACATCGGCAACGGTCAGCACGAGGTGGTCGAGGCCGGTGACGCGCGGGCCGGTCATCGCTCTGCCTCCGGGCGGAACCCTGCGGGGATGCGGTCGACCCCGTCGAGCACCAAATCGGCCATCACCTCGGCCACCTTGGGCGCCATGCCGAACCCGATCTTGAACCCGCCATTGGCGATGAACGCACCCGCGTGCAGCGGGTGCGGCCCCAGCACCGGCGCGCGGCTTCGGGCGCGGGGCCGGATCCCGGCCCAGCGCAGGCTCACCGGCGCGCCCGCCAGCGCGGGCAGGGCGGCGCGCGCCCGCGCGATCACGTCGTCGAGCTGCGCGTCGGTGGCGGCGGGGTCGTCATAGGCGCGCTCCGAGGTCGATCCGATGGCGGTGGTGCCGTCGGCATGGGGCACGACATGCACGCCGCCGGCGAATATCTGCGGCGCGTCGCGCGCGTCGAAATCCAGCAGCGCGGCCTGTCCCTTGACGCCGTTGCCCGCTGCGTGGCCCGTGGCCGCGCTCCACTCCTCCAGCCCGGCCACCCCCGTGGCCCAGACCACGCGGCCCCCGGCGCGGCCCTCGCGCAGCACCTCGGCGCCATTGCTACGCAGCGCCGCCACCAGCGCCGCGCAGGCGCGGCGCGGATGCAGCCGCGCGCTCAGCGTGTCGCGGATGACGTGACCGGTGGGGCTCTCGGGGCACCACGCGCCGCCTGCCGACTCCACCCGCCACGCGGCCTTGCCCTGCCACAGCGCCGCCGCGCTCTCTTCCCGCGCGCGGGCCAGCGCCAGCCCGGCCGCGTCCATCACCGGCTGTATCCGGCCCAGCCGCGCATAGCCCGGCGCGCCGCCGCCCGCCTGCGCCACCCCGTCCCAGAACCCCTCGGCCATGATCAGGCTTTCGAACTGAAACGCCTTCTTGTCGTTCCAGGTCTCCGGCACATGCGGGGCCAGCGCGCCGACGATCCCGCCCGACGCCCCCGCGCCGGGACCGTTCGGGTCGATCACCCGCACCCACGCCCCGCGCCGGGCGCAGACCCACGCCACCGACAGCCCGAATATCCCCGCCCCCATCACCGTCACATCGGTCATTGCACATCTCCCCGCGCCCCGGCATCCTGCCCGGCGTTCTAGAGGATGGATCCATGCAGGACCAGCAGGCCGGGATCGACTGGCGCGACGGTGATGTGCCGGTCTCGGCGCGGTTCAACGATCCGTATTTCAGCCTGGAAGACGGGCTGGCGGAGACGCGGCACGTCTTTCTCGCGGGTAACGACCTGCCGGGGCGGTTCCGCGACGGGGTCCATATCGCCGAGCTTGGCTTCGGCACCGGGCTCAACCTGCTGGCCGCGCTCGATGCCTGGCGGACGGCGGGCATCGCGGGGCGGCTCGTCTACACCTCGTTCGAGGCGTACCCGATGGCCCCGCATGATATGCGCCGCGCGCAATCCCGGTTTGCCGATCTCGCACCACTCGCCGCCGAACTGGGCCCGCACTGGACGGGGGGCGCGCAGCGGATCGCGCTGCCCGATCTCGACTTCACGCTTGTCACGGGCGATGCGCGCGAGACGCTAAAGGCTTGGCCGAACAAGGCAAATGCCTGGTTTCTCGACGGGTTTTCACCCGCCAGGAACCCCGAGATGTGGCAACCCGATCTCATGAACGAGGTGGCGCGCCACACCGCGCCGCGCGGCACGGCGGCCACCTACACCGCCGCCGGGTTCGTGCGGCGGGGCTTGGAGGCGGCGGGATTTTCTGTCAGCCGTATGCCGGGATACGGGCGCAAGCGCCACATGACCCGCGCAATACTGGACACGTCATGACCGATCAGAACACCCGCCTCGGCATCTGGATGATGGTGCTCACCACCTTCATCTTCGCGGTGCAGGACGGCATTTCGCGGCATCTCGCGGGGGAATACAACGTGTTCATGGTCGTGATGATCCGCTACTGGTTCTTCGCCGCCTTCGTGATGACCGTGGCGGCGCGCAAGGCCGGCGGGCTGCTGGCCGCCGCCGGCACCGCGCAGCCGCTGATGCAGGGCTTTCGCGCGCTGCTGCTGGTGGCCGAAATCTGCGTGATGATCTACGGCTTCACGCTGCTGGGACTGGTCGAGAGCCACGCGGTCTTTGCCGCCTACCCGCTGCTCATCGCCGCGCTGTCGGGCCCGGTGCTGGGCGAGCGCGTGGGCTGGCGGCGCTGGGTGGCCATCGCCGTGGGCTTTGTCGGGGTGGTCATCATCCTGGAGCCGGGATTCGGTGTGTTCCAGCCCGCCGCGATCATTCCCTTCATCGCGGCGCTGATGTTCGCGCTCTACGGGCTGCTCACGCGGTTCGTGGCAAGGCTCGACAATGCGGCCACCTCGTTCTTCTGGACCGGCACCGTGGGGGCGGTCGCGATGACGGCGGTCGGCGCGTGGTTCTGGGAGCCGATGACCGGCCCCGACTGGGCATGGATGGGGGCGCTCTGCATCACCGGGGCGGCGGGGCATTACACGCTCATCAAGTGCTACGAGGTCGCCGAGGCGAGCGCGGTGCAGCCCTTCGCCTACCTGCAACTGGTGTTCGCCAGCACCATCGGCATCGCGGTCTTCTCCGAGACCATCCGCCTCAACGTGGCGCTGGGCGCGGCGCTGATCGTGGGCGCGGGGCTTTTCACCCTGTGGCGGCAGCGGCGGGCGGGCTGACGCGCACGGGCGATCTTGCCGCTTGATTTACGCCCCCGCGCCCGCTATGACGCCCGTTGTCAACAAGGCGGAATCGCCGCAGGACCAAAGAGAGCGAGCAGGGTCGGCTTCCCCGGCCCTCTTTGTTTTGCGGCCCGCCTGACCAACGAACCCCGTTCCACCGCAGGTGGACATCACCCAAAGACCGGCGGAGACAACCGCGCGGCCGGAAAATGCAGTTGTAAAGGACACACACGCCACATGGCTCAGAACGCATCGATGGAGGAATTCGAGGCCCTCCTTAACGAAAACCTCGAAATGGACACCCCCGACGAGGGCTCTGTCGTCAAGGGCAAGGTCATCGCCATCGAGGCGGGACAGGCCATCATCGACGTCGGCTACAAGATGGAAGGCCGCGTCGATCTCAAGGAATTCGCGAATCCCGGCGAGCAGCCCGACATCAGTGTCGGCGACGAGGTCGAAGTCTACCTCCGCGCCGCCGAGAACGCCCGCGGCGAAGCCGTGATCAGCCACGAGATGGCCCGCCGCGAAGCGGCCTGGGACCGTCTCGAAAAGGCCTATGCCGACGAAGAGCGCGTCGAGGGCGCGATCTTTGGCCGCGTCAAGGGTGGCTTTACCGTCGATCTGGGCGGTGCCGTGGCGTTCCTGCCCGGCTCTCAGGTCGATGTGCGCCCGGTGCGCGACGCCGGCCCGCTGATGGGCCTCAAGCAGCCGTTCCAGATCCTCAAGATGGATCGCCGCCGCGGCAATATCGTCGTGTCGCGCCGCGCCATCCTGGAAGAGAGCCGCGCCGAACAGCGCGCCGAGGTCATCGCCAACCTCACCGAGGGGCAGGCGGTTGACGGCGTGGTCAAGAACATCACCGAATACGGCGCCTTCGTCGATCTCGGCGGTGTCGATGGCCTCTTGCACGTCACCGACATGGCCTGGCGCCGGGTCAACCACCCGTCGGAGATCCTGTCGATCGGCGAGACCGTCAAGGTCCAGGTCATCAAGATCAACAAGGAGACCCACCGCATCAGCCTCGGCATGAAGCAGTTGCAGGAGGATCCGTGGGATCTGGTGTCGGCCAAGTATCCGCTCGGCTCGACCCACACCGGCCGCGTCACCAACATCACCGATTACGGCGCCTTCGTGGAGCTGGAGCCGGGGGTCGAGGGGCTGGTCCACGTCTCGGAAATGTCCTGGACCAAGAAGAACGTGCACCCCGGCAAGATCGTCTCCACAAGCCAGGAGGTCGAGGTCATGGTGCTGGAAATCGACCCGGCCAAGCGCCGCGTCAGCCTCGGGCTCAAGCAGACCATGCGCAACCCGTGGGAAGTGTTCGCCGAGCAATACCCGCCGGGCACCGAGGTCGAGGGCGAGGTCAAGAACATCACCGAATTCGGCCTCTTCGTCGGCATGGAAGGCGATATCGACGGCATGGTTCACCTCAGCGACCTGAGCTGGGACGAGCGTGGCGAGGATGCGATCCAGAGCTACAAGAAGGGCGATGTCGTGCAGGCGGTCGTCTCTGACGTGGATGTCGAGAAAGAGCGTATCTCGCTGTCGATCAAGGCGCTGGGCGGCGACAAGTTCTCCGAGGCCGTGGGCGGCGTCAAGCGCGGCTCGATCGTCACCGTCACCGTGACGGCGATCGAGGATGGCGGTATCGAGGTGGAATACGAGGGCATGAAGAGCTTCATCCGCCGCTCGGACCTCAGCCGCGACCGCTCCGAGCAGCGCCCCGAGCGGTTCTCGGTCGGCGACAAGGTCGATGCCCGCGTCACCAATATCGACAGCAAGACCCGCCGTCTGGGCCTGTCGATCAAGGCGCGCGAGATCGCCGAGGAGAAAGAGGCCGTCCAGCAGTTCGGCTCGTCCGACTCGGGCGCGTCGCTGGGCGACATCCTGGGCGCGGCGCTCAAGGGCGACAAGTAAGCCACGACGCCGCACTTGCACACGGACGGCCCCGCCTTGCGCGGGGCCGTTTGCGTTTGGCGGACTCCGTCAAAGGATTTGTCGCACGCGGAGATTCGTGAGAGGCTGAAAGATGCGCGGATTAATCCACGTATTGCACAAGAAACGCGCTTTCAGGGAGGATACCGCACATGAACCTCAGACCCGATCCCACGTTCCACGCCACCCCGAAACTGGCGATGGAGGCCCCCGCCGAGACGCTGGCCTTCACCCTGATGCTCAGCCCCGACGGCAGCCAGCCCGACGGCCTCGCCGTGGTGGATGTGGACCCCAAGTCCAAATCCTATGGCCAGATCGTCCATCAGGTGATCATGCCCAACATTGGCGACGAGTTTCACCATTTCGGCTGGAACGCCTGTTCCTCGTCGCTGTCGCCGCTCTCCGGCCACGCCTTCCTCGAACGGCGCTACCTGATCATCCCCGGCATCCGCTCCAGCCGCATCTACATCATCGACGTCAAGGACCCGCTGAAGGCGAAGATTCACAAGATCATCGAACCCGAGGAGGTGTTTGCCAAGACCGGCTATTCGCGGCCCCACACCATCCATTGCGGCCCCGAGGGCATCTATGTCAGCACCCTCGGCGGCGGTGGGCCGGACGGCACCGACGGCCCGCCGGGCATCTTCATCATGGATTGCGAGACCTTCGATATCCTCGGCCGCTACGAGATGGATCGCGGCGCGCAGGACAAGCATTACGATTTCTGGTGGAACCTGCCGCGCGATTACATGGTCAGTTCCGAATGGGGCCTGCCGCCGCAATTCGAGAACGGCATCGTGGCCGAGGACCTGCTCTCCAACAAGTACGGCCACGCGATCCATTTCTGGAAACTGCGCGAGCGCCGCAACGTGCAGACCATCGACCTCGGCGAGAATCACCAGATGGCGCTGGAGATCCGGCCCGCGCACGACCCGTCCAGGGATTACGGTTTTTGCGGCGTGGTGGTGGACACCACCAATCTCGAAGGCTCGATCTGGACATGGTGGCGCAAGGAAGACGGCACGTTTGACGCCAGGAAAACCGTCACCATCCCGCCGCGCCCCGCCGCCGCCGATGACCTGCCCGAATTGCTCAAGGGGTTCGAGGCAGTGCCGCCGCTGGTTACCGATATCGACCTCAGCCTGGACGACAAATACCTCTATGTCGCCTGCTGGGGCACCGGCGAGATGCATCAATACGATGTCTCCGACCCGATGAACCCCACGCTTGCCGGCAAGGTCGAGCTGGGCGGCATCGCCCGCGGCACCGCGCATCCCAATGGCAGCGATTTCGCCTACGGCCCGCAGATGGTGGAGATCAGCCGCGACGGCAAGCGCGTCTACTGGACCAACTCGCTCTATTCCACATGGGACGATCAGTTCTACCCCGATGACGAGGGCGGCCAGATGGTGATGGCCCATGTCGGCGAAAATGGCGGGCTGACCCTCGACCCGGATTTCTGCGTCGATTTCCCCAAGGGCTACCGCGCCCACCAGATCCGGCTGGAGGGGGGCGACTGTTCCACCGACAGTTTCTGCTATCCCTCCGTCTGAAGCATGTTGCACAAAAGTGGGAACCGGTTTTGTGCCCCTCGAACATGCGGCATCAAGGAAAAAGAGAGGGGCGCGCGATTGCGAATGAACGCGGCCCGCTCTGACGCATGGCGGATCTGAACACGACGGCGGCCCTGTGGTGGGCCGTCGTCGCCTCGGGGCTCTACCACGGCATCAATCCCGGCATGGGCTGGCCGCTCGCCGTCTCGGCGGCGCTGATGGAGCGCGCGCGCGGCAGCCTGTGGAAGGCATTGCTGGCGCTCGCCGGCGGGCACCTTCTGGCGATGACCGCGATCCTGTTTCCGTTCTCGGCGCTGGCCTCGCTGGTGACGTGGCAGCGCGAAATCCGGATCGGCGCGGCCTGCCTCGTCATCGGCCTCGGGCTTTACCTGCTGGTCAACCGGCGCCACCCCCGGTTCCTGGCGCGGGTGCCGCCGTCGCGGCTGGTGCTGTGGTCGTTTCTCGCGGCCACGGCGCACGGCGCGGGGCTGATGCTGGTGCCGATCTATCTCGGCATCTGCGATCTGGCGCAGGAGGGCGCGGGCCACGCCGCCGCCGCCACACTGATGCGCGGCACGCTCGCCACCGCCACGATCGTCGCACTGGTCCACACCCTCGCCATGACGGCGGCGGGCGGGGCGCTGGCATTCGGCGTATACCGCTGGCTGGGGCTGAAATTCCTGTCGCGAAGCTGGTTCAACCTCGACCTGCTCTGGGCCCTGAGCCTCGTCCTCGTCGGCACCCTGGCGCTGTGGCACGCGCTCTGAGCCACGTCACCGCTTGCGCCGCGCCCCCGGCGTCTTGGAGTGAAACCCCGGCGGGCGCTTGCGCACCCATGCGATGAACCTCGCCAGACGCGGATGCGCCCGTAACGCCTCGACGGTATTGAACGCCCGCGCCAATTCCGCTTCCGTCAGCGTGGCGTGGATCTCGTTATGGCAGATCTGGTGCAGCCGCACCACCGGCCCGCCCTTGCCGCCCCTGAGCTTCGGCACGAGGTGGTGAAGGCTCTGCCGCGCCTCCGGCGGGATCGGTCGGCGGCACAGCGGGCAGATCGGGTCGGTTGGTTTCTCTTGATCCATCGCGGCGCTCCGGGTCATAGCATGGCGCAACGTGGTGCGAGGGCAAGGGGCAAGTGATGGAAGCGCTGGTCATCGGGGCCGGACCCGCAGGGCTGATGGCGGCGCGCGAGATGGCCCGCGCCGGGCTGCGCGTGACGCTGGCGGAGGGCAGGCCCTCGGCGGGGCGCAAGCTCCTGATGGCCGGGAAATCGGGGCTGAACCTGACAAAGGACGAGCCGTTCGAGGATTTCCTCGCGGCCTATGGCCCCCGCGCCGACCACCTGCGCCCGATGCTCGAAGCGTTCGGGCCGGACGCGGTGCAGGGTTGGGCGCAAGAGCACGGGCAGACGCTTTTCACCGGCTCCACCGGCCGCGTCTTTCCCCGCGCGATGAAGGCATCGCCGCTCCTGCGCAGCGTGCTGGCCGAGTTGCGCGGCCTGCGTGTCGATCTCCGCACCCGCTGGCGCTGGACCGGGTGGGCGGGCGACGCCGTATGCTTTGACACCCCCGACGGGCCGCAACGCCTGCGCCCCGCCGTCACCGTGCTCGCCTGCGGCGGCGCAAGCTGGGCGCGGCTCGGCTCGGACGGGGCCTGGAGCGGCGCCTTCGATCCCGCCGACCTCGCCCCGTTCCGCCCCGCCAACATGGGCTTTCTGGTGGACTGGTCGCCGCACATGGCCCCGCATTTCGGCCGCCCGGTCAAGGGCATCGAATTGCAGGCCGGTGCGGCACGCTCGCGCGGCGAATGCGTGATCTCCGCCACCGGGCTGGAGGGCGGCGGCGTCTACGAGGTGAGCAGTGCCCTGCGCGACGGCGCGCCCCTCACGCTCGACCTCGCGCCGGACCTGTCGCCCGGGGATGTTGCCACCCGGCTGGCCCGCGCGCGCCCCCGCGACAGCCTGAAAAACCGGCTGCGCAAGGCGCTGCGCCTCGACCCCGCGAAACTCACGCTCGCGATGGAATTTGCCCGCGACGCCCCCGACCTGCCCGCGGCACTCAAGGCGCTTCCCGTGCCGCTCCTCGGCCCCCGCCCGATGGACGAGGCGATCTCCACCGCCGGCGGCCTGCGCCTCGACGCGCTCGACGCGGGCCTCATGCTGCGCGCCCGCCCCGGCACCTTCGCCGCCGGCGAGATGCTCGACTGGGAGGCCCCCACCGGCGGCTACCTGCTGACCGCCTGCCTCGCCACCGGGCTCTGGGCCGGCCGCCACGCCGCGCGATATGCTCAGGGCAGGGCGGCTGCGCGCTGAAAGGCCGGGCGTGCCGTGACCGCCTCAAGATAGGCCGCCAGCCGCGCGGGCGGTGCGGGAAACCCGGCCTTGCCCGCCCAGATCAGGCAATGCCCCAGCAGGATATCGGCGATTGTCATGGTCTCGCCCTGCACGAACGGTCCGGCGAGCGCCTCTTCCAGCCGCCTGATGTTGCGCTCGTATTCCCACTTGAGCGAGTCCTTGACCGCCGCCACCCGATGCGCCTCGGGCAGCACGAAGGAATGCCGCGCCGCCGTCCACAAGAGCGCGTCCACCTCGTCGAGGATGCGATGCGTGAGCGCGTCCTGCGCGGCGCGCTCGTGGCTGCCGGGGGCATGGGTCAACTGCCCGTGCCGGTCAGCGAGAAAGGTCATGATCGCGGTGGAATCGGTCAGCACCGTCTCGCCGTCGCGCAGCGCCGGGATCTTGCCCGTGGGGTTCACCTCCAGCGCCTCCTTCGAGCGCGGCGCGACCGGCAGGTGATTGTACTCGATCCCCATCTCTTCCAGCAGCCACAGCACCCGGAAGGCCCGGCTCGCCCGCGATCCGATGACGTCATACATGGTGGTGCCCCGCTCGATCCCTCGTCGCGGCACCATCGCGCAATGGAGGGGCGGTGGCAACGCCATACCGGGGAAATGAGGGTCCAGTCAGGAAGGGCGGGTTTGGCCTGTACCTGCCGTTCGGATGCTGGCACCGGCGCGGCTCACCCAACGTCCTCTCGTGGTCAAAAGGCTCCGCTGCAGGGTGGGGGCCAACCCACCACGCCCGTCACCCGCCAAGGCCATAGGCAAGCAAGTCCTTGGCGAACTGCATCAGGCGGCCATTGTTCGCCACATGGTCGAGCACAGCGGTGCCAACGGCGCCACCGCCGACCTTGGCCGCCGACATCACCACCGCATCCCCGACCTTGCCGCAATAGGCGACAACCGCGTTCAGCGCCGCCAGCATCCGCTCCGCTATGCCGCGCAACACGCCCTTGTCCGGCGCGTCCCGCTCCAACTCTTCGCGCGCCTCGTCGAGACCGTCCCAGATGATGGTGATCTGCCAAGCCTTCAGGCTGTCCCGGTCCCTGATATCCGACACATCCACCGTCACCCCGAACCCTGCCCCGCCCGTCGCCCCAAGTCCAGCGCGCGCCCCGTTAACCCCGCCCCGGCCCACATCCGCACCGACGCAATACCGACAGGATACCGACGCGATACCGCCCCGATATTTCTCGCCATTCCAACGCGTTAACCCTGATTCGCGCGCCCCGTAGGGTGGGGTTCACCCCACCGCCCGCCCGCTCACCGCGCCGCCAGCATCGCCAGCCGGATGAGCGCCCGCTCCACCAGCGCCATGTCGGGTGCCCGCTGCCCCGCCGAGCGCAGCGTCAGGTCGGTCTCGGTGAGGATCGACAGCGCCTGTTCCAGCCTTGCCGCGCCCCAGTTCTGCGCCTGCCGCTGCATCCGGTCGCGGCGGGGCCCGAAGACCGGCGGGCGCAGGCGGGCGATGCCCTTCGCGGCCCCGCCGGGATCGGCGGCGGCGGTGTAGAGCGCGCGGAAATGCCGTGCCGCCCCGATGCACAGCCCCACCGGCTGCACCCCCTGCGCCTTCAATCGCCGCAGCACCGGGCCGATATCCCCGGCGTGGCCCTCGGCCACCACGTCGAGGATGTCGTCGAGATCGGCCTCGGTCGAGGCGGGGGCGCAGGCCGCTATATCCTGTGCCGAAAGCGGGCTGTCGTCGCCGATCTTGTAGAGCGCCAGCTTCTCCATCGTCTGCCGGAAATCGCCGGGGTCGAGCGCGCCGGCGAGTGCTGCGAGATCGGCCATCACCGGGCCGGGAATGTCGCGCAGCCCGGCGCGGGTGAGTTCGGCCTCGATCTCCTCGCGCGAGGGCGGATCGTCATAAATGCCGACGGCATAGGCGTTTTTATGCGCCTCGAACGCCTTGCGCAGCCTCGACGTGGCCTTGAGCTGCCCGGCGGTAACGACGATCTGCGCATCGCCCTCGGCCCAGTCGGCGAGCGCGGCGAGCACCGGCTCGGCCACGCTGTCATTCGCGTCCTCCACCAGCACCGCGCGCGGCCCCGGAAAGAAGCCCTGCGCTTTGACCGCATCGCCGAGCGCGGCGCGGTCCTTGCGCAGATCGGCGGCGGCGAGGCGGCTCAGGCGCATCTCCTCCTCGGCTCCGGGCCCCAGAAGCGCGGCGATCATCTCCTGCCGTTTGAGCGCCACCCGCATGGCATCGGGGCCGTAAATCAGCAGCCCCGTGCGCTGCGGCTCGGGCCGGGCGAAATAGCGGGCGGCCTCGCGCGTGCCGAGCTTCATCCTGACAGGTCAGACGCCGCGGCGGCAAGGCGGGTGAGCATCTGATCGGCGAGCATCTGCATCAGCCGCACCTCGGCGTCGCGCTCGGCGGCCTGTGTGGCGACCGGCGTACCGAAGGTGGAATATCCAGTGAAATTCGTGACTTCGCCCCTGTCCACCACCTCGTCCGTGTGCAGGTCGGTGAGCGTGTAGCGCACCCGCCCGATAAGGTTGGCCCGCGCCGCGACATCGCGGCGGTCGATGGCGATGTCATCCTCCCGCAGGTCGATCGCCGGGCGCAGCTCGTAGCGGGGTGATGCGGGCCGCCCCAGCCGCGTCTCGATCTCGCGGGTCAGCAGAAAGCCCGCCCGGTTGTCGGGCGCGGTAACGCGGACCTGCCCCATCAGCGCATCGCCGCCGCCGCCCGGCCCGTAAACCGGCGCAAAGCCGCAGCCCGCCAGCACGGCGAAGCCCGAGAGCAGGAACAGGCGGCGGTCAGATGACGACATTCACGATCCGTCCGGGGACGACGATGATCTTTCTGGGCGCGGCCCCCTCCAGCGCCCTTTGCACAGCATCATGCGCCAGCGCCGCCTTTTCAACCTCGGATTTCGCCATGTCGCGCGGCACCGCGATCTCGGCGCGCCGCTTGCCGTTGATCTGGATCGGCAGCGTCACGGTGTCGTCGATCAGCATGGCCGGGTCGGCCTCGGGCCAGGCGGCGGTGGCGACAAGCCCCTCACCGCCCAGCATCGCCCAGACATCCTCGGCCAGATGCGGCGTCATTGGCGCCATGAGCTGCGCCAGCGTGCGCGCGGCCTGCCGCTTCGCCGCCTGTCCCGCCGCCGATTTCGCCAGCGTCGCGGTGAAGGCATAAAGCCGCGCGATGGCGGCGTTGAAGCCAAAGGATTCGAGGCCCTTGGTGACCTCGTCGATGGTCTTGTGCATCTCCCGCAGGAGCGCGGTATCGGCTTCGGGGGCGGGCTCCTTGGGCGTTTCCGCGATCTCGGCGGCCAGCCGCCAGACGCGGGCGAGGTGGCGATGCGCGGCCTCGGCACCCGAGGCGGTCCATTCCACGTCGCGCTCGGGCGGGCTGTCGCTGAGCACGAACCAGCGCGCGGTATCGGCCCCGTATTGCGCGATGATGGTCGAGGGATCGACCACGTTCTTCTTGGATTTCGACATCTTGGCGGAGGGGATGATTTGGACGCGCCTCCCGGCCTCGTCCTCCATCAGCCAGAGGCTTTCCAATTGCCTCACATCTGCTGACTCTCCACAGTTGGCGACAACAACCGAACGCTTGATGGCTTTCTTCTCCCCAAAAGAATCCGTGAACTCAATTACATCTTCTGGGAAAAGGAATTCCGTTCTCAACGGCTGAGCAGTCAGCGGCTCGTCTCCTTGAGCACCCGGACTGCTATTGTCCAAATCTTGATAAATCTCGTGCGTCACCATGCCCTGCGTGAACAGCGCATCGAACGGCTCGATCGCCTTCTCGGGGAGGTGCCCGCAAATCTTCATCGCCCGGGCGAAGAAGCGGGAATAGAGCAGATGCAGGATCGCGTGCTCGATGCCGCCGATATACTGATCCACGTTCATCCAGTATTCCGCCTCGGCCATGTCGGTGGGCGTCGTCGCACGGGGTGCGGTGAAACGGGCGTAATACCAGCTCGAATCAACAAACGTATCCATCGTGTCGGTCTCGCGCCGCGCGGGTGCGCCGCAGGCGGGGCAGGCGCATTTCGCCCATGTCGGGTGCCGGTCGAGCGGGTTGCCGGGGATGGAAAAGTCAATCGGCGTGCCGCCCTCGTCATAGGGCAGTTGCACGGGCAGGTTCTCTTTCCTTTCCGGCACCACGCCGCAGGCGTCGCAATGCACCACCGGGATCGGGCAGCCCCAGTAGCGTTGACGGCTGAGGCCCCAGTCGCGCAGGCGGTACTTGACCTGCGCGGTGCCCAGACCCTGCGCCTCGAACCAGTCGATGGTGGCGTCGATCCCCTCCTGGCTGGTCGCCTCGCCCACGCCCGCGAAATGGTCGATATAGACCACCTTCTCGGACTTGGCGGGCACCAGCGCCTCGGTTTCGACCTCGCGCTCGTCGCCCGGCATGTAGAATGCGTTGCGCACGTCCAGTCCATATTTGCGCGCGAAATCCAGATCGCGCTGGTCATGCGCCGGACAGCCGAACACCGCGCCCGTGCCGTAATCCATCATGACGAAATTGCCGACCCAGACCGGCAATTCACGATCGGACCAGACCGGGTGGCGCACCGTGATGCCGGTGTCGATCCCCTTCTTCTCGGCCTTTTCCATCGCCGCTTCGGTGGTGTCCATCTTGCGCGTCTCGGCAATGAACGCGGCCAGTTCCGGGTTGCTCCCGGCCAGCGCGCGCGAAACCGGATGCTCGGGCGAGATGGCGATGAAGCTCGCGCCGCGCATGGTGTCCGGGCGGGTCGAGTAGCACAGGATCGGATCGCCGCCACCGGTGCGCTGGAACGGGATCTCGATGCCCCGCGACCGCCCGATCCAGTTTTCCTGCATCGTGCGCACCTTGGCGGGCCAGTCGTCGAGCCGGTCGAGCGCCTCCAGCAATTCGCCCGCGAAATCCGAGATGCGGAAGAACCATTGCGTCAGTTCGCGCCGCTCCACCTCGGCCCCCGAGCGCCAGCCGCGCCCGTTCTCCACCTGCTCGTTGGCGAGCACGGTCATGTCCACAGGGTCCCAGTTCACCACCGCGTTCTTGCGATAGACGAGGCCCTTTTCCAGGAAATCCAGGAACAGCGCCTGCTGCTGGCCGTAATATTCGGGGTCGCAGGTGGCAAACACGCGGCTCCAGTCGATGCTGAGGCCCAGCGGCTTCATCTGCTCGCGCATGGTGGCGATGTTGCCGTAGGTCCAGTCCCTGGGGTGGCCGCCGCTGGCCATCGCGGCATTCTCGGCGGGCATCCCGAAGGCGTCCCAGCCCATCGGGTGCAGCACGTTGTGCCCGCCCGCGATCTTGTAGCGGGCCACCACGTCGCCCATCGTGTAATTGCGCACATGGCCCATGTGGATGCGCCCCGAGGGATAGGGGAACATCTCCAGCACATAGTATTTCGGGCGGCTTTCGTCGCGGCGGGCGCGGAAAATCCCGGCCTCCTCCCACGCCTCTCGCCAACGTTTCTCGATCTCGGCGGGTGAATAGCGCGACATGCCTGGCGCCCCTCTCGTTGCGGTCCCGTTCGGGCTGCGGTGATAGGCGCTTGTCGGCCATTGGTCCAGTGTCGGAGCGCAAAAATGCGGGGCTTGGCCCGCCGCCCGTTGCTCGGATATAAGCGCGGGCACGCAGCAGGGCAGGCGGGCCGTGAACATCCTATTCATCCACCAGAATTTTCCGGGTCAATACAAGCACCTCGCGCCCCGGCTGGCGCGGATGGGGCATCACTGCGTGGCGCTGACGCTGCGGGTCACGCAGGCGCGGACATGGCAGGGGGTGCGGATCCTTCCCTACAGCCTGCCGAAACGGGCGGGGCAGGCCGTGCACCCCTGGCTGGTGGATTTCGACACCAAGGTAACGCGCGGCGAGGCGTGCTGGCGCGCGGCGGTGCGATTGCGCGATCGCGGCTATGCGCCCGACCTGATCCTCGCCCATCCCGGCTGGGGCGAATCGCTCTTTCTGCGCGATGTCTGGCCCGACGCGCGGCTGGCGCTCTATTGCGAGCTTTTCCACCTCGCGGGCTGGCCGCATCTCGGCTTCGATCCCGAATTCGCGAGCCGCACGCCCGAGGCCGATTCGCTGCGCATCCGCATGAAAAACCTCAACAACATGCTGCATTTCGACGCGGCTCACGCCGGTATCAGCCCGACGCGCTTTCAGGCCGATACGTTTCCCGCGCGGTTCCGCGAGCGCATCACGGTGAGCCATGACGGCATCGACACCGTTGCCGCCTGCCCGGTGCCCGACGTGCGGCTCGAGGTGGAGGGGGCGGACAGGCTGAGCCGCGACGACGAGGTCATCACCTTCGTCAACCGCAACCTCGAGCCGTATCGCGGCTATCACATCTTCATGCGTGCGCTGCCACGCCTGCTGCGCGAGCGGCCCCGCGCCCGCGTCCTGATCGTCGGCGGCGACGAGGTGAGTTATGGCGAGCGTCCGCCCAAGGGGCAGACGTGGAAGCAGATCTTCATCGACGAGGTGCGCGGGCAGATTTCCGACGACGACTGGGCGCGCGTGCATTTCCTCGGGCGCATCCCCTATGGCCGCTTCCTGCGGCTGTTGCAGGTGAGCCGCGTGCATGTCTACCTCACATACCCCTTCGTCCTGAGCTGGTCGCTTCTGGAGGCGATGAGCTGCGGCGCGGCGGTGGTCGCGGGCGATACCGCGCCGGTGCGCGAGGTCATCAGCCATGACGAGACCGGGCGGCTGGTGGATTTCTTCGACGGCGCGGCGCTGGTGGACGCGGTCTGCGCCCTGCTCGACGACGAGGCCGCGCGGCAACGGCTGGGTCAGGCGGCGCGCGACCTGATCCGCGCGCGCTACGACCTCCGGACGATCTGCCTGCCGCGTCAGGTGGCGTGGGTCGACGAGGTGGCGGCAGGGGGCGCGTGAGGCGTCCGACACCCGCCAGAGCGGCCATTGGTGCCGCGATACGGGAATGGCGGCTGTTTGGGATTTTGCTGCCGGTTGGATATCTGTTTCTGGTTGATATTTCGGAAACTGCGCGTAGCCTTGCTGGCGAAATGGAGACCTGCTGATGACACTTGAAATTTGGTCAATTTACGCTGCCACCGTGCTTGCGTTGATGAGCACACCTGGGCCGAGCCAGCTTCTCATGTTGTCTAACAGCGGCGCTCATGGATTCAGGCGATCGCTCCTTACAGCGGCAGGTGATCTTTCGGCAAACGCATTGCAGATGCTTGCCGCAGGTTTGGGCTTGGCAGTGATAATCGCGGCTTCGGGCACGGCGCTCACCCTTATCAAATGGGCCGGGGTGGCCTATCTGATCTGGCTTGGTATCCGTATGATTGGAAAGGCAAAGCCCGGCGATCCTGATTTGGATGACGTGAAAGGAAACGTATCGCTTGGAAGCCTTTGGATGCAAGGCTTCCTGACATCGGCAGCGAACCCCAAGGCAGTCGTTTTCTTCGCGGCCCTTTTCCCACAGTTCATTTCGGCTGACGGCCCCTTCTGGCCGCAGTTTTTGATCTTGTCCGTGACCTACATCGTCATGGATGGAGCATTTCTCTCGGCTTACGGGGTTGGTGCGAGCTGGGTTGCCGCGCGCTTCAAAGGTACTGCAAAGGTCTGGATCGAGCGCGTCGGCGGCAGTTTCATGGTCGTGGCGGCGATCCTGCTAGGCTTCAAGTCGATTTCGAAACAATAGGCCGTTTGGCCTCGGACCGGGCTTACTCTGCGCGCTCCACGAATGTCCTGTTCTCCCCCAATGGGAAACCCAAGTTCATGCATGCAAAAGCCGTGCCTCACCCATCCTCTGTCGCGTGATCGTACTCGCACAGCGCATGATCGCCCAGCGAGGCCAGCACGTAGCAATCCCGTGACGGCCCGTCGCCGGTGCAGCGCTCGGTGATGCGGCTCAGTTCCGCCTCGAGCGCGCGCAGCCGACGGATCTTGCGGCGCGTGGCGTCAAGCTGGTCCTGCGCGATCCGCGTCGCCGCCTCGCAGGTGCGGTCGGGATGCTCCTGCAACTCGATCAGGGCGGAAATCGCCCCGAGCGAAAACCCCAGATCGCGGGCGTGGCGGATGAAGCGCAGCCGCTCCAGCTCCGCCTGCCCGTAACGCCGCTGATTTCCGGCGCTGCGCCGGGGCGCGTCGAGCAGCCCGCGCTCCTCGTAATAGCGGATGGTGGGCACCTTGACGCCGGTTTGCCGGGCCAGGTCGCCGATCGGGAAAAACATCGCAAACCCCCTTGAAGCTCTAGTGGCTAGAGAAATTACATTAAGGGCAGTCAAGATGCAAAGGAGGTCCCGGAATGGCGGGATGCTGTGACCACGACGTGCAGTTCGACGGCGTGTCGGACGCCTACAAACGGCGGCTGTGGCTGGTGATCGCGATCAACGCGGCGATGTTCGCGGTCGAGATGGGGGCCGGCCAGGCGGCGCAATCGCAGGCGCTCAAGGCCGATGCGCTCGATTTCCTGGGCGATGCGCTCACCTACGGGCTGTCGCTGGCGGTGATCGGCATGGCCGTGCGGGTGCGCGCGACGGCGGCGCTGGCGAAGGGGCTGAGCCTGCTCGCGATGGGGGCCTGGGTTCTGGGCACCACGCTCTACCAAATCGTCTATCTCGGCGTGCCGCAGGCCGGGATCATGGGCGGCATCGGCTTTCTCGCGCTGGCGGCCAACGTGACGAGCGTGCTCCTGCTGGTGGCCTGGAAGGACGGCGATTCCAACGTGCGCTCGGTCTGGCTGTGCTCGCGCAACGACGCCATCGGCAACGTGGCGGTGATGCTGGCGGCGCTGGGCGTCTGGGGCAGCGGCACCGGCTGGCCCGACGTGATCGTGGCCGCGGCGATGGCCGCGCTGTTCGTCAACTCGGCGGTGCAGATCATCCGGCAGGCGCAGGGCGAACGGCGCGCCGCCGCCGCGGCTCAGTAACGGCCCGCCTCGATGCGAAGCTGCCGGGCGCGGTTGAGGATCGCATCCTCGACCGCGCGCTGCGTGGCGGCATCGACCGCGCCCCGCCGCGTCTGGAGCGAGACCTTGAGCGCGCGGGCATCGAGCGCCGGGTCGCTGATAAGCACGGTGGCGCGATAGGCGGTGCCGCCCCCCGGCGGGGTGCCATAGCCGGTGGAGATCACGCCGGTGAACGGGTCGGCCGCCTCGACCGGCAGGAAATCGAGCACGTCGAGCGAGGCGGTCCACAGGAACCGGTTGACCTTGACGGTATCGCGGCTGCCGCGGAAGGCATCGAGCAGCGAGCCGTCCTTCGGGTCGGGCCGCGCCTCGCGCCCGCCCTTGACGCGCGTCGCCTCGGGGTCGAGCCGGGCGTTCTGGAACGCGCCGCACCCGGCAAGGAGCACAAGGCTCGCCGCGGCGAGGCCGACAAATCTGATACGCGACTGGGTCATGGCACCGTCCGGGTCTGTTTCCCCCCATGTATCCAAGCCGCCGCGCCGGGGCAAGCCCGTTGCACCCGTCGCGCGCCCGTGGCACTGAGACGGCACGGGTGAACAGCGGGAGAATGCCGGTGAGCCTCAGCGAGATCAGAGAACGGATCGCCCGCGCCGAGGCCGGGGCGGGGCGCGCGCCGGGCAGCGTGGCGCTCGTCGCGGTGTCCAAGGTGCAGCCGCCGGACCGGGTCGCGGCGGTGCTCGATCAGGGCCACCGCCTGTTCGGCGAGAACCGGGTGCAGGAGGCGGCAGAGCGCTGGCCGCCGTTCCAGGAGCGCTACGCAGGCATCGCGCTGCACCTCGTCGGGCCCTTGCAGACCAACAAGGCGCGGCAGGCGATGGAGATGTTCGACGCGATCCATTCGCTCGACCGGCCGAAACTCGCGCGCACGCTGGCACGGCTGGCGCAGGAGACCGGTCGCTGCCCCGATCTCTTCGTGCAGGTCAATACCGGCGAGGAGCCGCAGAAGGCGGGCGTGCTGCCCGCCGATGCCGACGCCTTCGTGGCCGAGTGCCGGTCGCTCGACCTCGCCGTCGGGGGGCTCATGTGCATACCGCCGGCGGAGGAAGAGCCAAGCCTGCATTTCGCGCTGCTGGCAAAGATCGCGGCGCGCAACGGGCTGGACGGGCTCTCGATGGGGATGAGCGGCGATTTCGAGCGCGCCATCGCGCTCGGGGCCACCCATGTGCGCGTGGGCTCGGCCATTTTCGGCGAGCGCGATTACGGGTAGAGCATGTCGCTCAAGAGTGGCAACCGGTTTTGCGCCCGTCAAACATGCGAAACCGGGCAGTTGACGCGTGGCGAATGACCGCGATGCGCTCCGGCGTTCCGAACCTGGCAAAAGACACCCGCCGGAAGCGGGCGATCGCATCCCGGCCCTGCATCCTTGGGTGAAACGGTCAGATGACGGGAGCGGACCCTGAGCGGACCCTGAGCGGACCCACCGCCCCCGGCTCGACTCCGGGACGAAGCGGCCTGTCGCTGCAACGCAGAGAATGACTGCCTGTGAATGACGTCAAGCGCAAGCGATAGGCGTTTCCATTGACATGTAACGACTGTTACGTTATAAGCGTGCCATGAAAAACATTTCCTGGTTACTGCTCACCTACAAGGTGCCCCCTGAACCCGCCGCAAAACGCGTGGCCCTTTGGCGCAAGCTGAAGGGCATGGGGGCCATCTATCTTCAGAACGGGGTCTGTCTGCTGCCCAAAACAGACGATCACGTGCGCCGTCTCAAGATGTTGGAAAATGATATTGAGGAGGCGCAAGGCGAGTCCGTCATCCTCGAAACCGTCGCTCTCGATCCCGGTCAGGAAGCCAAGGTTCTGGCGCGCTTTAAGGCGGAGCGCGACGACGCCTATGAAGAGTTCATCGACAAGTGCGACGATTTCGAGGCTGAGGTCGCCAAGGAAGTGGCCGCCAACCACTTCACCTACGCCGAACTTGAAGAGAACGACGTCGATCTCAAGAAGCTTCAGGGTTGGCTGACAAAAATCCAGAAACTCGACTTCTACGGGGCCGACCGCGCCGCCGAGGCACAGGAGCGGCTGAAAGGCTGCGTCACCGTGCTGGACGACTATGCGCGCAAGGTTTTCGACGCCCACGATGAAAACAAGTGAGGCCAAGGCAATGAATTTTCTGACAGTTCAAGGGCCACCCCCTTGGAGCCGATTCGCTCCTAACCTGTCGCGGTCAACCGGACCAACGGCTCTCGCCCGCTGGCTCGACCGGCAGCGCCAGCGCGCCCACCTGTCCCGGCTTGACGCGCATCTGCTCGACGACATCGCCGTGAGCCGCGTCGATGCAGCCAGGTAGGCAAGGCGATGGGACTGAACCGCGCAAGAGCCAGAAAGGAGAGCAACAATGCTTGAATGGTCCACCGCAGGCCCCGCCGTCGGGGCAGCCTTTCTGGCCTCGATTGTCGAAGTTGTCGAGGCGTTCACCATCGTGCTGGTGGTCGCCACCCTGCGCGGCTGGAAACCCGCTGTGCTTGGCACGGGGGCCGCGCTGTTCGTTTTGGCTGCGACTGTCGTGATCCTGGGGCCGCTGCTGGATCAGGTGCCGCTCCACCTGCTGCAACTGGTGATCGGGGTGCTTTTGCTGCTCTTCGGCATCGGCTGGCTGCGCAAGGCCGCGCTTCGAGCGGGCGGCGTCATTCCGCTGCACGACGAGGATGCGATCTTTGCAAGGGAAACGGCGGGGCTGACCGCCGAGGTTGAACGCCAACGGACATCGCAGGACTGGATCGCTGGGATCGCCGCGTTCAAGGCGGTGCTGCTCGAAGGGTTGGAGGTCATCTTCATTGTCATTGCGGTTGGAGCAGGGCGCGGGATGCTTTGGCCTGCCAGTTTGGGCGCCCTTGCGGCCTGCCTGCTGGTGCTTCTGGTCGGGGCCATTGCCCATCGCCCGCTGGCACGGGTGCCGGAAAACACCCTCAAGTTCGGCGTTGGCGTCATGCTGTCGGCCTTTGGCGTGTTCTGGACCGGCGAAGGTCTGGGCGTGGACTGGCCGGGGCATGACCTTGCCCTGTTTGTCTTCGCGGCGCTGTTTCTTGTTGCAGGGCTCATGGCGGCCCGCATGGTCCGACAACCGATCAAGGAGGTGACCCCATGAACATCCTGAAAGACGTGTTCTCAGAGCTGTTCAGCATGTTCGTAGCCGACGCCCGGCTTACTGCGGCCATTCTGGCGACGGTCGCGCTCGCTGCGATACTGATCAACGCGACCAGTCTGCCACCCCTCGCAGGCGGCTTGCTCCTGCTGCTGGGCTGCATCGCTGTCCTGTTCCTCAGCGTCAGACGGGAAGCCAGGCGACGAGCAGCAGAATATCGGTAGTCTGGCTTCTCACCCGGCCTTCGCTCCAATCTCCACGAAAGGGGCGCAACAGCGCAAGACCGGGAGCCTCGTGTCAGGCGGGGCGCACGCGCTGTCGCGCTCCGTCGGCTGTCGGGCCGTCCCGCGCCGGTCGCGACCTGCCCCCGCGCGGCGAATCGCCGGACCGCGAACGCCCGCTCGGGGCCGGCCCCGCCTGCCTCAGGCCAGCGCCGCCGCGGGGCGGATCGCCCCGGTCTCGATGCCGCGCCAGTTGATGATCGGTGCGTTGCACAGCCGGCGCGCGGCGCGGTGGCCGGGGTCGAGCACACCCAGCCGCACGAGGATCGCGGCGATGGCGCATTCCGCCCCGCGCGTACCGCCATCGGCGATCTTGAGCGCCACACCGAGCCCCCTCTGCGGCAGGATCGCGATGAAGAACGCCTCCGCCCCGGTCTTGAGCGCCACCGGCTCGGAACAGGCGCGCATCAGCTCGGTGCAGGCGCGCCCCTCGCCCGCCACCAGATCGGGATGGGCGACCATCGCCTGCCACAGGCGGCGCGCGGCGCGTTCCTCTGCCGTGTCCTCGCCTGCGCCCGCATACCACGCCATCGCCCGCGCCATGGCGCGCAGCGTGGTGGCCGGGTTGGGGGCCGAGCAGCCGTCGATTCCGTGATACGGCGAGGGCGCATCGGTGACGGTCTCGAACGCCTCCATCACCGCGCGCTGCACCGGGTGATCGAGGTCGATATAATCGGGTCCGCCGCCGAGGTGCCGGCCGAGCGTCAGGAACCCGGCATGCTTGCCCGAACAGTTGTTGTGGACCTGGCAGGGCGCGGTGCCCGAACACAGCAGCGCGTCATGCGCCGGCTTGTCCCACGGCATGTGCGCGCCACAGCGGAAATCATCGTCGCCAAGGCCCATCCCGGCGATCCAGCGGCCCACCCTGTCGGTGTGGATGGCCGCCCCGTTATGCGACGCGCAGGCCAGCGCAAGCTGCTCGGGCCCCAGCCCCGCCGAATCCGCCGCCCCCGAGGCCACCAGCGGCAAAGCCTGGATCATCTTGGCCGAGGAGCGCGGCAGCACCACCTCGTCGGGGTTGCCCCAGGCCTCGACGATGCCGCCGCCGGCATCGCAGATCACGGCGTGGCCCAGATGCACGCTCTCGGGGCGCGGGCCGCGCCAGATTTCGGCCAGGGAAACGGGATGGGTCATGCGTGGTCTCCGGTGTTGCCGCGCGGGCGGAGCGGGGCCGGGCTGTCCGCGGAAACCCGCCGAATTCCGACTTTCACTTTCCGCGCGTTTCGCGCTAGTCTCTCGTCATCGAAAGCGGATCGGTCGCACACCACAACAGGCCTGTAAAGGGCGGCGACCGGTCGGATGGATTGAGGCTGGGACGGCTTGGAGGCTGGAACATGATGACAGGACTGGCACGCGCCCTCGCCCTTGCACTGGCATGCGGGGCGGCGACGGCGGCAACGGCGCAGGACACAAGCACCAACCAGGTGGCCACCAACACGGCATGGAGCGTGTTCGAGGATACCGACCCCCGCGAATGCTGGGCGGTCTCGGCCCCCACCGAGACGGTCAACACCCGCGACGACCGCGTGGTGGCGGTGCGGCGCGGCGATATCCTGCTGATGACCTTCTTTCGCCCCGCCGCCGAGGTGCAGGGGCAGATCACCTTCACCGGCGGCTATCCCTTCGCCAAGGGCTCGACCGTCAACATGAAGGTCGGCGACGATGAATTCGAGCTGTTCACCGAGGGCGAATGGGCCTGGCCCGCCACCACCGACGACGACGCCAAAATCCTCGCGGCTATGAAGCGCGGGATCGACGCGGTGCTCACCGCCCGCTCCACCCGCGGCACCCAGACCAAGGACACGTTCTCGCTGCTGGGCTATACCGCCGCGGTCGAGGAGGCCGAAAAGCGCTGCCAGTGAGAGGACGCTCCGGCCTGCGGCGAGCGCGCGTTTCAGCGCGCCCCGGACACCACGACACCACGGCGCAGCGCGGGTAACCCCAACGAAACCCCGCATCGCCAGGCTCGCACCCCGGTCCCGCGCGCGCCGCCTCAGCGCAGCACCTTGCCCTCGGGCCAGCTCATCCGCGTCTCCAGGGTGATCGCCCGCGTCGCCCCGGCGTCCAGATCGAACCGCCAGGCAAGGACGCCGCGCCGGTCCTCAAAGCCGATCTCGTCGGGGTCGGGCCGCGCGTCCCATGTGATGTCGAGCGCGTCCTGCTCCGACACCGGCACCCGGTCGAGGACGGTCAGCGGCCAGCTCTCGCCGGTGAGGTTCTCGACGATGATCTCCACCGTTTCGCGGCGCTCGCTCGCGCGGGTGATGAGGCCGCGATCGCCCTCGGCGCGGGTCCGGACCACGCGCCGGAGCGTGATTCCCTCGATCGGCCCGAACGACAGCGTCATCTCCGCCCCCGCCGCGGCAAACGACAGCCAGTGCTGCCCGACATAGCGCCCGTCGAGATAGAACCGCGCCTCCGGCGTCGGCAGGATCACCTCGTCCCCCGGCAGCCGCACCCGCGCCATCAGATAGGCGGTGTCGTCCATCAGCGGCACGGCGCGCGCGCCGATATCGGCCTCTGCCTCGACAGACGGCAGCATGAGCCGCACCCGGTCCGCCCCGGTGGCGACGCTGACCGGCGCGGGATAGGCATAGCGCACCGACAGCCCGTCAAACTCCGGGCGCGCCATGTCGGCTTCGGCCTCGGCGGCGGGCGCGGCCATTTCCATCAGCGCCCCCTCGGCCCGCACCTTCGGCATGGGCCGGATCTCGTCAGGATCGCCAAGCCGGGGAATCCACGGATGAATCTCGCCCGGCTCGCCCTGCTGCGCGGGGCGCCGGGTCGAGAGCGTGAGCGCGATGTCGCGCCAGTTCTCGCCGGTCTGCTGCCGCAGATAAGCGCCGCGCTCGATCCGCACCCGCTCCCCGGCGCGCGACAGGTGCAGATCGTAGAGCGGCTGCCACCCGGCCTGCGGCACCGTGTAGGTGATGGTGAGACGCCCGCGCAGCGGCCCTTCGGCCTGCATGGCGACGGCGAGCAGGGCGCGCGCGTCGGTCTCGGGCACCAGCGCCTCCAGCGCCTGCCGCGCGCGCGACAGCTCCTCCATCAGGTCCTTGAGCGCGCGTTCGGCGGCTTCGGCGCGGCGCTCGGCCCCGGCCTCGGCGCGGCGCGCCTCCAGCGTCTCGCGCCCGATCATCGCCACCATCTCGCCCAGCGCGGCGGGCTCCTGCGCCGCCAGCCCCTCGGCGGTGCCGATCCCGTCGAGAAAGCGCAGCCGCGCCCGCGCGGCATCGGCCTCCAGCCGGATATCGGCCACCTCGGCGCGGCGCGTCCGCAGCGCCTCTTCCAGCCGTTCGACCTCGGCCCGCGCCGATAGCACCTCGGCGCTCTCGCCGGTGTCGCGCGGCGGCACGTAATCCTCGCGCGTGCGCACGCCGCCCAGCCGCGCACCCTCCAGCGTCACGCGCACCGATTCCAGCGGCGTGTCGCGCGGCAGGTCCGTCAGGATCAGCTCGTGCTGCCCGGCGGGGGCCGAGAATTCGGCCTCGCGGGTCACGGTCGCGCCCTCGGGATAGACGGTCGCGGCGCTGACCCGGCTCGTCACGGGCAGGTCCCCGGCCGATGCGGTGGCGGCAACAAGGATGAGCGACAGGGCAAGTGAGACGGCGCGCATGGGAAACCTCCTGATGACCTGTCCGAACTTTCCGCGTTTCCGGCGCGCGGTGCAAGCCGTCAGGACGGCGTCGGCACCGGGCCGCCCCCGTCAGGCCCCGGCATCGCCGTCCCAGCCCTCGATCAGCGCCATCGCCTCGTCCGCCGTCTCGACAAAGCGAAAGAGGTCGAGATCCGCGTCGCTGATGGTGCCCGCCTCGGCCAGCGCATCCCAGTTGATGATCCGCCGCCAGAAATCCTCGCCGAACAGCAGGAACGGCACCCGCTGCATCCGGTCGGTCTGAATGAGCGTCAGCGCCTCGAAGGTCTCGTCGAGCGTGCCGAACCCGCCGGGAAACACACAGATGGCCCGCGCCCGCATCAGGAAGTGCATCTTGCGGATGGCGAAATAGTGAAAGTTGAAGCACATCCCCGGCGTCACGTACTCGTTGGGCGCCTGCTCGTGCGGCAGCACGATGTTGAAGCCGATGGATGCGCCTCCCGCATCCGTCGCGCCGCGGTTTCCGGCCTCCATCACGCCGGGACCGCCGCCGGTGGCGATGACGTATTCGCGCCCGTAGGTGGCCATGGATTTCTCGGTCATCAGCCGGGCGAACCTGCGCGCCTCGTCGTAATAGCGCGACAGGTTGGCCAGTTCGGGCGTGCGCGCGGTCTCCTCCTGCGACGGCTCGGGGATGCGCGAGCCGCCGAACAGGACGACGGTGCTCTTGATGCCGCGCTCGTTGAGGATCATCTCGGGCTTGAGCAATTCCAGTTGCAGCCGCACGGGGCGCAGCTCATCCCGGCACAGGAAATCGTCATCGGCAAATGCCAGCCGGTAGGCGGGGGCGCGCGTCTGCGGCGTGTCGGGCACCTGCGCGGCGGTGGAGCGGTCCGCATGCGCATCGCGGAACAGGCTGTGGCGGTCGTCGTTCATCGCGGGCGATCCTCGCTTGGGTCCGGGCTCTCATGGGTATAGCCTTTGGCCGGTCAAGGAAAGTCAAAGAGGGACGAGCGATGGACTGGCAGGCGGCGATTTCAGAGGCTGGCGCGCGGATCGCGGATCATGTGCGGCGCACGCCGGTGGCCACCGTACGGTGGGGGGCGCCAACCTCGCGGTTCGGTGCGCGAACCGTGCGGTTCAAGTTCGAGCAGATGCAGCATACCGGCAGCTTCAAGGCGCGCGGCGCGTTCAATACGCTGCTGCAGGCGCAGGTGCCCGAGGCCGGGATCGTCGCCGCCTCGGGCGGCAATCACGGCGCGGCGGTGGCCCGTGCGGCGGCCGCCCTCGGGCACCGCGCGCGCATCTACGTGCCGCAGATCGCCGGGCCCGCCAAGATCGCGTTGATCCGTGCGCAGGGTGCGGATTTGCAAGTGGTTCCAGGTGCTTACGCCGAGGCAGCCGCGCGCGCCGCCGAGTGGCAGGTCGCGACCGGTGCGATGCAGGTGCACCCCTACGACGCCCCCGCGACGGTCGCCGGTCAGGGCACGGTCATGGCCGAATGGGAGGATCAGGGCCTCGACGCCGACACCGTGCTCATCGCCGTGGGCGGCGGCGGCCTCGTCGCCGGGGCGCTCGGCTGGCTTCAGGGCCGCCGCAAGGTGGTCGCCGTCGAACCCGAAACCGCCTGCGCCCTGCACGCCGCGCTGGCCGCCGGCGCGCCGGCGGACGTGAATGTTTCCGGTATTGCTGTCAATGCCTTAGGCGCAAAACGGATCGGCGATATCTGCTTCGGGCTGGCACAGAAACAGGGCGTCGAGAGCGTGCTTGTCAGCGACACCGCCATCGCCGGGGCGCAGGCCGCGCTCTGGCGCGAGATGCGCCAACTGGTCGAACCGGCAGGGGCCGCGGCGCTGGCGGCACTGATGTCGGGGGCCTATGTCCCGGCAGAGGGCGAGCGGGTGGCGGTGCTCGTGTGCGGCGGCAACGTGGCCCCCGACCCGCTGGACAGCATGGACAGCCCCGGATAGGACGCGCGCATGGCCAAGCCCAAGGACAACCCCAATTACAAGGTCGTCGCCGAAAACCGGCGCGCGCGGTTCGACTATGCCATCGAGGACGATCTCGAATGCGGCATCATCCTCGAAGGCTCGGAGGTCAAGTCGCTGCGGCAGGGCAACGCCAACATCGCCGAGAGCTATGCCACTGTGGATAATGGAGAATTGTGGCTGGTCAATTCCTATGTCGCACCCTACGAGCAGGCTAGGACATTCGGCCACGAGGAGCGGCGGCGCCGCAAGCTCCTGGTCTCGCGCAAGGAACTGGCGCGGCTTTGGAACGAGACACAGCGCAAGGGAATGACGCTGGTGCCCCTGGTGCTGTATTTCAACCATCGCGGCATCGCCAAGATCAAGATCGGCATCGCCAAGGGCAAGAAGACCCACGACAAGCGCGAGACCGCCGCCAAGCGTGACTGGAACCGGCAGAAACAGCGGCTGTTGAAGGAGCACGGGTAAAGGCGCGGGAAGCGGCCCCTTTTCAGGGCCCTGCGCCCGCACGCGGCCTTGCCCTTTGGCCCCCCGGAATGTAGTCAGATCACGTTCCACAGCCCGGGGGGCGCAGATGTCCGACGATCCCAAGACCCTTGTCTCGACCGACTGGCTGGCGGCGCATCTGAAGGACCCGGACCTGCGGGTTCTCGACGCCACCGCCTTCCTGCCCGGCACCGGGCGCAACGCGCGTGCCGAATACGAGGCCGCGCATATTCCCGGCGCGCGGTTCTTCGATATCGACGAGATCAGCGATGCGCGCTCCGACCTGCCGCACATGGTGCCCCCGGCAGAGAAATTCATGTCCCGGATGCGCGCCATGGGCGTGGGCGACGGGCATCAGGTGGTGGTGTATGACACGCATGGCCTGTTCTCGGCGGCGCGGGTGTGGTGGCTGTTTCGGCTGATGGGGCATGACGACGTCGCGGTGCTCGACGGTGGATTCCCCAAATGGCAGGCCGAGGGCCGCGAGATCGAGGACATGGCCCCGGTGATCCGCGACCGGCACATGACGGTGCGGCGGCAGAATCACATGGTGCGCGACGTCACGCAGGTCTCGGCCGCGACCAAGCTGGGCGATCACGAGATCCTCGACGCAAGGCCCGAGGGCCGATTTCGCGGCGAGGAGCCGGAGCCCCGCCCCGGCCTGCGCGGCGGGCATATTCCGGGATCGAAGAGCGTGCCGGTCTCGGCGCTGCTCAACCCCGACAAGACGATGAAATCGCCCGAGGATCTGCGTGCCGTGCTCGACGCTGCGGGCGTTGACTTCGGCAAGCCCGCGATCACCACCTGCGGCTCGGGGCTGACGGCGGCGATCATCAACCTGGCGCTGGAACGGATCGGCAAGGCCGACCACGCGCTTTACGACGGATCATGGGCGGAATGGGGCGCGTATCCGACGCTGCCCGTCGCCACGGGAGACAACTGAATGTTCGAACATCTCAAGGAAAAGCCGGCCGACAAGATCATCGCTCTGGGGCAGGCGTTTCGCGAGGACCCGCGCGAGACCAAGATCGACCTCGGCGTCGGCGTCTACAAGAACCCGGAGGGCGTGACCCCGGTCATGCGCGCGGTCAAGGCGGCCGAGAAGCGGCTCTGGGAGGAGGAGACGACCAAGAGCTATACCGCGCTGGCGGGCGATCCGGCCTTTACCGGGGCGATGGCCGACCTCGTGCTGGGCGATGCCGTCCCGCGTGAGAATGTGGCCACGCTGGCCACGCCGGGCGGCACCGGCGCGGTACGTCAGGCGTTCGACCTCGTGCGCATGGCCAACCCGGGCGCGCGTGTGTTCGTGTCCGACCCGACATGGCCTAACCACCTGAGTATCCTCGCCTATCTCGGGGTGGAGGTGGTGAATTACCGCTATTTCGACAGCGCCACCTGCGCGGTGGATTTCGACGGGATGATGGCCGATCTGGAGGGCGTGCGCGCGGGCGACGTGGTGCTCCTGCACGGCTGCTGCCACAACCCCACAGGGGCGAACCTCACCATGCCCGAATGGCGCGCGGTGGTCGAGCGGCTGAACGCGGCGGGTGCGCTGCCGATGATCGACATCGCCTATCAGGGGTTCGGCGACGGGCTGGAGGCGGACGCGGCGGCGGTGCGCTATGTGGCCGCCAACTGTCCCGAGGTGCTGATCGCGGCGAGCTGTTCCAAGAATTTCGGCATCTACCGCGAGCGCACCGGCATCCTGATGGCGGTGATGCAGGAGGCGGGGCTGCGCACGCTGACACAGGCCAACCTCGCCTATCTCAACCGGCAGACCTATTCCTTTCCGCCCGATCACGGCGCGCGGCTGGTGAGCATGGTGCTGACCGACGATACCCTGCGCGCCGACTGGCAGGCGGAGCTCGAGGATGTGCGTCAGGGGATGCTGAAACTGCGCGAGCAATTGGCGGCGGAATTACAGCGGCTGTCAGGCTCTGATCGGTTCGGCTTCATCGCGCAGCATCGGGGCATGTTCTCGCGCCTCGGGGCCACGCCGGAACAGGTCGAGCGCCTGCGGGCCGACCACGGCATCTACATGATCGGCGATAGCCGCATCAACATCGCCGGGCTGAACGACAAAACCGTGCCGATTCTTGCCAAGGCGCTGATCGACGCGGGCGTGTAGGCGAGAGGGCGGCCCGCGGGCCGCCCCCTGCGTCGTGGTTACTTCGGCATGATCACGCCGTCGATGACGTGGATGACGCCGTTGCTGGCCTCGATATCGGCCTGCACGACGTTGGCCCCGTCCACCGTGACGCCGCCCTCGGTGCCGATAGTCACCTCGCCGCCCTGTACGGTTGCGGCCATCATGCCGTCGCTGAGGTCGCCCGACATCACCTTGCCCGGCACCACGTGGTAGGTGAGCACGGCGGTGAGCTGGTCCTTGTTCGCGGGCTTGAGCAGGTCCTCGACCGTGCCCTCGGGCAGCGCGGCGAATGCCGCGTTGGTGGGCGCGAAGACGGTGAAGGGGCCGTCGCCCTTGAGCGTTTCGACAAGATCCGCCGCCTTCACCGCGGCGACGAGGGTGGAAAAGCTCTCGTTGCCCGCGGCGATATCGACGATGTCCATCTCGTTCCCATGCCCGTCAGCGAGCGCGGGGCCTGCCATCACGGCTGCGGCGGTGGCAAGGGCGAGATAGGTTCTGCGAAGCATAACGTTTCCTCCGTTTCCGGTTTGCGTTGACGACACCCGATTGCGGCATCGTTGCGAGGGTTACGGAGCGGCGGTCGTGCCGGTTCAGCGGGGATTTCCGCGCATGGGGTTTGACGGAAAGGGGAAGCTCGCTAAGCCAGAACCTGTTGAAATATCCAATCACAATTTTGTGAATTTCAGTCCGCGCGCGGCCATCATCCGGCACGGACGTGGGGCGCGGTCAGGTCCCGGTGCCGTCCTCTTCGACCGCCAGGTCGGCGAGGATCGGGCAGTCGGGGCGGTGATCGCCTGCGCAGGCCTCGACCAGGTGCGCGAGCGTCGCGCGCATGGCACCAAGCTCGGCCAGCTTGGCGTCGATCTTTTCCAGATGCGCCTTGGCGATGCGCCGGACATCGGCGCTTGCGCGGTCCTCGTCCTCGTAGAGCGCGAGCAGCCCGCGACAATCCTCGATCGAGAACCCCAGAGAGCGCGCGCGGCCCAGAAAGCCCAGCTTGTGCACGTCGCCCTCACGGAACCGCCGATAGCCGTTCGCGCCGCGTAGCGGGCGGACGAGGCCGATCTCCTCGTAGTAACGTATGGTCTTGGCCGGAAGGCCGGTGCGCTCCGCGACATCGCCGATATTCATGCTTGCCCTCCTTATCGTTACCCGGCGGTGGCCGGGCGTCCGGCCACCGGGGCGGCGTTCCGTGCGTGCTCTCCCGCCTCGTCACCCATGGCCGGGCGCAGCCGCCGCAGGCGCAGGGCGTTGGACACGACAAAGACCGAACTGAGCGCCATCGCCCCCGCCGCCAGCACCGGCGAGAGCAACGTCCCGAAGGCGGGGTAGAGCACCCCCGCCGCCACCGGGATCAGCGCCACGTTGTAGCCGAACGCCCAGACGAGGTTCTGCCGGATGTTGCGCATGGTCGCGCGCGACACCGCGACCGCCCCCGTCACCCCGCGCAGATCGCCCGACATGAGCACCACGTCGGCGGCCTCGATGGCGATATCGGTGCCGGTGCCGATGGCGATGCCCACATCCGCCTGCGCCAGCGCGGGCGCATCGTTGATCCCGTCGCCGACAAAGGCCACGGATCCGCGCGCCTGCATGTCCTTGATCGCCGTGACCTTGTCCTCGGGCAAGAGCCCGGCGACGACCTCGTCGATGCCGGTCTCGCGGGCGATGGCCTCTGCCGTTTCGCGCTTGTCGCCGGTCAGCATCGCCACGCGCAGCCCCATGCCACGCAGGCTTGCGATGGCGGCGGCGCTTGACGGCTTTACCGGGTCGGCGACGGCGATGACGGCGGCCAGACGCCCGTCGATCGCGGCAAAGAGCGCGGTGCGCCCGCGTGCCGCGAGATCGGCCTCGGTCTGTGCGAGCGGTGCGGTGTCGATGTCCTCGCGCGTCATCAGCCGGTCGGCCCCCACCAGTACGTCACGCCCCGCGACGCGCGCCCGCACGCCATGGCCGGTGATGGTCTCGAATTGCGTCACCTCGGCCATCTCCGCGCCCTCGGCGCGGGCGGCGCGGGTGATGGCATCGGCGACGGGGTGCTCCGAGCGTGCCTCGACCGCGGCGACCAGCCGCAGCACCTCGGCCCGGTCCATCCCCTCGGCCAGCACCAGGTCGGTCATCTCGGGGTGGCCCTCTGTCACGGTGCCGGTCTTGTCGAGCGCCACGGTGCGGATGCCCGCGAGCGCCTGCAACGCGTCGCCCTTGCGAAACAGCACGCCCATGTCCGCCGCGCGCCCCGTGCCCACCATGATCGAGGTGGGGGTCGCCAACCCCATCGCGCAGGGGCAGGCGATGATCAGCACCGACACGCCCGCCACCAGCGCCAGCGTCAGCGCCGGATCGGGGCCGACGGCGAGCCACACCGCCACCGTCAGCGCCGCCACCGCCATCACCGCGGGGACGAACCACAGCGTGATCCGGTCCACCATGCCCTGAATCGGCAGCTTGGCACCCTGTGCCTCCTCGACCATGCGGATGATCTGCGACAGCGTGGTGTCGGCCCCCACCCGCGTCGCGCGCAGATCGAGGCTGCCCGCGCCGTTGACGGTGCCGCCGGTCACGGCGTCGCCCGCGGACTTGGCCACCGGGACCGGCTCGCCGGTGATCATGCTCTCGTCGACATGGGCGCTGCCCTCGGTCACCTCGCCATCCACGGGGATACGCTCTCCGGGGCGCACGAGCACGATATCGCCGGGCACGATGGCGTCGATCTCCACCTCTTCGGCCGTGCCGTCGCGCATCACCCGCGCAGTGCGTGCCTGCAGCCCCATCAACCGCTCGATCGCCGCGCCGGTGCGGCCCTTGGCCCGCGCCTCCAGCCAGCGGCCCAGCAGGATCAGCACCACGATCACCGCCGCCGCCTCGAAATAGACGGCGCGCACCGCCTCGGGCAGCAATCCGGGCAGGAAGGTCGCCACCACCGAATAGCCGTAGGCGGCCCCGGTGCCCAGTGCCACGAGGCTGTTCATGTCCGGCGCGCCGCGCAGGAGCGCCGGGATACCCGTGCGGTAGAAGCCGCGGCCCGGCCCGGCCAGCACCAGCGTGGTGAGCAGGAATTGCAGCACCCAGCTTGCCTGCATCCCCACCGTGTCGGCGATGAGCTGATGCAGCGCAGGGATGGCGTGGCCGCCCATTTCCAGTACGAAGACGGGCAGCGCCAGCACCGCCGCCAGACCCGTGCGCCGGGCCATGTCGCGCGCCTCACCCTGCTTGCGCGTGGTCGCGTCGCGCGATTCTCCGCCCTGCGTCACCGTCGCCGGATAGCCCGCGTCGCCCGCCGCTGCCGCGAGGTCGTCCGCCGTGACCACACCCTCGGCATGGATCACCCGCGCGCTTTCGGTGGCGAGGTTCACCCGCACGTCGAGCACGCCCGGTACGGCGGCCAGCGCCGCCTCGACCCGCCCCACGCAGGACGCGCAGGACATCTTGTCCACCGAGAGCCCCGTCTCGGCGCGGCGCAGCGGATAGCCCGCAGCGTCGAGCGCCGCTGCGATTTCGGGCATCGCGACCGTGTCCGTCGCGTCGATCCGGGCGGAGGCATCCGCGAGGCTGACCTCGGCGCGGGTCACCCCGTCGAGCGCGGTGAGCGCCGCCTCGGCGCGGCGCACGCAGCTCGCGCAGGTCAGCCCGTCGAGGTAAATCCTGATCTGGCGGCTCTCGGCCATGTCGATGCTCCGTTCCCTGGGTGTTTGAACGATAGATAGGGATTCCCGTAACTGGAAGGTCAAGCCCAGTGCCGCTTTTCGTCTCGCGATCTTCGCCTTTGCGCTTGCGGGAGCGAGGCCCGGTGTTAGCCTGTGCACGTCATGGTGCCACCCCATGGGGTGGAGAATTGGGAAGCCGGTGAGAGACCGGCGCTGCCCCCGCAACGGTAAGGGTGGGCGACGAGGCGTTATGCCACTGGGCCGGGAGCGGCCCGGGAAGGTGCCTCGCGCATGGGCCCGCGGCCCGCCACCCAAGCCCGGAAACCAGCCATGGTCCACGTCGAATCGCGGTGGGCGATGCGGGCGTTTGTGCGTGCCCCGCGCCATCGCCCCGCCCTCTGCCCCATCCGGCCCGGGGTGTGGCCGGGGAGACCAGATCATGACGGATGTCACACGTATCATCGGCGCGCTCGAGAACAGCCCGACCGAGGGCGCGCAGGCGCTGGCCGCTGCGCGGCATGGCTTTCTCGAATGGGTGCTTGCCGCGCCGGGCCCGGTGACCGCGCGCATGGCCCGCGACGCACTTGAAACGCCGGCTGCCCGCGACGCCCAAAGCGCGGCGGCGCGCGCCTTCGTCGGCTGTCTGCACGAGGCCAGCAGGTCGTTGACAGGCGGCGCCGTCCGCCGCCGGGCCGCCCGCGTGCGGCGCGCGGAGCTGCTCAACTGAAATCATGCGGGGGAAAAGAAAAACGGCGACACCAGGGAGGAGGAGGGTGCCGCCGTTCTCTTTCGCTTCCGGCCTCAGGGAGGAGGAGGAGACCGTCCGCTATCTTGCAGGACCGTGTTCGCGACCCTGTCGTCTGGCCCCGGGTCCCAGGGAGGAGGAGAGGGGACCCGTGACCGTCACGAATGCGCCAGGGAGGAGGAGAGGCGCACCCGCATTCCGTTCAGCGCCTTGCGCCGTAGACCGAATCGCGCGCGACCCGGCGAATTTCGCTGCGATGCAGGCCCAAGTCGGCCAGATCGCGGTTGCTCAGACCGGAAAGCTCGCGCACCGTCCGGCGATAGGCCATCCAGGCCGACGCATGCTGCGTTGCGGCATGAGCGGTGGCGCGGAGTTCGCTCCACACCGTGCCTGCGCTGCCATGTTGCGTGACGATCGACCGTGCCATTTTCTTTCCCTTGCGATCTTTTTCGCTTTCGCCCTTCAAGGCCGCTCTGTCCGGCCTCGCTTGAACCAAAGATAGCCGGTTTCTGCACTTGCACAATACCTCGATGAACATTTCTGCCATGCAGAAAACGCATGGCGGAAAGTGACTTAACGTCAGGCAATCGCGGAGTTTTTCATCACATCCTGATGCCCTGTTGCGCAGCTTTGAAAAATCCCGTCTCGCTGCATTGCGGCGTAAACGTCATGTTCGCCGCGAAAATCTCTGGACCGGGCAGCGGCACATGGTAGCAAGGGGCATGACACCGCGCGATCTCGTTCTCACGCCCACCGGGCTGCGCTTTGGCGGGCGGCGCTACCCCTGCACCATCGGGCGCGGCGGTATTGCGTGCGACAAGCGCGAGGGCGATGGTGCCACGCCCACCGGCATCCACCGGATCGTCGGGATGCTCTACCGCCCCGACCGCATGGCGCGACCCGCGGACTGGGCGGTACCGATCCGGCCCGGCGACCTGTGGTCCGACGATCCGGGCCACGAGGATTACAACCTCATGGTGCGCGCGCCCTATCCCCATAGTCACGAAGTCCTGTGCCGCGCCGATCCGCTTTATGACCTGGTGATCGTGACCGACTGGAACTGGCCGCGCGCCGCGCGCGGGCGCGGCTCGTGCATCTTCGTGCACCGCTGGCGCAGGCCGGTTTATCCCACGGCGGGCTGCATCGCGCTCGATCCCCGTCACCTGCGCAGAATCGCGGCGGCGATCCGCCACGGGACGCGGCTGATCGTGCGCTAACGGATCGGCGCACCGAATATCCGCACAACGGGACCGGCGGTCGTCCACCCCGACCGCCCGCTGCAAGGCGAGGCGCATCAGATCGGCAGAGCTCACCTGCATGGCGCGATCAGGTTTGCTTCTGCGTCGGCCTGAGTCGCGCGAATCGACCCTCGGCGATGTTCCACCTACCGGCGCAGGTCGGCGTTTCGCGCGGCGATCCGCCTGAAACGGTCAGCCGCGCGCGCGGCTTTCCGCGCGATCCGGCAGGGGAGCGAAGGCCCGCCGATGCGGCGCGCGGGTTCTGGCTGATTTCCGCATGTTTTTCAGGATCTTCTCAGTGCATGGCGACAATTTCGGGGGTGCGTTCCATGATCCGCTCACGGCGGCGCAACGGCGCTGTCCGGGAACCTGAAACGAAAGGATTATCGAGATGACCAAGACAACGCTTGCCGCAGGTTTCGCCCTGACGCTTGCCCTGCCTGCCACCGCGCAGGCGGCCGAATTCACGAGCGCGGATGCCGACGGGGATGGCTACGTCACCATGTCCGAATTCCAGGACGCCATGCCCGACGCACCGGTAGAGGCCTTCATGGAGGCAGACGCCGACGCCGACGGCGTGCTCAGTGAGGAAGAGTTTGCCGCCGCGCAGGACGCAGGCGTCCTGTCGTCGAGCGAAGGCTGATCTTTCCGGTTACTCCCCCGCCGGGGCGGGCTATTGCCCGTCCCGGTCAGGTGCGACGAAATCCCCCCGCGCGTAACCCTGAAGGTAGAGCAGCGCCGTGAGGTCTCCGTGATGGATGCGGATGTCGCATTGCGCGGCGACCGAGGGCTTGGCATGGAGCGCCACCCCGGTGCCCGCGCGGCCCAGCATGCCGAGGTCGTTGGCCCCGTCTCCGACCGCGATCACATCCCGTTCCGATATCCCGAGCCGGGCGGTGATCCCGGCCAGCGCCGCGACCTTGGCCTCGCGCCCGAGGATGGGCCGGGCGACATCGCCGGTGAGAAGCCCGCCTTCGGTCAGCAGGGTGTTGGCGCGGTGCTCGTCAAAGCCGAGCCGCGCCGCGATGGCCGCGGTAAAGGCCGTGAACCCGCCCGAGACCAGCGCGGCGTACCCGCCCTGCGCGCGCATCGTCGCCACCAGCGCAGCGCCGCCGGGCATGAGCGTGATGCGGCTCGCCAGTACGTTGGCGATCACCGTTTCCGGCAGACCCTTCAGGAGCGCGACCCGTTCGAGCAGCGCGCCCTCGAAATCCAGCTCGCCGTTCATCGCGCGGGCGGTGATGTCGCGGACATGCGCGCCCACGCCCGCCACCTCGGCCAGTTCGTCGATACATTCCTGGCGGATCATGGTGCTGTCCATGTCGGCCAGCAGCATGGTCTTGCGCCGCCCCTCGGCCGGCTGAACCGCAAGGTCCACGCCCTGAACCTGCAGGTTCCGCCAGACCTCCTCGCGGTTGCCGGGCACCTGGGGCAGCGTGAATTCCGCCGCCTCGTCGGGCGACAGCCAGACCGCGTCGCCGCCGCCCCATGCGCCTTGCAGCGCCGCGACCAGCGCGGGATCGAGGGTGCCGGGCGGCGCGATCAGCGTGGCAATGTGCATCGGGTCCCTCCGGTTGGGCAGGTGTCGGCGGTCTAGCGCCGTTTCCGCGACGGGGAAAGACCCCCGATGCGCTCATCCCGCCTTGTCGATCCCGCCCGTGTCAGGCTGAGCCGCCGAACGCGGGTGCGGCGGGAACGGTTGCTCGCCGGGATCGACGCGGTGGTGCAAAGTGCAGGAAACCGGCACGGCAAAGGTCGAGCATCCCTTTCGGGTGGGGGCGCGTCAGTCTGGCTGCCTGAAAAGCCGATGCCGCGGGTTGGCGCGGAACCGGGCGCACATGGTCAGTCGCCCCCCGCAAGGCGATCAATCCGCCACCCCCGGCACCGCCGAACCCCTTGATCGGATGGGGCCAAAATTCCGGAGCATGTTGCTCAAGGGTAGGAACCGCTCCTGAACCCTTGAGCGTGCGAAACCAAGCCGTTGGAGCGTCGCGCGCCAGCGGTTGTCACCGGTGATATCCGAAAACCGCTGCGATCACGGCGTTTGCGGTGACATGCCGGGGCCTCAGCCCCGCCTGCGCTTGCGCCGCCCGCCGTCGCTGCCATCGCCATGGGTGTTGAAGGACGGGCTGGGCAACGGCACGATCCTGGCCAGTTCCGGGAACGGGTCGGTCTTGTGCGGGATGGCGTTCGCCGCAACGAAATGCTCCTGGAATTTCGGCTCGATCGCGGTCTCGACCTTGGTGATCTCGCCCACCACGCGCTCGATCTCGCGCCGCGCGGCGACGTTGCAAAGCGCGATGCGCGCGCCTGTTCCGGCGGCATTACCCGCAGATGTCACCTTGTCCAGCGGCACATCGGGGATCATGCCCAGCACCATCGCGTGCAGGGGCGAGATATGCGCGCCAAAGGCCCCGGCCAGCACCACGCGATCCACCTTGTCCACGCCGCGTTCGTCCATCAGCAGGCGTGCGCCCGCATAGAGCGCGGATTTGGCAAGCTGGATGGCGCGGATATCGCCCTGGGTCACGGTCACACGCGGCCCGCCATGCTCTGTGCTGTCATGGATGAGATAGGAATGCGTGCGCCCCTCGGGGATCATGCGCGGCGTGCCGGTGGCCTCGGCCGATCCGAGCAGCCCGCTCTCGTCCAGCAGCCCCGCCATGCGCAGTTCCGCCACCGCCTCGATGATGCCCGATCCGCAGATGCCTGTGATGCCGCCTTCGCCGACCTCGTCGTCGAAGCCGTCCTCGTCCGACCACTTGTCACAGCCGATGACGCGAAAGCGCGGCTCCTTGGTCGTGGGGTCGATGCGGATCGCCTCGATCGCCCCCGGGGCCGCGCGCTGACCGCTGGAAATCTGCGCACCCTCGAACGCCGGACCGGTGGGCGAGGAACAGGCCAGAACGCGGGTCTTGTCGCCCAGCAGGATCTCGGCATTGGTGCCCACGTCGACGATGAGCGCCAGATCCTCGGACTTGCCCGGCTCTTCGCTGAGCGCCACGGCGGCGCAATCGGCCCCCACATGGCCCGCGATGCAGGGCAGGATATAGACCTGCGCGCGCGGGTTGATGGCGGCAAGGTCAAGCTCCTTGGCACCCAAGGTCATGCTGCTTGAGGTCGCGAGCGCAAACGGTGCCTGCCCCAGTTCCACCGGGTCGATGCCCAGCAGAAGGTGGTGCATCACCGGGTTGCAGACAAAGACCGTCTCGACGATCAGGTTCGCATCAATCTCCGCCTCCTTGGCGATCTCCTCGGCCAGCGTGTTGATCGCGTCGCGCACGGCGGCGGTCATTTCCTTGTCGCCGCCGGGGTTCATCATCGAATAGCTGACCCGGCTCATCAGATCCTCGCCAAAGCGGATCTGCGGGTTCATGATGCCCGAGGACGCCTTGACCTCGCCGGTCACCAGATCCGTGAGATGCGCGGCGACGGTGGTGGAGCCAAGGTCGATGGCCAGCCCGTAAAGCCCGTCCTCATGCAGCCCCGGCCAGATTTCGAGCACCTGTGCGGCGTCCCCGGCATGGCCGCGATGCAGCGCCACGGTCACCTGATACTTGCCCTTGCGCAGCACCGGTTGCAGCTTTGAGAGGAGCGTCAGATCGGCGCGGATGGCGTCGATGCCCCACTCCGCTTTCAGCGCCCGCGCCAGCCGCTCCAGATCGCCGGTGGGCTCGTGCATGTCGGCCTCCTCGACCTCCACGAAATAGAGCTTGGTCGCCGGATCCATCTCGATCACCCGGGCCGAGGCGGCCTTGCGCACCACCTGCTTGTGGACCTGGGATTCGGCCGGCACGTCGATCACCACGTCGCCCATCACCTGCGCCTGACAGCCGAGACGACGCCCCGGCTTCAGCCCGCGCTTCTGGTCATAGCGTTCCTCGACCTTGTTCCACTCCGACAGCGCATCCTGATGCACCGTCACGCCATGCTTGGAAAATTCGCCATAGCCCGGCGTGATCTGGCATTTCGAGCAAATCCCCCGCCCCCCACAGACCGAATCGAGATCGACACCCAATTGCCGCGCGGCGGTCAGAACCGGGGTGCCCCGGGGAAATCGTCCGCGCTTGCCCGAGGGGGTAAAGACGACGAGGGGATCGTTTGGCATGGCGCTGGTCCTGCTCATTTGTGCCTGCTGCGGACCATAAGCCATAGGCTTGCGCCCGACTGCCCGCAAGCGTCAGGAATCGGCACGCGCGCGGCATGTCGGCCTCAGGCCCAGGGCAGTTTCATGCCAAAGAGCCAGATGGCGAGCGGCACCGGGGCGGTGGCCAGCGCGATTGTCAGGATCGCCAGCGGCGCGCGGAACGTGCCCGACAGCCCCGACACGAAAGCGATCCCGCCGCCCCCGCCGATCAGCGAATTGCCGGGAATGTTGATGAGCAAGGCGAGATTGACGTAGCGATACCTGATGATCCAGCCGCAGTATTTCGAGGGCAGGAGCGATTGGGCGAACGCGACCCGGCCCTTGTGCGGCAGCGCCTCGAACCGGGCAACGAGATGCGCGGCGCGGATCATGTGCAGATCGGTCAGCACGCGGCGCAGCCACGCGATGGGAACGGTGCAGCCCACAACGAACGCGAGCGACAGCCCGGTTGCCGTGGCCAGCCACACCAGCGGCGCGATCCCCGCGCCGCCAGCGGCGAGCACCGAGAGCCCGATCTCGACGCCCGGGACGAAGGGTATCGCGATGAGTACGGCGTAGATCATCAGCACCGCCAGCAAGAGCCCCGGCATCGCCCAGCCGTATTCGTTGCGTGTGATCCAGCCTTCGGCCCAGACGAAGACGAAATGCAGCGCCAGCGCAAGAACAGCGATCAGGCCGAGCCGCGCGAGCGTGCGCGCCACACCCAGTTTGAGGGGCGGGGGATCGGGCAGGGCGGGGGTGGCCGGACGGCTGTTTTCCATACTCGGAGTCTAGGCCGCGATCCGAGGCGCGGACAATCCGTATCACACCGTGTTCACGCCCTTTTGCAGCCAATCGAGAATCGCCGCCCGATCCCCGTCGAGCGCGGGGGCGGGGGCGCGTGACATGGGATCAGCGATGCCGCTCATCTTGATCGGGTTGCCGGCGGCCACGAAGGCGGGCTGACCCTGCGCGTCGAGCACATCCACCACCATGTTGCGCGCAAGAATCTGGTGATCGTGGAGCACCTCGGCCACGTTCTGGATGGGCCCGGTCGGCACGCCGGCGGCCTCCAGCCTCTCGATCCAGTGGGATTTCGGACGGTCGAGCGTGATCGCCTCGATCAGCCGCTTGAGCGTGCGGGCGTTGTCGCAGCGCGCCGGGTTGGTGGCAAAGCGAGGATCCCGCGCGAGCGGCAGGCCAAGCACGTCGCATAGCCGGGCAAAGAGCGCGTCGTTGCCCGCCGCGATGACAAAGAGGCCATCGGCGGCATGAAAGGTCTCGAACGGCGTGATCGAGGGATGGCGCGCGCCGGACGGCTCCGGCGGGGTGCCGGTGGCGGTGGTGATCGCCACGGCGTGTTCGAGCGTCGCCAGCAGGCTGTCGAGCATGGCCACGTCCACCTTGCGCCCATTGCCGGTTCTGGCACGGTCGATGACGGCGGCGAGCACGCCCTGCACGAGATACATCCCGGCCAGAATATCGCCGATCGAGGCCCCGACGCGGACCGGCTCGCGACCCGCCTCGCCGGTGATCGACATCACCCCGCCGCGCGCCTGCACCACCATGTCATAGGCGGGGCGGTGCGCGTCCGGGCCGGTATGGCCAAAGCCGCTGACCGCGCCGTAGATCAGGGCCGGGTGGCGCGCGTGCAGCGTCTCCCAGCCATAGCCCAGCTTTTCCATGACGCCGGGGCGGAAATTTTCCAGCAGGATATCGGCACGCCCGAGCAGATTGTCGAAGATGGCGCGGTCCGCCTCGGCCTTGAGGTCGAGCGCGATCGACTGCTTGCCGTGGTTGATCGCGGCGAAATAGGCGCTCGCGCCGTCCTTGAAGGGGGGGAAGGCGCGGGTGTCGTCGCCCGTGCCGGGGCGCTCGACCTTGATGACCCTTGCCCCGAGATCACCGAGGGTGAGCGAAGCGAAGGGCCCGGCGAGGACATGGGTGAGATCGAGCACGAGGAGGTCTTGCAGGGGACGGGTCATGGCGCGGCTCTCGCATCGGTTGGTTCGGCCCGGTTCTAGCGGTCCTGCGTGACCTGTCTCTGACACGGATCAAGGGGGCCGCGATGCAGCCCCCTTGTTTCGGCGTTGATTACGGTTGCGCCGTCAGATGCGGCCCTTCCACGGCACCAGCCAGTTCTCGGCCTTGCGCATGGCGATGTCGATGCCGTAGCCGATGATGCCGATGAGGATAATCCCCATGATGACGATATCGGTGAGCTGAAAGCGCGAGGCGACCATGATCATCATGCCCGCGCCCTTTTCCGCCGCCACCAGTTCGGCGGCCACGACGGTCCCCCAGCACACCCCCATGGCGACGCGCGCGCCGGTGAATATCTCGGGCAGGGAGTTGGGCACGATGACGTGGCGCATGAGCTGCCACTTGGACGCGCCCAGCGAATAGGCGGCGTGCACTTTGGAGATCGCCACGCCGGATACGCCCGCGCGCGCCGAGATGGTCATGATCCAGAGCGCGGCAAGGAACAGCAGGATGATCTTGCCGCTTTCACCGATCCCCGCCCAGATGATCACCAGCGGGATCAGCGCCAGTGGCGGCACCGGGCGCATGAATTCCACGATCGGGTCGAACCAGCCGCGGAACCAGTCGCTGAGGCCCATGGCATAGCCAAGAGGAATGCCCACGGCGGCGCCAAGAGCAAAGCCCACGATCACGCGGAACAGCGACCAGTAGAGATGCTCCCACAGGGTGAAGTTTTGGTAGCCCTCGCTGGCGATCTCGCCCACGCGATCGACAACCGATTCGGGCGGCGGCAGCCAGATCGGCTCCATCTGCCATCCGGGGTGCGGCGAAAAGTTGAGCGAGCCCTTCGAGGTGACGGCCACCTTGCCATCCGCGACCGGGACGGTCTCGCCCGCGCTGACGGGCTGGCCGTCGATAGCCACCACCTTCGCGCCGTCGTCGCGCGTTATCTCGTCGTTCTTGTCCATCAGGATCAGATCAGAGCGCCACGCGCCCACCGACGAGACGTCGTTCCTGGCAAAACCGTCGCCGGGCTCGATCTCCGGGGTCTCGATCTCTTCGCCGACCTTGAACACGCGCACGAGAACGGTGGCATCGTCGCGCGACCCGTCGGGCGCCTCGAGCGTGTAGGTGAACTCGGCATCGCCCACGAACGGGCCAGGCGCGTGGATCGGAACCCAGCTCGATCCGGTGAACGCGCCCCAGAGCAGAAAGACGGTCACGACCGAGATCACGCTTGCCCAGCGGTCGGGGCGCACCGCGCTCTCGTCGCCGAAGGTCACGGTCTTGAGCGAGGTGAAATCGCGCATCTGCCGGAACTTGCGCACGCCGAATCTGACCACGAAGAAGGCGGCGGTGAAGATCGCGATATAGATGATGAGGATGATCATGCGTCGACCTCCTCTGTGCGGCCCATGATCTCTTCTTCCATATCCCAGATCATCGACAGGATCTCCTCGCGTTTTTCCGCGAACTCGGGGTTCTTCTTGACCTCGCGCAGGTCGCGGCCCACGCCGTCATCGGCAAAGGGCAGGCGGTATTCCTTGTGGATGCGGCCCGGGCGCGGGGCCATGACCAGAAGGCGTTCGCCCAGAAGCAGCGCCTCCTCGACCGAATGGGTGATGAGGATGATGGTCTTGCCGGTCTCCTTCCAGAGCTTGAGCACCAGCCCCTGCATCTTTTCGCGCGTCAGCGCGTCGAGCGCGCCGAGCGGCTCGTCCATCAGAATGACATCCGGGTCATTGGCCAGGCAGCGGGCCAGCGCCACGCGCTGCTGCATCCCGCCCGACAGCTCGTAGACCGCCTTTTCCTTGAAATCCTGCAGGCCCACCACGTCGAGCAGGTGATCGACCGTGCCGCGCCATTCCTTCTAGCGCTTGCCGGCCATGCGGGGGCCAAAGCTCACATTGTCACGCACGCTCATCCATTCGAAGAGCGCGCCTTGCTGGAACACCATGCCGCGCTCGGCATCGGGGCCGGTGACGGGGTGATCGTTGAGGGTGATGCGCCCCTCGGTGGGTGCGAGAAAACCGGCAAGGATGTTGAGGAGGGTGGTCTTGCCGCAGCCCGAGGGCCCCAGCACACTCATCAACTCGCCGGTGTTGAGTTCGAGCGTGACATCCTGAAGTGCTTGAACGTGACCGCCATTCGGCAGGTCGAACCGCATCGAGATGTTTTCGATGGAGAGTGTCGACATCCTCCGCCCCTTTTCGACTGTTCGAGACATTCGGGTGCGCGGGCCGGGGCGCAAAGGCTCCGGCCCGCGCGGGGAGAAAGCGGATCAGGACCCGCCGGCCGCCTGCTGCAGCGGCCCGATATTGACATTGTCCTCGTAGGTGTCGAGCGCGCCGTCGATGCTGCCCGCCTCGACGAACACGTCGGCCACGCCCTTCATGAACTCCTGCGCGCCGCCGCCGAGCCATTTCGCGGTGAGTTGCTCGTCCACCGGCGGGAAGACGAAGGTGTCGATGGTGGCCGCGGTGGATTCGATATCCATGCCGCTGTCCTTGGCGATCACCGGCAGCATCTCGTCACGGTTCGCCGGATCGGCCCACATGGCGTTGGCCTCGGCGGTGACGGCGAGGAACTGTGCCACGACATCCGAATTTTCGGCAATGTAATCGGCGGGGCCCGAGGTGACGTCAAATACGAGGATGCCCAGGTCCTCCTTCTCCTGGCCGGTCAGCAGCACATTGCCGTGCTCCTTGGCGCGGCGCAGCGAGCCACCCCAGCCGCAGAACATGTCGACCGCACCCTGCGCGATGGCGGCCGCACCTTCGGGCGGAGCCATGTTGACCACGTCCATGGTCGAGATATCGACGCCGAAATGGTTCATCTGCTTGAGGAAACCGTAATGCGCGGCGGTACCGAGCGGCACCGCGGCCTTCTTGCCTTCCAGCTCCTTTGCGCTGTCCTTGTCGATTTCCAACGCCTCGGCGACGACACAGTTGTCGTTGTCTGAATAGCTCACCGCCACGTCCACGATCTGGAGATCCTGCCCGGCGCTCGCCGCGACCACGAAGGGCGGAACCCCCTGGCTCACCGACAGGTGAATGTCACCCGAGGCCATCGCCGCGCTCATTGCAGTGCCGGTGTCGAAGGCGCGCCAGTTGATTTCCATGCCGAGCGCGTCTTCGTACATGCCGGTTTCCTTGGCATACTGGAACGGCATCGGCCATTCGAGGAAATACGCCACGTTGAGTTCCTGCGCTCCGGCGGTGCCGCCAAGCAGCGCCGCGCCGGTCACGGCGGAGAGGAATTTCGCCCTGATTGTCATGTTTGTCTATCTCCCGTTGGTCATGTTGCGCGGGGCGTGTCCCCGCTTGTCTGCCAGATGATTTTCGCGGTCTGCGCCGCTTATGGTCCAGGCGTCAGTCGCGGTTGGCGATGTCGCCGCAGCGCAAAGTCAACCCGATCGCTGCTCGCCGATCAACGCCTTATTCTCGAGCCTAAGGAGATTTCAGTTAGTTGGAAAAGAGATTTTCGATTAGGTGGATGGAGGGGTGTGCGGCGCCGTGTGGCGGAAATTCTGGCGTTTTTTCAGCCATGTGGCGTCGATTTCGATTTCGCCCTGCATATTTTGGACATATAGAATGACAAATTTTGGCCCTATCTGAATGCCCGCGATTGAGGCGAGATCGGGCCTGAGAGAGACCGCCGATGCGCGGCCCGGCATCCTGCGCGCGGTCGCTGACGCTTGCTGAAGGAGTAACGACATGGACGGAAAGCTTCGCGACAACGATATCAGTCACGTGGTCGAGGCCGACCGCGCCCATGTCTGGCATCACCTGATCCAGCACGCCCCCTGGACCGGAACCGACCCCAAGGCCGATCCGCGCATCATCGTCGAGGGGCGCGGCATGCGCGTCTGGGACCAGAAGGGCCGCGAGCATATCGACGCGGTCTCGGGCGGGGTCTGGACGGTGAATGTCGGCTATGGGCGCGAGCGGATCGCAAACGCGGTGCGCGACCAGCTCATTCAACTGCCGTATTTCGCGGGCTCCGCCGGGTCGATCCCCGGCGCGATGTTCTCGGAAAAGCTGATCGGGAAGATGCCGGGGATGAGCCGGGTCTATTACACCAACTCCGGTTCCGAGGCGAATGAGAAGGCGTTCAAGATGGTTCGCCAGATCGCGCACAAGCGCCATGGCGGCAAGAAGCACAAGATCCTCTACCGCGACCGTGATTATCACGGCACCACCATCGCGTGCCTTTCGGCGGGCGGCCAGGACGAGCGTAACGCCCAATACGGCCCCTACACGCCGGGTTTCGTGCGCGTGCCTCATTGCCTCGAATACCGCGCGCAATGGGATCTGGAGGGCGAAGAGTACGGCATCGCCGCCGCCAACGCGATCGAAGAGGTCATCCTCGCCGAAGGCCCCGACACCGTCGGCGCGCTCTGCCTGGAACCGGTGACGGCGGGCGGCGGTGTCATCGTGCCACCCGAGGGCTACTGGCCTCGCGTGCAGGAAATCTGCCGCAAATACGACATCCTGCTGCATATCGACGAGGTCGTGTGCGGCGTAGGCCGCACCGGCACCTGGTTCGGCTATCAGCATTACGGGGTCGAGCCGGATTTCGTGACCATGGCCAAGGGCGTGGCCTCGGGCTATGCCGCCATCGCCTGCTGTGTCACCAACGAGCGGGTCTTTGACCTCTTCAAGGACGACGCCACCGACCCGATGAACTATTTCCGCGATATCTCGACCTTCGGCGGCTGCACCGCGGGGCCTGCGGCGGCGCTGGAAAACATGGCGATCATCGAAGAGGAAAACCTGCTCGAGAACACCAATGCCATGGGCGACTACATGCTCGACCAGTTGCGCAGCTTGCAGGACAAGCACGCGGTGATCGGTGATGTGCGCGGCAAGGGGCTGTTCCTCGGGGCGGAACTGGTCGCGGATCGCGCGACCAAGGAACCGGCGGCGGAGAAGATGGTGCAGGCCGTGGTTGGCGATTGCATGGCCAATGGCGTGGTGATCGGGGCCACCAACCGCTCGCTGCCGGGCTTCAACAACACGCTGTGCTACTCACCGGCACTCATCGCCACCAAGGATGACATCGACCAGATCGTGTCAGCCACCGATGCCGCGCTGACCCGCGTGTTCGGGTAAAAACCAAATCGCCCCGAAACAGCGGTTTCGGGGCGAGGCGGAGCCGGAATTTTCAAAAAATTCCGGACCGGAAACTTTTAAAGTTTCCGACGCATGGCGGTCCTCAGATCACCACCACATCCAGCGGCGGAAACCCGTTGAACCCGACCGAGGAATAGCTCGACGTGTAGGCCCCGCAGGCGCGGATGATGATCCGGTCCCCGGCCCGCAGCCCAACCGGCAGCGCCACGGGGCGTTTCTCATAGAGCACATCGGCGCTGTCGCAGGATGGCCCGGCAAGAATGCAGGGCCCCGTCGCCTCGTGATCCCGGTCGGTCAGGAACGGGTAGCGGATCGCTTCGCCCTCGGTCTCGGCCAGCCCGGAAAAGCGCCCGATATCGAGATAGACCCAGCGGCAAAGGTCGGTGTCGGACTTGCGGCTGACCAGCAACACCTCGGCGGCGATCATGCCCGCCTCGGCCACCATGCCGCGCCCCGGCTCTGCCATCACGCGGGTCGCGCCGGGAAAGCGCGGCTCGACCATCGCCATGACCTGGGCGGCGTAGCTTGCGGGAGCCGCGATCTCGTCGCCGTAGCAGGCCGGAAAGCCGCCACCGATATTGATCAGCGTAAGCGCATGCCCGGCGGCGCGCGCCTCGGCCCAGACGCCGCCAACCTGATCGAGCGTGTCGCGCCACATCTCCGAACGCCGCGTCTGGGAGCCTACGTGAAACGACAGGCCCACAGGCCGCAAGCCAAGCGATGCGGCCAGATCCATCAGCCCCACAGCCCGCTCCGGCGCACAGCCGAACTTGCGGCTGAGCGGCCAGTCGGCCCCGGTGGCCCCCACCAGCAGGCGGATATAGACCTGCGCGCCCGGCGCATGCTCGGCGATCTTCTCAAGCTCCATCTCGGAATCCGCCGCAAAGAGCGCGATCCCGGCGGCATGGGCAAAGGCGATGTCGCCGGCGCGCTTCACGGTGTTGCCGAACGAGATATGCGCAGGCTGCGCACCAAGGCTCAGGCACAGCTCGATCTCGCCGCGCGAGGCGGCATCGAACCGGCTTCCTTGCGCAATCAGCGTCTCGATCACCTCGCGGGCGGGGTTCGCCTTGACCGCGTAATGGATATCGGCGCGGCCAAGACCCGCCTTCAGCGCGCGGTAATTCTGCGCCACGACGTCACGCGACAGCACCAGCGTCGGGCGGTCGAACGTGTTGGCACGGATGAAATCGACAACGGGCGAGGCTGCAAAAACGGCATCGCCGCCCGCGACGGGGGTTACGTAGGCGTTCATGGTCATCTCCGATCAAGACCCGGGTTTTCACCCGACCAGTTCCAAAAGGAGACGTTACCGTCGCTACGTAAACACGGGCGGCAGGACCACCGGCCAGAGGCGCGTGCGTTGGCGTCTGTCAGGCGCTGTTAGGGCCGCGCGAAAGATCGCGCAAGACATTTCTCGGGCCGGGCGGACGAATTCCGGCCTTCGTGTTCAATCCGCCGTTGGTGCGGCAGTCAGGGTACACCCGGGCACCGCGGTCCCGGCCTGCCCCCGTCCAGAGATACCAGCGGCCATCGGGATGGCGGATCGGCGGCGGGGCGGATTGTACCGGAACGGTGAGGACGGCCTCGTTTCCGGCGCGCGAGATTCCGTGGCGCCGCCGAACCGACGGGTCGCCTTCCGAATCACGGTGATGCGCTTGATCCATCCTCGCCGCCGGGTAATGTCCCGCGCTCAGTGCCGGTCGTCCTCGTCCTCGTCCTCGTCGTCCTCGTCCCCGGAGGGCAGGTTGAACAGGCTGTCGGCATCATACTTGTCGCGCGGCGTGTCGTCCTCGTCTTCGTCGCCCGAGAGAGTAAAGGTCTCGAGCCCCTCGATCGCCGTGGGGATGCGCGGCTCGGTATCGCCGCCGAGGCTCTGTTCGGTGCTCAGCAGCTTGCGGCGTTCGTCATCGCTCATCGCCGCGCCCTCGGCGACCTTCTTCTCGGCGGCCTTTTGCACGGCGGCGTCAAGTTCGGTCTGCTTGCACAGGCCGAGCGCCACCGGATCGACCGGCTGCATGTTGGCGATGTTCCAGTGGGTGCGCTCGCGGATCGAGGTGATCGTCGGCTTGGTGGTCCCGACCAGCTTCGCGATCTGGCTGTCGGCAAGCTCCGGGTGGAACTTGACCAGCCAGAGGATCGCGTTGGGCCGGTCCTGCCGCTTGCTGAGCGGGGTGTAGCGCGGCCCCCGCCGCTTTTCCTCGCCCTGCGCCGCGGCGTTGAACTTCAGCCGCAGCTTGTGTGCGGGGTCGTTCTCGGCCCGGGTGATCTCTTCGGCGGTAAGCTGGTTGTTGGCGACCGGGTCGAATCCCTTGACGCCGGCGGCCACGTCGCCATCGGCGATGCCCTGCACCTCCAGTTCGTGCAGCCCGCAGAAATCCGCGATCTGCCTGAAGCTGATCGTCGTGTTGTCCACCAGCCAGACGGCGGTGGCCTTGGTCATGATCGGCTTGGACATGATGCCACGTCTCCTTCACTCACGTCTTTTCCATCGCCCGGCGTGGGCGGTCCCGGCGCGGCCGGAACGAGTTTCCATTGTCGGGGAAATCGAGTGCCGTATACTCAATCCGGGCCGGAAAGGAAAGACCAAGAATGCGTTCTCTGCTGCGACTGACGGCGGTCCTGTTGCTGGCCGTGTCTCCGGTGCGGGCGGATCGCGCGGGTGATTTCGACTACTATGTCCTGGCGATGAGCTGGCAGCCCACATGGTGCGCGCTAGAGGGGCGCGCGCGTGGAGCCGCACAATGCGACCTGGCGCATGGCTGGGTGCTGCACGGGCTATGGCCGCAATACCACCGCGGCTGGCCCGCCCATTGTCAGAGCCCGCACGGCCCGCCCTCGCGCACCATGACCCGGGGCATGGCCGACATCATGGGCTCACCCGGCCTCGCCAGGCACCAGTGGAAGAAGCACGGTACCTGTTCGGGCCTGCCGGCGGCGGAGTACTTCGCGCTCTCGCGGCGGGCCTGGGAGGCGGTCAGCCGCCCTGCGGTGCTGCGCAAGCCCGACCGTCCGGTCAGGCTGCCCGCGCGCGTGGTGGAGGAGGCGTTTCTGGCGGCGAACCCGGCATGGGCGCGCGACATGCTTACCATTACCTGCCGGGCGGGCCGCATCCACGAGGCGCGGTTGTGCCTGTCGAAGGCGCTGGAGCCGGTGCCCTGCGGGCGCGATGTGGTCCGCGACTGCAAGGTCAGGGATGCCCTGCTCGATCCCGTGCGATGATCCTTCATCTTGCTGAATACGACCGGAATTCCAACCCGCTTCACCGGGCGCCGGTCAGACCACTCAGGCCACCCGAAGGACGATCTTGCCGACATGGGCGCTCGACTCCATCCGTTGATGGGCCGCCGCCGCCTGCTCCAGCGGGAACTCGGAATCCATCACCGGCGCGACGCGGCCCGCCTCGATCAGCGGCCAGACATGGGTGCGCAACCCCTCGGCGATGTGCGCCTTGACGAGGTCGCTTTGGGGACGCAGGGTGCTGCCGGTGATGGTCAGGCGGCGCATCATCACCTGCGCGAAATTGAGTTCCACCTTGGGGCCCTGCAGGAACGCGATCTGCACCAGCCGTCCGTCATCGGCCAGCGCCTTGACGTTGCGCGGCAGGTAATCGCCGCCGACCATGTCGAGGATCAGGTCGGCCCCGCCCTCGGCCTTGAGCACCTCGACGAAATCCTCCTCGCGGTAATTGATGGCCCGCTCCGCGCCCAACCGTTCGCAGACCGCGCATTTCTCGGCCGATCCGGCGGTGGCAAAGACCCGCGCGCCGAAGGCATGGGCAAGCTGGATCGCGGTGGTGCCGATGCCCGAGGAGCCGCCGTGCACGAGGAACCTCTCGCCGCCCCTGAGCGCGCCGCGTCCGAACACGTTGGACCAGACGGTAAAGAATGTCTCGGGCAGGCAGGCGGCCTCGCGCAGGTCCATTCCGGCGGGCACGGGCAGGCAATGCGCGGCGGGGGTGGTGACGTATTGCGCATAGCCGCCACCGGGCAGCAATGCGCAGACGTGGTCGCCGACGGACCAGTCGCTCACCCCCGCGCCCACGGCCACGATCTCGCCCGCGCCCTCCAGACCCGGCAGGTCCGACGCGCCGGGGGGCGGGGCATACATGCCCGCCCGTTGCAGCGCGTCGGGCCGGTTCACCCCGGCCCATGCCAGACGTATCAGGACCTCGCCCGCTCCGGGCTCCGGCACCGGGCGGGTCGTCGCGCGCAGCACATCGGGGCCGCCCGGCGCAGTGATTTCCACCGCCGTCATTGTCTCTGTCATGGTCTGCCTTTCCTCAATTCGGTGCGCGCCACCGGCCCGGCATCCCCGCCTGTTGCCGATCCTGCGGTGCCCTGACGCGGCTCAGAAAACCGAGCGGCCCGGACATCAGCCCCGAAACGAGCCGGTTCTCGCGCGCCTTTGCCTTGAATTTCTCGATCTGCATCACGTCCTCGATGCGGCGGTCGAGAAACTCCCATGTCCGCGCCTGTCCCTCGCTCTCGTCGCCCAGCCAGTAGAGCACGGTCGAGCCGTAGACGCCCGACAGCGTGGCGCGCTTGGTGTACCAGTTGATATCCTGCGAGGTATCGCCCAGCGCCGTCCAGATACGGTCGGCGGTGCGCCACATGGCGCGGGTGCCGTCACCGGCGTATTGCGGCAGGGCGAAGAGGGTCATGCCGCGGCGCACCAGTTCGCGATCCTCGACCAGGTCCAGCCGCGTGCGAACGGCAAAGGCCACCCGGTCACGGAAGCGCATCGCGCCGAGGTCGGCGGCCTCAAGGGCGGCGACCATCGCGGCGTCGCCCGCCTCGTGCCAGGCGAGCGCGAGATCCACCGCGCCGCGCGGGCAGACGGCATCGACCATGGCGCGGTCGATCCCGGCATCGGCAGCGGCAAGGCGCAGGGTCGTCTCGCTCCAGCCGTCGAAGGGCACGTGCGGCATGGCGGCCTCGAGAAGACGGGTTTTCGGGTCGGTCTCGGGCATCGGATTTCCCCTTTTCGTGCACCCTAGACAAGGCCGGGGCGCTTTGCTATACGGCCATTTCCTGCATTTAATTGCAACTTCAACTTGGAAAGGTGGTGACACCACATGCAGGTTAGTGTTCGCGACAACAATGTCGATCAGGCGCTCCGTGCCCTGAAGAAGAAATTGCAGCGCGAAGGCGTTTTCCGCGAGATGAAGCTCAAGCAGCATTTCGAGAAACCGTCCGAGAAAAAGGCGCGCGAGAAGGCCGAGGCGATTCGCCGTGCCCGGAAACTGGCACGCAAGAAAGCGCAGCGCGAAGGTCTGCTCTGAGCGCGTCCGCCGCGTTTCACCGCGACACGAAAATTGACGACCCCCGGGCGGATGCTTTCGGGGGTCTGTCGTTTTCGGGACACCCGTTTTCCGGTGTCTGTATTCTGTCGGTATCCTGTTGGTATTGCATCGGTGCCGTGGCGCGGGCGGCGCGCGCCGCGCTTGACAACCCCCCGGCCCCGCGCGAGACACCGCGCCATGATGATGACCATTTTCCAGGTGGCTGCGGGCGGCGCGCTGGGCGCGGTGATGCGCCTCGGCGTGACCCTGGGCATGGGGCGGGTCGCGCCCCCCGGCTTTCCTCTGGGGGTGCTGACGGTCAACGTGCTGGGCTCTTTCCTCATCGGTGCGCTGGTCGTGCTCTCGTTCCATCGCGGGTTCGACCATCTCAACCCGTTCCTCGTCACCGGCATCCTGGGCGGGTTCACCACGTTCTCGACCTTTTCGCTGGAGGCGCTGACGCTCTATGAGCGGGGTGCGGCGGGCGCGGCGCTGGCCTATGTCGGGCTGTCGGTGGGGCTGTCGCTGGCAGCGGTGGCGCTGGGCGCCTGGGCGATGCGGGCGGTGGTGGCATGAGCGGGGTGCAGACGCGCAGCGTGGCCCCCGGTGAGGGCGATCAGCGGCTCGACCGCTGGCTGCGGCGGCAGTTTCCGCACCTGACCCAAGGCCAGATCGAGAAGATGTGCCGCAAGGGCGAAGTGCGGGTCGAGGGCGGGCGCGTGAAATCCGCCACGCGGCTGGAGGAGGGGCAGAGTGTGCGCATCCCCCCGATCCCCGATCCGGGCACCAAGCCGAAACACGACACCATTCGCATCAGCGACGCCGATGCCGCGATGATCCGGTCCTGCGTCATCTACCGCGATGACCATGTCATCGCGCTCAACAAGCCGCCGGGCCTGCCGGTGCAGGGCGGCAGCGGGCAGGCGCGGCATGTGGATGGGCTGGCCGAGGCGCTGCGCTTTGGGGCCGAGGACAAGCCGCGCCTCGTCCACCGGCTGGACAAGGACACCTCGGGTGTGCTGCTGCTGGCGCGCACGCGGGAGGCGGCCAAGGGGCTGACGGCGGCGTTCCGGCACCGCGCCACGCGCAAGATCTACTGGGCCGCCGTTGCGGGCGCGCCAAACCCGCGCGCGGGCACGATCCGCTATGGTCTTGTCAAGGCACCGGGGCACGGCGCGGGCGGCGAGGGCGAGAAGATGCATTGCATCCATCCGCGCGACGTGGCGGGCACCGACGGGGCCAAGGCGGCGACCACCGATTACGCGATGATCGAGAATGCGGGCGGACGGGTGGCGTGGATGGCGCTCACCCCTGTCACCGGTCGTACCCATCAGTTGCGCGCGCACATGGCCGAGATCGGGCACCCCATCATCGGCGACGGCAAGTATGGCGGATCGGGGCAGGAGAACATGGGCGACGGATGGGGCGCGCAGCTTGGCGGCGAGGTGAGCCGCAAGCTGCACCTGCACGCCCGGTCGCTGACCATCGAGCACCCGGTGACGCGGGCGATCCTGCACCTGACGGCACCGCTGCCGCCGCACATGGCGCGGACATGGGACCTGTTCCAGTGGCAGCCGTCCGAGGCCCCCGAGGACCCGTTCGGGGATCTCGCATGAGCGGGCGTCTGCGGCTCGTGATCTTTGACGTGGATGGTACGCTGGTGGACAGCCAGCATGACATCCTCGCGGCGATGCGCGCCGGTTTTGACGTTGTGGGAGAGGAGGCACCCGCGCGCGAGGCAATCCTCGGGATCGTTGGCCTGTCGCTCGATGTGGCGGTGGCGCGGCTTGCGCCCGGCCTGTCCGAGGCGGCGCGGCGCCGGATCGTCGAGGGCTACAAGGACGCCTACACGGCGTTGCGGGCCGGGCAGGGGGTTGCACTCTCGTCGCCGCTCTACCCGCAGGCGCGCGAGACGCTCGACGCGCTGCGCGGCGTGCCGGAGCTGCTGTTGGGCGTGGCCACCGGCAAATCGGCGCGCGGGCTGGCGAAGCTGGTGGAGGGGCATCTGCTGGACGGGTATTTCGTGACCCGGCAGGTGGCCGATCATCACCCGTCCAAGCCGCATCCCGCGATGCTGCACGCGGCGCTGGCCGAGACGGGCGTCGATCCGCGCGACGCGGTGATGGTGGGCGATACGAGCTATGACATGGATATGGCGCGCGCTGCCGGGATCGCCGGGATCGGCGTGACATGGGGCTATCACCGCGCCGAGGCCCTGACGGGGGCCGCGCGGCTGGTGGGCGATTTCGACGCGTTGGCGACGGCGCTGACGCAAGACTGGGGGGCGTGGCGATGAGCGAATGGGCGGCCAAACGGTTCTGGACTGCGGCGGAGGCGGTGGAGGCCGGGGACGGATACGGCGTGCGGCTCGACGGGCGGCCGGTGCGCACGCCGGCCAAGGCCGAGCTGGTGGTGCCGACGCTGCCGCTGGCACGGAAGATCGCCGCCGAATGGGACGCGCAGGAGGGCGAGATCCGGCCCGCGACCATGCCCATGACCCGCGCCGCCAATGCCGCCATAGACCGCGTCGCCCGCGAGCAGGAGGCGGTGGCGGCGATGCTGGCGGAGTATGGCGGTAGCGACGTGTTGTGTTACCGGGCAGACAGTCCCGCCGGTCTGGTGGCGCGGCAGGCGGAGGCGTGGGATCCGCTGCTCGATTGGGCCGAATCGGCCTTTTCGGTGCGGCTGCGCACGACCACCGGTGTCATGCATGTGGCGCAGGATCGCGAGGCGCTGGACCGGCTGCACGCGGAGGTTCGGCTGCTCGATATATGGGCACTGACCGCGTTTCACGACCTTGTTTGCCTGAGCGGCTCGCTGGTCATCGGGCTTGCCGCCCTGCGCGATCAGGCCCCGGTGGAGGCGCTCTGGCGCGTCTCGCGCATCGACGAATCCTGGCAGCAAGAGCAATGGGGTAGCGATGAGGAGGCCGAATCGGTGGCCCGGAAGAAAGAAAATGACTTTCTTAACGCCAAACGCTTTCACGATCTTTCGCGTCCCCTCTGACGGCGGTGATTTCACCTGCATGCCGCCGGGTCAGCGCGGTGGCCGCCCGGAGATTCGCGGAACAAAGTCTTGACGGGGCGCGGTGAATCCACACAAACTCGCGGTCACTGACGGGGTCTGACCCCTTTCCAGTGTCATACGGGTCCTGCGGCTTCGCGGGGCCTAAAGAACCGCTCTTGAAAGAGCGGGCAATCAGGAAGAGGTAAACATGAAAAAAACCGTATTTCTGGGCGCTCTGACCGCTGCCGGCCTTGTCGGCGGTGCGGCGGCTGCGGCCACGCTCGACGACGTGAAGGCGCGCGGCACGCTCAACTGCGGCGTGACCACCGGTCTCGTCGGATTTGCCGCGCCCGATGCCAACGGGGTCTGGGAAGGCTTTGACGTGGCCGTGTGCCGCGCCGTTGCCGCTGCCATTCTGGGCGATCCGACCGCTGTCGAATTCGTGCCGACCACCGGCAAGACGCGCTTTACCGCGCTCGCCTCGGGCGAGGTCGACATGCTGGCGCGCAACACCACGCACACGTTCACGCGCGACGTCGATCTCAAGTTCGACTTCGTCGGCATCAACTACTATGACGGCCAGGGCTTCATGGTGCCCAAGGCGCTGGGCGTAAGCTCGGCCAAGGAGCTGGACGGCGCGACCGTCTGCATCCAGACCGGCACCACCACCGAGCTCAACCTCGCGGATTTCTTCCGCAAGAACAACATCAGCTATGAGCCTGTGCCGGTCGAGACCAACGCCGAAGGCCAGCAGCAATACCTGGCCGGCGCGTGCGACACCTACACCACCGACCGCTCCGGTCTGGCGGCGACGCGTGCTGCGTTCGAGAACCCGGGCGATCACGTGATCCTGCCGGAAACCGTCTCGAAAGAGCCGCTCGGCCCGCTGGTGCGCCATGGCGACCATGAGTGGGAAGATGTGGTGCGCTGGACGCTGAACGCGCTAATTGCCGCCGAAGAGCTGGGCGTGACCAGCGCCAATGTCGAAGAGCTGGCTTCCGGCCCGACCAACAGCCCGGAAATCAACCGTCTGCTTGGCACCGAGGGCAATCTCGGCGAGATGATGGGGCTCGACTCCGATTGGGCCGTGCGGGCCATCGCCGCCGGGGGCAACTACGGCGAGGTGTTCGCCAAGCACATCGGCGAGTCGACGCCGGTCGGTCTTGACCGCGGCCTGAACGCGCAGTGGACCGATGGTGGCCTCCTGTACTCGCCGCCGTTCCGGTAAGACAAGAAATGACGAAGGGCGCGGGACATCCCGCGCCCTTCGCGCCTGACGGATCTCAAAAAATCGGCCCACGGCGTGCGCGCCGACAAAAAATCCGGGTCGAAGAACAGGGAAATCCCAGATGACAACGATGACCGACCCTCCACAGGCGTCGTTCCGGCTGTCGCAGTTGATCTACGACACGCGGTATCGCTCCTATACGTTCCAGTTCATCGCGCTGATGCTTCTGATCGCGCTGATGGCCTATCTCGGTGCCAACCTGGTGACGAACCTGGCCGAACAGGGCCAGAACATCGCCTTTGGCTTCCTGGCGGAGCCGTCCGGCTACGACATCAACCAGCGCCCGATCGAGTATGACAGCCAGTCGAGCCATTTGCGGGCCTCGTTCGTCGGCGTGCTCAACACCCTGATCGTGGCGTTCCTGGGGTGTCTGACCGCGACCATCCTGGGCGTGATCGCGGGCGTGCTGCGGCTGTCGCCCAACTGGCTGGTGCGCAAGCTGATGGCCGGGTATGTCGAGGCGTTCCGCAACGTGCCGGTGCTGATCTGGATCCTCGTCATCTTTACCATCATGACGGCGGTCATGCCGGCACCGAGCGCGTTCCGGGGCGACACCCCCGATGCGACGATGCTGTTCGGAGCGTTCGCCTTCACCAACCGCGGCATCTACGCTCCGATGCCGATCTGGGAACCGGGGTCGCTCGTCGTGGTGCTGACCTTTCTCGCGTCGATCGCGGGGGCGATCTATTACCGTCGCTATGCCACCAAGCTGCTTTACGACACCGGCAAGCTGCTCCCGATGGGGTGGCCGTCGCTGGTGATTCTCCTTGTTCCCACGATCCTCGTATTTTTCGTGATGGGACAGCCGATCTCGCTGGATTACCCCAAGCTTGAAACGTTCAATTTCCAGGGCGGCATGCAAATTCGCGGATCGCTCATCGCGCTGTGGTTCGCGCTGGCGATCTACACCGGTGCCTTCATCGCCGAGAACGTCCGCGCGGGCATCCTCGCGGTGAACCGCGGCCAGACCGAGGCGGCGGCGTCGCTGGGCCTGCGTCCGGGGCGGATCATGAACCTCGTGATCCTGCCGCAGGCGCTGCGGGTGATCATCCCGCCGGTGATCTCGCAATATCTCAACCTCACCAAGAACTCGTCGCTGGCCATCGCCGTGGGCTACATGGACGTGACCGGCACGCTGGGGGGCATCACCCTCAACCAGACCGGGCGCGCCATCGAATGCGTCCTGATGCTGATGCTGTTCTACCTGACGATCAGCCTCGTCATCTCGGGTGTGATGAACCTCTACAACAACTCCATTGCGCTGAAGGAGCGGTGAGCCATGTCGAAGGATGATATCGCCTTTCACCGCACGCACATGCTGCCGGAGGCACCGCCGCCGGCGACCGAGACCGGGGTGATCAAGTGGCTGCGCGAGAACCTGTTCTCGTCGGTGCCCAACGGCCTGCTGACGGTGGTGACCGCCTATGTCGTCATCAGCCTGTTGATGGCGGCGGCACCGTGGTTCCTCAACGGCATCTGGGACAGCCCCAGCCTCACCGCCTGCCGCGAGATGCTCGACGGGCGCACGGGGGCCTGCTTTGCGGTGCTGACCGAGCGCTGGAACCAGCTCCTGTTCGGGTTCAAGTATCCCGACGAGCTCTACTGGCGGCCGACGCTGGCCTTTGTCCTGCTGTTCGTGGCCATCGCGCCGGTGCTGTTCATCAAGTTTCTGCCGCGGCAATTGCTGATCTTTACCGGGCTCTATCCGTTCATCGCCTACTGGCTGATCTGGGGCGGCTCGATCGTGGTGCCGATCATGGCGCTTCTGGGTGTGGTGGCGGGCGTGCTCGTCTATCGCCGCACCCTGACCGTCAGCGCCGGCGTTGCGGTACTCGCCGGGATCGCCGGGGCGCTGGTATTCTGGTGGCTGGCCGGGTTCGTGACCGCGAACATGGCGGGTGTCATGGCGCTCGAGCCGGTGCCGTCGCGCGATATGGGCGGCTTCATGATCAACCTGATGCTGGGCGTGGTCTGCGTGTCGCTGTCGCTGCCGTTCGGCATCATGCTGGCGCTGGGGCGGCAATCCTCGATGCCGATCATCAAGTGGATCTGCGTGGTCTTCATCGAGTTCATCCGCGGCGTGCCGCTGATCACGCTGCTGTTCGTGGCGAACGTGGTGCTGGCCTATTTCCTGCCGCCGGGCACGACATTCGACCTGATCCTGCGGGTGATCATCATGATCACGATGTTCGCCTCGGCCTATATCGCCGAGGTGATCCGGGGCGGGCTCGCCGCCCTGCCGCGCGGTCAGTACGAGGCGGCCGACAGCCTCGGGCTGGATTACGCGCAGTCGATGCAGTTCATCATCCTGCCGCAGGCTCTCAAGATCTCGATCCCGGGCATCGTGAACGTCGCCGTGGGCCTGTTCAAGGATACCACGCTGGTCTCGGTCATCTCGATGTTCGACATCGTCGGCATGATCCGCGGTCCGATCCTCGCCTCGTCGGAATGGAACGGCGTCTACTGGGAGCTGTTCGGCTTTGCCGCGCTGCTGTTCTTCATCACCTGCTACGGCATCTCGCAATATTCGCAATGGCTGGAGCGTCAGCTTCAGACCGATCACCGGTAAGGAGGGTCAGGGACATGGCCGCTGAAACACAACTGAAGGTCTCGGACCAGGTCGCCGTCGAGATCAGCAACATGAACAAGTGGTACGGCGCGTTCCACGTGCTGCGCGATATCGACCTGACCGTCTACCAGGGCGAGCGGATCGTGATCGCGGGGCCCTCTGGTTCGGGGAAATCGACGCTGATCCGCTGTATCAACGCGCTGGAAGAGCATCAGAAGGGCTCGATCTCTGTCGATGGCACGGTGCTGTCGAACGACATCAAGAACATCGACCGGATCCGCTCGGAGGTCGGGATGGTGTTCCAGCATTTCAACCTGTTCCCGCACCTGACGATCCTGGAGAACTGCACGCTGGCACCGATCTGGGTGCGCAAGACGCCCAAGCGCGAGGCGGAGGAAACCGCGATGCATTTCCTCACCAAGGTCAAGATCCCCGAGCAGGCCGACAAGTATCCCGGTCAGCTCTCGGGCGGGCAGCAGCAGCGGGTTGCGATCGCGCGCAGCCTGTGCATGAAGCCGCGGATCATGCTCTTTGACGAGCCGACATCGGCGCTAGACCCGGAGATGATCTCGGAGGTGCTCGACACCATGATCGAACTCGCGGAGGAGGGCATGACCATGCTTTGCGTGACCCACGAGATGGGCTTTGCCCGCAAGGTGGCGAACCGGGTGATCTTCATGGACCAGGGCCAGATCGTGGAGCAGAACGAGCCCGAGGAGTTCTTCAACAACCCCAAGAGCGAGCGGACCAAGCTGTTCCTGAGCCAGATCCTGGGGCACTGAAGCATGTTGCTCAAAAGTGGGAACCGGTTTTGAGCTCCTCGAACATGCGGCATTAACATGGTTGAGCGGGCAGGGGGCGCTGCCCCCGTCGCGCGGGGCGCGCGACTCCCCCGGGATATTTGGGGCAAGATGAAGGGGCGGTCCGGCGGGCCGCCCTTTTGCTGTCAGACCCAGACCGCCTGCCGGGTGCGCAGGCTGTGGATGGCGGTGCGGAGGTCGTCCGTGATGGGGCCCTCGCGCGGGGCGTCGCGCAGCGTGTCGATGAGGGCATCGGGCGGCATCAGGGGCCGGCGCGTCCATGTCAGCGCGGCGAGGAGGCTGCGGGCGCGTTCGGGCAGGCGGTCGGGGATGTCGATATCGTTGAGCGTGGCCCAGACGCCGGACCACAGGCGGGCGACGCTCCAGGGGTTGTAGCCACCGCCGCCGAGGACCAGCAGGCGGGGTGCGAGGGGGCGCAGGGCCGCGACGGTGGCCCAGTGGGCGTTGTTGGAGAGCGCGAGGCGCGAGAGCGGGTCCTCGGCCACCGCGTCGGCCCCGCATTGCAGCACGATGGCCTGCGGGCGCATCGCCTGAAGGGCGGGCAGGATCACCTCGTGCAGTGCCATGGTATAGCCGCTGTCATTGGTGCCGCGCGGCAGCGGCAGGTTGATGGCGTGACTGCCTGCGCGGTCGTCGAGCGCGCCTGTGAAGGGCCAGCGCCGCGCCTCGTGGGTGGAGATCATCAGCACGCGCGGCTCGCCGTGAAACGCGGCTGCCACCCCGTCGCAGTGATGCGCGTCGATGTCGACATAGGCGACGCGGGTGAGGCCCTGCGCCAGCAGCGCCTTGAGCGCGAGCACCGGGTCGTTGAGGTAGCAGAAACCCGCCGCCCGGTCGGCCATGCCGTGATGGGTGCCGCCGCCGGGGTTGTAGGCCACGCCGCCCCCGGCGATCAGGTCGGTGGCCAGCAGCGACCCGCCCGCCGCAGTGGCCGGGCGGCGGAACATCTCGGGAAAGACCGGGTTGGAGAGCGTGCCGAGGTGGTGGCGGGCGCGGGTCATGGGGGTGACGCGCCCCTCGGCCTCGGCGCGCTCAAGGGCGGCGATATAGGCGGGGGTGTGCCATGCGGTGAGCGCCTGCGGCCGCGCGCGGGGGCTGTTGATATATTGCGACGCGGGCAGCCAGCCCATGGCGCGACAGAGGTCGATCACCGTCGGCACCCGCGGGATCGAGAGCGGGTGGCCTGCGCCATAAGACGAGCCGCGGTAGATGTCCGAGCCGATGAAGCGCGGGGCGGTCATGGGGTGTCGGTCAGCTCGCGCGGGATGACGAAATGCTGGACGCGACCGGTGCCGGGCCGGAGGTCGCGCCAGGTGCCGTTGCCGAACGCCGCCACGAGGGTCGCGCCGGTGGGGTAGTCTTCGAACCGGTCGTGATCGGGCGGGGTGGCGGTGAGGGAGGCCGCGAATTCGGCGATGCCGGGGTTGTGGCCGATCATCAGCACCGTGTCGCCGCTTGCGGCGCGCAGCAGATCCAGCATCTCGGGGGGCTCGGCGAGGTAGAGCGCGGCGTGAAGCTCTGGTGCGCGGGGCAGGGCGAGGCGTGCGCAGGTCTCCTGCGTGCGGGTGGCCGTGGAGCAGAGGATTTCATCCGGGGCGAGATCATGGGCGCGCAGCCATGCCCCGAGTGCCGTGGCCGCGCGGCGGCCGCGCTTGTTGAGCGGGCGGTCGTGGTCGGGCAGGGCCGGGTTGTTCCAGTCCGATTTGGCGTGGCGCATCAGGATCAGGCGTTTCATCGGAAATATCCCATGTGAAAGGCGGATTGCGCCTCGGTGCGGTGCGCGCCACTGCTGATCGGGCAGGCGCGGCGCACGGCGCAGCCGCGCGCCATGCAGTCGTTGCCGGGCCGGTCGAGATCGGATTTGCAGGCGGCGACGTCGTAGTCATCCGGTGCCAGTGCGCCGACCGGGCAGGCGGTGCGGCAGGGCTGGCCCGCGCAGGTGTCGCAGGGGCGCGGCGAGGCCGGGGGCAGGTCGAGCCGGTACGGCAGGGCGAGCGCGCCGCGATAGGAGAGCATCAACCCCTCCGTGTCGTGCACCAGCAGCCCCACCGGCGAGGGCCAGGCCCGCCCGCTGCGGCGCGCCCAGCCGGTGAAGGGCGGCCATGGCGGACCGCCGAACGGAAACACCGCGCGCGCGTCGAGGTCGCGGGCCAGCGCCCCGATCACCCGGCGCGACCAGCGGTCGAGCGGGTCGGGCGCGCCGTCGGCGAATTCGGGCGCGGCGGTGACATGCGGCCAGAAACCCGGCCCGCCGGGGCCGAGCAGCACGAGGCTCGTGCAGCCCGGCACCTCGTCCGGCGCGAGGTGCAGCGCGCCGAGCACGCCGAGGTGGTGGGCCTGCGCCGTGGCGGCGATGTCGGCGATGTCGGGCTGCGGGGCCATCACCCTGAGCTAGGCCGGGGCCGGATTCGTCAAGGCAGACGGATCTGCGCGGATGAGCGAGCCGGCGCCGTGCTCGGTGAACAATTCCAGCAGCGTGGCGTTGGGGGCGCGCCCGTCGAGGATGACCACCGCGCGCACCCCGCCGGCGATGGCGGCAAGCGCGGTCTCGGTCTTGGGGATCATGCCGCCGGCGATCACGCCCTCGCGGGTGAGCGCGCGGATCTGCTCGGGTGTGAGCTCGGTCACGACGTGGCCCTCGGCATCGAGTACGCCGTCGGTATCGGTCAGGAGCAGCAGCCGGTCGGCGCGCAGCGCCGCGGCGATGGCGCCGGCGGCGGTGTCGCCGTTTATGTTGTAGGTCTCGCCATCCGGCCCGCCGCCCAGCGGTGCGATGACCGGGATCACGCCCGCGTCGAACAGCGTGTGCAGGATTGCGGTGTCGATCGCCGACGGCTCGCCCACGAGGCCGAGATCGGTGCTGGCGGGGGTGCAGGTGATGAACCCGGCATCCTTGCCCGAGAGCCCGGCCGCGCGCCCGCCCTGGCCGCCGATGGCCTGCACGATGCGCTTGTTGACGGTGCCCGAGAGCACCATTTCCACCACCTCCATGGTGGCGGCGTCGGTGACCCGCTTGCCGCCCTTGAAATTCGAGCGGATATCGAGCCGGGCGAGCATCTCGTTGATCATCGGCCCGCCGCCATGGACGATCACCGGGTTGACGCCCACCTGCCGCATCAGCACCACGTCGCGGGCGAACTCGGCCATCGCCTGCGCGCTGCCCATGGCGTGACCGCCCAGCTTGATGACCACGATGGCCCCGGTATAGCGTTGCAGGTAGGGCAGCGCCTCGGAGAGGGTGCGGGCGGTGGCGATCCAGTCGCGGTTCATGTCTCGGGCCTTCATTCCTGTCTCCGGGGTCACGCGCCCGCACTTGTTAGCCGCTGCGCCGGGGCGTGCCAAGGGCCGTTGATCCGGGGCGGTGACGGGCTATCTGATCACGATCTGGGGGAACGGGAATGACCGCGACGCGCACCTTGCTTCTGACCGGCGCGAGCCGGGGGATCGGCCACGCCACCGTGCGCCGCTTCAACGCGGAGGGGTGGCGCGTGATCACCTGTTCGCGCCACCCGTTTCCCGACGAATGCCCCTGGGGTGGCGGCGCGGCGAACCATATCCAGATCGACCTCGCCAGCCCCAATGACGTGATCGAGAAGGTCGAGGTGATCCGCGGAATGCTGGGTGGCCGTCTCGACGCGCTGGTGAACAATGCCGGAATTTCGCCGAAAGGGCCGGAGGGCGGGCGGCTCAACACGTTTGACACCGATTTGCGGACATGGGGCCATGTGTTTCACGTCAATTTCTTCGCCTCGGTGGTGCTGGCGCGCAGCCTGAAGGACGAGTTGGCGGCGGCAAAGGGCGCGGTGGTCAACGTCACCTCGATCGCGGGGGCGCGGGTGCATCCCTTTGCCGGGGCGGCCTATGCCACGTCCAAGGCGGCGCTGGCGGCGCTGACGCGCGAGATGGCGCATGATTTCGGGCCGCTGGGCGTGCGCGTGAACGCCATCGCGCCGGGCGAGATCCGCACCGACATCCTGTCGGCGGGCACCGAGGAACTGGCCGACACGATCCCGATGCGCCGCCTGGGCGAGCCGGGGGAGGTGGCCGACACGGTGTATTTCCTGTGCACGTCGCCCTCGGCCTATATCTCGGGCACGGAGATCGAGATCAACGGGGCGCAGCATGTGTGAGGGGGAGTTTTGGCCTGGAGGGGACGTTCACCCATCCGGTGATGAGCCGCGCGAGCGCCAGCCCGCGGGGTGGCGATGCAACGCCTAGGCTATCGCGATTTATTCCTGAGTTCCCGACAGAGATCAAAGCTTTGCGCCAACGTCACCCAATCGCCAGCCCGGGGGGCGGGTCATGCCGGAGGCATGCCTTCGGCATGACCGCTCGCGCGGCGGCGCGCAAGCGCGCCTTGATTCCGCGCGGGGTGGGTGGCGAATGGCAGGTATAGGCCAACAGCCCCCTCACCCCTCCGCGCCCAGCGCCGCGATGGTGGCGCGCAGGGTGGCTAATCCCTCGCCCTTTTCCGAGGACGTGAGGATCAGCTCGGGGTAGGCCGCCGGGTGCGGCGCGAGGCGGTCGCGGACCTGCGCGAGCACGGTGTCGCGGGAGCCTGCGCCGATCTTGTCGGTCTTGGTCAGCACGCATTGGAAGGGCACGGCGGCGCGGTCGAGCAGGGCCATGATCTCCTCGTCCACCGGCTTGATCCCGTGGCGCGCATCGACCAGCACGAAGGCGCGGCGCAGGCTGGCGCGGCCCGAGAGATAGGTCTTGAGCAGCGCCTGCCATTTGCGCACCACGGCAAGCGGCGCGTTGGCATAGCCGTAGCCGGGCAGGTCCACGAGATAGTGGCTTTTGCCGAGGGTGAAGTAGTTGATCTCCTGCGTGCGCCCCGGCGTATTGGAGGCGCGCGCCAGTGCCTTGCGCCCGGTGAGCGCGTTGATGAGCGTGGACTTGCCCACGTTGGAGCGGCCCGCGAAGCAGACCTCGGCGCGGTCGTCCGGCGGCAGGCCGGACATGGCCACAACGCCCTTGAGGAAATCCACCTCCCCGGCGAAGAGCCTGCGCCCGGCCTCGGCGTGCTCGGTGTCGGGCGGTTCGGCCTCGGGGAAGGGCAGGCGTTGCATCACAGCACCTCGATCCGGTCACCGACGGCAAGCGCGCCGCCGCGGGTCACCTCGGCATAGATGCCGAAATCCTGCGCGCCGCGGGTGCTGTTGAGCGCCCCGAGCGTGTCGAGGTCGCGGACCCCGGTGCCGGGGTTGGCCGTGGTTGCCATGCAGCGGCGGATCGGCTCGCGCACCCGCAGCTCCGCCGCGCCGATGCGCAGGGTGTGGCCGACGAGGCCGGATTCGGCCCAAGGCTCCAGACCGTCGAGATGGATGTTGCAGCGCCAGCGGAGCGGCGACAGGTCCGCCCCCATGCGAGTGGCCAGATCGGCGTTGGAGGCGAGGTTGAGCAGGCTCACGGACGGGTAATCGGTATCGGTAAACCCGCGCCCGTCGAGCCGGACCAGCCGCGCCGGGCGGGCGCGGTCCGGCGGCAGCAGGGGGGCCACCCAGTCGAGGAACGCGCGCGCGTCGCCGTCGCGGTCGGGGTCAAAGGTCAGGTCGGGGCGGTCCGGGTGGCTGAGGATCACGCGGCCGGCGGCCTCGTCCACCCGCGCGTGGATCGCCATCAATGCGGGTGCCTTGGCCCCGATGGAGAAATTCGCGCACGGGGCCCATGCGCCCTCGGTCAGGCGGGCCAGCTCGTGGGCGACGGCCCAGCGGCGGTCCCACGGCATGGCCTGCCCCTCGGTCAACGTCACGGCGGCGAGCGCCTCGCGCCCATGGCCCTTGACCGGGTGGCGCCAGAGGGCACTGACCCGCGCCGTCACTTCTTCTTGCCCGGGTCGGGGGTGGGCTTGTCGCGCTTGAAGCTAGACTTGATGTTGCCGAACACGTCGGGCTTGTGCCCGTGGCTGCGCATGATCGCGTATTGCTGGGTGAAGGTGATCATGTTGTTGGCGATCCAGTAGATCACCAGCCCCGAGGCGAAGCTGCCCAGCATGAACATGAACACCCACGGCATCCAGGCAAAGATCATCTTCTGCGTGGGATCGGTCGGGGTCGGGTTGAGCTTCTGTTGCAGCCACATCGAGATGCCGAGGCAGAGCGGCAGGATGCCGATGAAGATCAGCGCCAGCACCGAGCCGGGCTCGGGCGCGGCCCAGGGCAGCAGGCCCCAGAGATTGTAAAGCGACGAGGGATCGGGGGCCGACAGATCGCGGATCCAGCCGATCCACGGCGCGTGGCGCAATTCCAGCGTGACGAAGATCACCTTGTAGAGCGAGAAGAAGATCGGGATTTGCAGCAGGATCGGCAGACAGCCCGCCGCCGGGTTGACCTTTTCCTTCTTGTAGAGCGCCATCATCTCCTGCTGGAGCTTCTGGCGGTCGTCGCCGGCGGCCTCCTTGATCTTCTCCATCTCTGGCTGAAGTTCCTTCATCTTGGCCATCGAGACGTAGGATTTGTAGGCCAGCGGCAGCACCAGCGCCTTGATCGCGAGGGTGAGCGCGATAATCGACCAGCCCATGTTGCCGATCATCTGGTGAAGCCAGTGCAGCGCCGCGAAGATCGGCTTGGTCAGGAAGAAGAACCAGCCCCAGTCGATCGAGTCGAGGAACCGGTCCACCCCAGCCTCGTTCTGGTAGGCGCGGATGGTGGCCCATTCCTTCGCCCCGGCGAACAGGCGGCTGTCTGCGGCGACGGTTTCGCCGGGGGCGACCTTGCGGGTCTGCTGCACGGTCTCGGTCTGGAAGATGCCGCGTTGCGGATCGTGTTTGGTGACCGCCTTGAAGGGCGTGCCCGGCGCGGGGATGAGCGTGGTCATCCAGTAGTGATCGGTGAAGCCGAGCCAGCCGCTCTCGGTGACCTGCGTGACCTCGGCGGGCGCGCCCTCGCTCGGGTTGAGGGTGTAGTCCTCGACATCGTCGTAGTTGATCTCGGCCAGGGTTCCGTCGGCCATGCCGATGATGCCCTCGTGCAGGATGAAGAAATTCTTCATGTCGGCGGGCCGGCCGTGGCGGGCGATGATACCATAGGGGGCGAGGCTGACCTCGGTGTCACCGCGGTTCTCGACCGACTGGCGCACCGAGAACATGTAATCCTCGTCGATGGATATCTCGCGGCGGAAGGTAAGACCGGCAGCGTTTTCCCAGACCAGCGTGATCGGGGCGCCGGGGCCGAGTGTGCCGCCGCTCTCGACCTGCCAGAGCGTGTTCGGCCCCGGCACCTGATCGGGGGAGAGCCCGGCGCCGGGGGCCCAGCCGTGGAGCGTGTAATAGGGCGTGACGCTGCCCAGCGGCGTGAACAGGCGCACGATCGGAGAGTCAGGCGCGATCGTCTCGCGGTAGTCCTTGAGCGAAAGCTGGTCTATGCGACCGCCCTTGAGCGAGATCGAGCCGGTGAGGCTTGGTGTGTCGATGTCGATACGGGGCACGTCGGCGGCGGCCTCCGAGGCGGTGCCGGTGCCGGTGGCCGCCGTTTCGCCGGCGGCGGGACCGGCGCTCGGGGCGGGGGCGAGCGGGCCGTCGGCCTGCGCCTCTGCCGCCGGGGCGTTGGGATCGGCGGGCTCGGGTTCGGGCGGCGGGAACATCACGAACCAGACGAGGATCACGAGAAAGCTGAGCGCCGTCGCGAGAATGAGATTCTTGTTCTGATCGTCCATACGCCGGGACCCGTCCGTCATGTATCTGCCTTGGGGCGTTCAACAGAGTGAGACCCCAAAGGTCAAGCGGATTCCGGGATCGGGGGTGCGCGGACGGTGAGGGACGGCATCGCGCGGCGACCGGGCGCGGCACCGGTGACGGAGCGCTCAGCCGCCTGCGGGGGCAGGCGGTGGCCCGGTGGCGGCGAGGCTGTCGGCGATCACCGCCCGCGCGCCGCGCGCGCCCGGCTGTGTCTCGAGGCAGAAACCGGAGGCGACGGACAGATTTTCGGCCCCGCGGATGCCGGACAGGCCCGCCGCGGCATGGGATTCGAGCCGCGTTGCGAGGCGTCGCGCCGCCGCCGCGTCGATCCCGCGCGCGCCATCGGGGACCACGCCGAAGCGCCCGCCGCCGAGGCCGAACAGCGCATCCTCCTGCCGCAGGCCGTGCGACAGGCGGTCGAGGCAGGTGGTCACAAGCCGATCGCCCAGCGCGGGCGAGAGCCCGTCGAAGCCCGGAATCGCGAGGGTGATGCACAGCACCGGGTGGCGCGCGCGGCGCGCGGCGCGCAGGCGATGTTCGAGCGTGGCGGCCATGTCCGCCATCTGGCCCGGCGCGGCGCTGTGCCGCCGCTTGCGGCCGCCGGTGGCGATCCTGCGCGGGATCAGCATCAGCGCGAAGGGCAGCCCGAGCGCCAGCGCGGCGGGGCCGAACCACGCGAACGCGAGCCCCAGCGCCAGCGCGAGGACCAGGAGCTGCGGCCCGCGCAGGGCCGCGAGCGCGCTTCGCAGGGCATGCTGTGGCTGGTGCATGGTAACCTCCGTCATCCGGGCGCATCCTGCGCGCGCGGGGTTAACGAAGCGTTGGCATCTCTGGCTCTTTTGCCGCGGATTTTAGCGAATCGCGGGCAAGTCCGGCGAAATCGAACAGCGCGGGATCGAGCAGGTGCGAGGGCCGCGCGTTCATCAGCGCGCGGAACATCTTTTGCCGCCGCCCCGGGTGGTTGGCCTCCCACTGGTCGAGCAGGCGCTTGACCTGCTGGCGCTGGAGCCCGTCCTGCGAGCCGCACAGGTCGCAGGGGATGATCGGATAGTCCATCGCGCGCGAGAAGCGCTCGCAATCGGCCTCGGCGACATGGGCGAGGGGGCGGTAGACGAACAGGTCGCCTTCTTCGTTGACGAGCTTGGGCGGCATGGTGGCGAGCCGCCCGCCATGGAAGAGGTTCATGAAGAAGGTTTCGAGGATGTCGTCGCGGTGATGGCCGAGCACGACCGCCGAGCAGCCCTCTTCGCGGGCGATGCGATAGAGATGGCCGCGCCGCAGCCGCGAGCAGAGCGCGCAGTAGGTGCGGCCCTGCGGCACCTTGTCCATGACCACGGAATAGGTATCGCGGTACTCGATCCGGTGCGGCACGCCCATGCGTTCGAGAAAGGCGGGCAGGACGGTGGCGGGAAAGCCTGGCTGACCCTGGTCGAGATTGCAGGCGAGCAGATCGACCGGCAGCAGGCCGCGCCATTGCAATTCGTGCAGCACCGCGAGCAGGGTGTAGCTGTCCTTGCCGCCCGAGAGGCAGACGAGCCATCGCGCCCCCTTCTCGACCATGCCGTATTGCTCTACCGCCTCGCGCGTCTGGCGCACGATGCGTTTGCGCAGCTTGCGGAATTCGGTGCTGGCGGGCGCGCCGTGAAACAGCGGATGGATATCGTCGGTGGCATCGGTCATGTCCCGCGCTTTAGGGCCTATCGGGGCGTCGGGCAAGGGTGGCGGTGGCACCCCGCATGTTGAGGCGGAAATCGCGCGAGCCGCAATTTATTGGTGATACCCACAACAAATTGCTTTACACCCCGACCGCGTGACCGCACCATATATTGTATGGGCGGATGGATGCACCTCCGCCCATGGAGCAGGCACCTAGCGTTTGGGGTGCGAAGGCACCCCCGCGCTACAGCATATGAGGCGGCGCCATGGCACTTTCCGAGCACGACCTGAGCGGAGACCTTCACCCCATCGACCTTGTCGAGCACATCGCGGAGCACCACGACTGGGAATTCGACCGTATCGGGGACGATCAGATCGCCATGGCGATCGAGGGCCAATGGCGCACCTACTCCATCACGCTGGCCTGGTCGAGCCATGACGAGACGCTGCGCATGGTCTGTACCTTCGAGATGGAGCCCCCCGAAGAACGCCTGCCGGTGCTCTACGAGATGCTCAACCTGGTCAACGATCAGTGCTGGTCGGGCGCGTTCACCTGGTGGGGAGAGCAGAAGCTGATGGTGTGGCGCTATGGCCTGGTGATGGCGGGCGCGCCGGGGGCGAGCCCCGAGCAGATCGACACGCTGCTGGGCGCGGCGGTGACGAGCGCCGAGCGCTATTACCCGGCGTTTCAGCTTGCCATCTGGGGCGACAGCAGCCCGCGCGACGCCATGCAGGTCGCCATTGCGGAAGCCTACGGTCGCGCGTAAACCTCGGCCCGCAATGAGACCGCGCGGGAGGTGAGGATGACCATGCAAGAGATCGGCGAGCGGGGCCTGGTGCTGCTCGGCTGTGGCAAGATGGGCGGCGCGATGCTGCGCGGATGGCTTGATGGCGGGCTCAGTGCGGCATCGGTGCATGTGGTCGATCCGCACCCGGCGGAGTGGATCGCGGCGGCGGGTGTCAACGTCAACGCCGCGTTGCCGCCCGATCCGGCGATCGTGCTGGTCGCCGTCAAGCCGCAGATGATGGCCGCGGCGCTGCCCACGCTCAATGGCTACGGCAATGGCGGCACGCTCTTCGTCTCAGTGGCGGCCGGCACGACGATCGCCACCTGCGAGGATATGCTCGGCGACAGGACCCCGGTCGTGCGCGCCATGCCCAACACCCCCGCCGCCGTCGGGCGCGGCATCACCGCGATCGTCGGCAACGCCCATGCCACGCAAGCGCATTTCGATGCCGCCGCGGCGCTCCTGAAGGCGGTGGGGCAGGTGGTGCGGCTTGACAGCGAGGATCAGATGGATGCGGTCACCGGGCTGTCGGGCTCGGGCCCGGCCTATGTGTTCCACATGATCGAGTGCATGGCGCGGGCGGGTGAGGCGCAGGGGCTGGCCCCCGGGCTGGCGATGCAACTGGCGCAGGCCACCGTCGCGGGCGCCGGTGCACTGGCCGAGGCCGCCGACGAGACGCCCGCGCAACTGCGCAGGAACGTGACAAGCCCCAATGGCACCACGCAGGCGGGGCTGGAGGTGCTGATGGACGAGGCCACCGGCCTGCCGCCGCTGATGGCGCGCACGGTGGCCGCCGCCGCCGACCGCTCGCGGGAGCTGCGCAATGGCTGAGATCACGTTTGACGATTTCCTCGCGGTGGATATCCGGGTGGGCCGCGTCACCCGCGCCGAGCCCTACCCCGAGGCGCGCAAGCCCGCGATCAAGCTGTGGGTCGATTTCGGCGCGGATCTGGGCGAGAAGAAATCGAGCGCGCAGATCACCGCCCATTACACGCCCGAGGGGCTGGTCGGGCGGCAGGTGCTGGCGGTGGTCAACTTTCCGCCCCGGCAGATCGGCAAGTTCGTCTCCGAGGTGCTGGTGCTGGGGCTGAGCGATACCGAAGGCGAGGTGGTGCTGATCGGGCCGGACATGGATGTACCCGAGGGCGGGAGGCTGCATTGACACGGATTCTCATCACACGGCCCATGCCGGCGCGTGTGCTCGCCGAGGCGGAGTCGCAATTCGAGGTGGAAGTGCGCGACGACAACGCGCCGCTCAAGCCCGGGCAGATGCGCGGGGCGCTCGCGCTCTATGACGGCATCCTGCCGACGCTCGGCGACATGTTCTCGGCGGAGGTGTTCGCGGACGCCGAGGGCAGCCGCTGCCGGATCCTCGCCAATTTCGGGGTGGGCTACAACCATATCGACGTGGCCGCCGCGCGCGCCGCCGGAATCGCCGTCACCAACACGCCCGGTGCCGTCACCGACGCCACCGCCGATATCGCGCTGACGCTGATCCTGATGAGCGCGCGCCGCGCGGGCGAGGGCGAGCGGATGCTGCGCGCCGGGCGCTGGACCGGATGGAATCCGACGCAGATGCTGGGCAGCCATGTGACGGGCAAGACGGTGGGGATCGTCGGCATGGGGCGCATCGGGCAGGCCATCGCCCGGCGCTGCCATTTCGGGTTCGGGATGGAGGTGCTGTATTACAACCGCTCGGAAAAGGCGATTGATATCCCGGCCCGGCAGGTCGCGAGCCTCACTGCGCTGGCGGGGCAGGTGGATTTTCTCGTCGCCGCCGTGCCCGGGGGGCCCGAGACGCAGGGCATCGTCGGGCCCGAGGTGCTGGCGGCGATGAAGCCCGCCGCGCATCTGGTCAACATCGCGCGCGGCGACGTGGTGGACGAGGCGGCGCTGATCGACGCGCTGCGCGAGGGCCGCATCGCGGGCGCGGGGCTCGATGTCTATGCGCGCGAGCCCGAGGTGCCCGAGGTGCTGCGCAAGATGGAGGCCGTCACGCTGCTGCCGCACCTGGGCACCGCCGCGCTGGAGGTGCGCGAGGCGATGGGCCTGATGGCGGTGGAGAACCTGCGCGCCTTCTTTGCCGGGGACGAGTTGCCCAACCCGGTGAATTGAGTATTTTTCCAAGAAGAAACCCGGTGTGAAGCATGATCACCACGTCGTGCTTGACCTTGGTGCACGGCTGCGGTGATCTGGCGGGAAATCCTGGGGGGAGAGGATCATGGTGCAGCCCGCGATCACCGGATCGGGCGTGTTCACGCCGCCGGAGGTGATCACCAACGAGGAGTTGGTGGTGGCCTACAATGCCCATGCCGAGGCGTTCAACGCGGCCCATGCCGGGGCGATCGCGGCGGGCGAGATGGAGGCCAGGGCACCATCGTCGCCGGAATTCATCCTGGGCGCCTCGGGGATCGAGCGGCGGCATGTCATGGACAAGGCCGGCGTGCTCGACCCGCAGGTGATGCACCCGATCCTGCGCGCGCGCGGCGATGACGAGCCGGGGATCATGACCGAGATCGCGCTCGACGCCTGCGGGACCGCGCTGGCGCAGGCGGGGCGCGAGGCGGGCGAGATCGACCTGGTGATCTGCGCCGCCTCGAACCACGAGCGGCCCTATCCCGCCATCGCCATCGAGATACAGCAGGCGCTGGGCGCGGGCGGCTTTGCCTTTGACATGAACGTAGCGTGTTCCTCGGCCACGTTCGGGATACAGGCGGCGGCGGACATGATCCGGTCGGGCAGCGCGCGGCGCGCGCTGGTGGTCAGCCCCGAGATCTGCTCGGGCCACCTGGAGTGGCGCGACCGGGATTGTCATTTCATCTTTGGCGACGTGTGCACGGCGCTGGTGATCGAGGCGGCGGAGGAAGCGAAGGGTGCGCATTTCCGCATCCTCTCGACCCGCTGCGCCACGAAGTTTTCCAACAACATCCGCAACAACAACGGCTTTCTGCGGCGCACGCGGCCCGGCCACATGGCGGACCGGCGCGACATGCTCTTCGTGCAGGAGGGGCGCCGCGTTTTCAAGGAGGTGCTGCCGCTGGTGTCGGCGCATATCCTCGGCCACATGGCGGAGGAAGCGGTGGGCGCGGCGGACCTGCGGCGGCTGTGGCTGCACCAGGCCAACAAGACGATGAACGATTTCATCGGCCGCAAGGTGATGGGCCGGGTGCCCGAGGCGCATGAGCAGCCCAACATCCTGCAGGACTATGCCAACACGTCCTCGGCCGGGTCGATCATCGCGTTTTCGCAGTATTCGGACGACCTCGACCCCGGCGACCGGGGGCTGATCTGTTCGTTCGGGGCGGGGTATTCGGTGGGGTCGGTGCTGGTCGAGCGGGGCTGAGGGCGGCGGCGCTCAGCCGAAGAGCGCGGTCGAGGCGTCGCGCAGCATCGCCACCACCGAGGCGCGGAAGCCCGGCAGCACCAGCGCCGACAGCAGGCCGATATGCAGCACGATGACGGCGTTGAGCGAGGTGCGGAACGGCTCCTTGCGGGTCTTGTGGCGAAACACGCCCTGCCCGGTCTTGGCCCCGAACGCGCCGCCGACGAGGCACAGCGTCAGCAGCGTGCTCTCGGGCACACGCCAGCGCCGGCGGATGGCGCATTGCTTGTCCCACCAGAACAGCCCGAAGGTGGCGAGGTTGAGGGACAGAAGGTAACTGATGGCGAGAGCCAGCGGGGTCATGGCGGCCTGTCGGGTGGCGGGCGGCGCGGGGCCGCGATCAGGGCGGTTGTCAGAGCGATTTGCGCGCCGCGAGCGCCGCGCCGATCGTTCCGTCGTCGAGATAATCCAACTCGCCGCCGATTGGAACACCTTGTGCGAGCGTGGTGAGGGTAACCTGACCGTCGAGTTGATCGGCGATGTAATGCGCGGTGGTCTGTCCGTCAACCGTGGCCCCGAGGGCGAGGATCACCTCGGTCACCTCCTCCTCGGTCACGCGCGCCACGAGTTGCGGGATGCGCAAGGCGTCCGGGCCCACCTGGTCGAGCGCCGAGAGCGTCCCGCCGAGGACGTGATAGCGGCCGCGAAAGGCCTGCCCGCGTTCCATCGCCCAGAGGTCGGCCACGTCCTCGACCACGCAGACCTGGCCGTTGGCGCGTTTGCCGGAGGCGCAGATGTCGCAGATCTCGGTACTGCCGATATTGCCGCAGCGCGCGCATTCGCGGGCGGTGGCGGCGACGGTCTGCATCAGGTCGGCCAGCGGCGTGAGCAGCAGCGCGCGCTTGCGGATCATGTGCAGCACCGCACGCCGCGCCGAGCGCGGCCCGAGGCCGGGCAGGCGCGCCATCATGTCGATGAGGGCGTCAATGTCGCGGGTGCTGTTCAATCGTCGGTCCGTTTCGCGGGCAGATGCCTTCGGCGAGGATATTTCGGGCAAGATGAAGCCCGGCGGGTTCTCAGAACGGCAGCTTCATGTCCTTGGGCAGGCCCATGCCCTCGGTGATCCGGCCCATCTCTTCCTGCGCGCGATCGCTGGCCTTCGATTGCGCGTCCTTGATGGCGGCGAGGATCAGGTCCTCGACCACCTCCTTGTCGTCGGAATTGAAGATCGACGGGTCGATGTCGAGCGATTTCAGCTCGCCCTTGGCGGTGCAGGTGGCCTTGACCAGCCCGGCGCCGCTTTCGCCCTCGACCATGATATTGTGCATCTCTTCCTGCAGCGCGGCCATCTTCTGCTGCATTTCCTGCGCGGCCTGCATCATCTTGGCCATGTCGCCCATCTGGCCCAAACCCTTGAACATGGTGTGATCTCCTCTGGATCGGGGCCCGCGCGCGCGGGCCGGGAAAACTGGTCGCCGTCTTGAAGCATATCGGCGCGCAAAAGGCCACTGGCAAGGGGCCGGATCAGCCCTCTTCGAACGGGTCCCATTCGTCCTCGACTTCGGGCAGCGCCTCTTCGCCGGCCTCGGTGGTGATGTCCTCGGCGGTGCGGATGCCGGTGATGCTGGCCCCGGGGAAGGCCGAGAACACCGCCCTCACCAGCGGATGCTCGCGCGCCTGCGCCGTGCGCGCGTCCTGCTCGGCCTCGCGCGCCTCGCGCAGTGTGGGGGCGGTGGCAGAGTTGACCAGGGTCACCGCCCAGCGTGCGCCGGTCCAGCGTTGCAGCGCGCTGCCGAGCCGCTGCGCGAGATCTGCGGGCGCATCGGGGGTGGGGGTGAACTCGATCCGCCCGGGGCGGTAGGAGGCGAGGCGCAGGCAGCCCTCGACCTCGATCAGCAGGCGGGCGTCGCGCTGGGCGCGGATGAGGTCGAGTACGTGCTCGAAGCCGGGATATTGCGCGAGCGCATCCTGCGTTTCCGGGGCGCGCGCTGTCATCTGTCCGTTGCCGTTGCCGCTGCCGCTGCCGTTGCCGTTGCCGCTGGCGCTCGGCCCGGTGGGTGCGGCATGGGTGGGGCGGCGGGGCATGGGGGTGCCCTGTGCGGTGCCGTGCGGGGTGCCTTGTGCGGTCGCGCCCTGGCCGTGCGCCTGCGGGCGCGCGCCGCCGCCCTCCGGAGACGCGGGCGGGCCGTCCGAGAGGCGGCGCACGAGATCCTCGGGTGTGGGCAGGTCGGCCACATGGGTCAGGCGGATCACCGCCATCTCGGCGGCCATCATCGCGTTGGGGGCCTCGGCCACCTCGTCGAGCGCCTTGAGCAGCATCTGCCACATGCGGGTGAGCACGCGCATCGGCAGGTTTTCTGCCATCTGCTGCCCGCGGGCGCGCTCGTCCGGGCCGATGGTGGGGTCCTCGGCGGCGTCGGGCGTGATCTTGACCACCGACACCCAATGGGTGATCTCGGACAGGTCGCGCAGCACCGCGAGCGGATCGGCCCCTTCGGCATATTGCGCGCCCAGTTCCGACAGCGCGCCGCCCGCGTCGCCGCGCAGGATCATGTCGAACAGGTCGAGCACGCGGCCCCGGTCGGCGAGGCCGAGCATGGCGCGGACCTGATCGGCCCCGGTCTCTCCCGCGCCGTGGCTGATCGCCTGATCGAGCAGCGAGGTGGCATCGCGCGCCGAGCCCTCGGCGGCGCGGGTGATGAGGGCGAGCGCCTCGTCGGTGATCTGCGCGCCCTCGGCATCCGCGATGCGGCGCAAGAGGCCGATCATCGCCTCCGGCTCGATGCGACGCAGGTCGAATCGCTGGCAGCGCGACAGCACCGTGACCGGCACCTTGCGGATCTCGGTGGTGGCGAAGATGAACTTCACATGCGCCGGCGGCTCCTCCAGCGTCTTGAGGAGTGCGTTGAAGGCCGAGGTGCTGAGCATGTGCACCTCGTCGATGATGTAGATCTTGTAGCGCGCGGAGGCGGCACGGTAATGCACGCTCTCGATGATGTCGCGGATGTCGCCGACGCCGGTGCGGGAGGCGGCGTCCATTTCGAGCACGTCGACATGGCGGCCCTCCATGATCGCGGTGCAGTGCTCGCACTCGCCGCAGGGATCGGTCGTCGGGGCTCCGGTGCCGTCCTGGCCGATGCAGTTCATCCCCTTGGCGATGATCCGTGCGGTGGTGGTCTTGCCGGTGCCGCGGATGCCGGTCATGATGAATGCCTGCGCGATGCGGTCGGCCTGGAACGCGTTTTTCAGCGTGCGCACCATCGCGTCCTGGCCGACGAGGTCGGCGAACGTCTCGGGGCGATATTTGCGCGCCAGGACCTGGTAGCCGGTATCGGGGGGCTGGGACATGCGGGGCCTTTCGGATTCGGCGGACGGGATCAGGGTAAGGCCGGGCCGGGGAGGCGTCCACCTTGCTTTTCGGTCCCCTCTGCTGCGCCGTGATCCGTGCCCCGCTGTGGACACTGGCGGGGGCCAGGACAGGCGGTTTTATGAAAGTCGATCCAGGTGCCGGTCGAGGCGCGCGACAGGATCCGTCGACACCCGGTGCGGCGAGACACTTTCCGTCACCGGTTCGGATTTCGGGGCAGGACGCCGCGTCAGGTAATCGCTGAGCGCGTTCATGAAGTCGGACACATCCGCGTCGGACCAGGCGAAAGGATTGAAACGCACGAGGGAGAGGTGCGGGACGAGCTTCAGCCCGCGCAGGGTCTGATCCTGGGTCACCGCGGCGGTCATGCTCCAGTCCGGGAACAGGCGATCCTGCAGCTTGCGCACCGACAGGAGCCTGATCCCGGTGTGTCTGGAGTCGCGCGAAATGCGGTTGAAAACGGCACGAATCTCCTCCGGCGTGCCTTCCAGCGCTTGCAGGAAGGCCGTGTTGTCGTAGATCAGGGCGCCGGTGATCCCCGCCCGGGCATTGTTCGCGCGCGACACCGCGAGTATGTCGTCGGTTTGCTCGAAGGAGAAGGAAACCGGTCTGGAGCAGTATGCGATGCCGACGATGGTGCTCATCGAATCATCCTTTCGGAGACGCGTCGAATGCGGAAGAACGCATACGCGATTACCCGATGCCACAATTATCGTCGGGCCGGGCCGATGTATACCTATAGTCACCCTGTCCCGGCAGTCGCCGTGGCCCGGGCACCCGACGCGGTGACCGGAAATGCCCGCGGCAATGGGCCTGCAGGATATGGATCGCATCGGCCCCACCCGGCGCCGTCAGGCTGGTTCTGCGCCGGGGCCGCTACGGGGTGTCAGGTGAGAGGCTGGACAACGACCCAAGCGAGGCTCGTTACGGCTGCTTCCTTCCGGATCTGACCGGGTTGGCGAGGTGCTTGCCCGCGCCAACCTCTCGACCGGACACATAGCCCTGCGCGCGCGGATTCGCAAGGGCTTGCGCGCCATCGAGCGGCAGGCGCAGGCGCAGGAAACCGGCGTCATCCTCTCCGGCGTCCCCGGCACCGAGCGCGGCGATATCCCCGGGATAGGCGCGCAGACCCGGCCCGGTGGCGAGCAGGGCCGAGGTGCCCGGCGGCATCGGGGCGAAGCGCCAGGTATTTCCCGGGGCGGGCGCGACGGTACCGGTCGTGGCGACATGCCCGGCGAGGATGTCGCGGACGGGGCGCCCGGAGCCGTGGATGAGCGCCCGCCCCGCGAGCGCCTCGAACGGGCCGCCGCCCCATGCGCGGTAGGAATTGGTGGCGATGACGAAGCGATCCGCGTCGCGCACCGGGCGGCCCGCGTGCGTCAGGTCGCGGATGCGATGCGCGTCGGGGGCGACGAGCGCGCCGGAGAGATCGTAGCGCGCAGGCTGCGAGACGTCGATGCTGTAGCCCAGCCCGTCGATCACGTCGAACACATGGCCCGGAACGTTGGCGTTCAGAAGCGGCTGATCCGCCACCCCCGGTACGATCCGGTTGAAGCAGATCGCCGCGCGTTCGAGCCAGTCGCGCACGCCAGCACCGGTGATCGCGAGGCCGCACAGCGTGTTGGGGAAACCGTAGAGATCGGCGAGATGGCGCAGCCGCAGCGGGCCGGCGGGAATGTCGGTAAAATGGCCGGGTCCGCCGCGCCCGCCGGTGCGGAACGGGGCCGAGGCCGACAGGACCGGAAAACCGGCGTAGCCGGTGTTCTTGAGCGCCGCGGCGAGCGCCGCGCGCTGCGCGGCGTTGACCAGCGCGATGCCGGGGTCTTCGCGCGCCAGCGCGAGATAGCTGTGCAGCGGCACGAGGCTTTCTCCGATGGGGGCGCGGGTCAGGCGCAGCGTATGGTCATGGGCGCGCACCAGGCTGCGGGCGAGGCGGGGGCAGGACGCGGCCCCGCGCGCCGGGTGCAGCGCGGTGCTGTGCCCGGTGACGCGCCAGCCGTCGCCGGTGTGGGCGAGGTGCAGGTCGATCCGTCCCAGGTGCGAGGCGGCAAAGCCGGGTTTGACGCAGGGCGTGCCGTGCAGGGTGCCGTTCGGGATGTCGGCCCCCGGGGGGCCGGCTTGCCCGGGATCGGGAAAGCGGCGGTGGCTGTGTCCGGCGATGAGCGCGTCGAGCCCGGGCAGGCGCGCCAGCGCGCGCGCCGCGTTCTCCATCATCGGACGGTCCGGCCCCGCGTCGATCCCGGTATGGGCGAGCGCGATCACCACGTCCGCCCCGGCGCCCCGGACCGCGGGCAGCCAGGCGCGCGCCGTCTCGACCATGTCGCGCAGCACCAGCCGCCCCGCAAGGTGGCAGTGATCCCAGGTGGCGGCCTGCGGCGGGGTGAGGCCGATCACGCCGATGCGCAGATCGCGGGCGATGCCCTGCCGGTCGCGCAGGCGGCGGTGCAGGATGGTGAAGGGGGGCAGAAACGCGCTGTCCTCGCGCGGGGAGGCCCCGAGGCGGCGCACGGCATTGGCGCAGACCAGCGGAAACCGCGCCTGCGCCAGCGTCGATTCCAGCCAGGGAAGGCCGAAATTGAACTCGTGATTGCCGAGTGCGGCGGCGTCGTAGCGCATGTGGTTCATCGCGCGGATCACCGGGTGCCTGCCGCGCCAGCCATTGCCGGGCCGGGCGGTGAGGTCGGTGAGCGCGGTGCCCTGCAGGAAATCGCCGTTGTCGAGCAGCAGGCAATTTTCCACGCCCGCCGCGTCGCGGGCCTGCCGCACAATCGTGGCCAGCCGTGACAGGCCATGCCCGACCACCTCGTTACAGGTGAAATAGTTGTATGGCAGGAGATGGCCGTGCACGTCCGAGGTGGCCAGGATCCGCAGCGTTGCGTCCTGGCGGCCGTTGGTTTGCGTGTCAGGGACTGTGATCGGCTGGAACAAGCGGGGGGACTTTCGGTGAACGAAAAGACTGTTGCGGGCCCTGGCGCAGACGGGGCACAATTGAAACAGATGCGATCTTAAGATGTGGAAATAATTGTTCAATACCGCTAAGGTTGATTGCAGTGCTTTTCCCGAAATCGTGTGATGGCCGTGATCTCCCGGCTTGCCCCCCGGCCCGGGACGGTGACAGTAAGGGACAGCGACGAGGGAGGCCGGGATGCGCGATGCGGAACAGGTGACATTCGGCGGATCGGGGCTCGACCGGGCGGATGACCTGCGCGGGCAGGGCACGACGCTGGCCGAGGCGCTGGATACGGGCCGGGCGCGGGCGGCGGTGCTGTGGCGCGGCAAGCCGCTCGTGGCGGGCGAGGGGCGCGACGCGCTCGTGCTGCTGCCCTGCGATCATCCGGTTCTGGCGCGCTACAAGGTGCCGCCCGTCCTGATCGGGCGCGACGATGACGGCACGCCGCTCTTCGCCTTCGACATCTCGGCCTGGGTGCCGCCGGGGCTCGACCCCGAGCAGCTCGACAGCTTTCTCGACGCCACCGAGCAGGCGCATCCCGACCTGCCCGATGGCGCGGTCTTTGCCGAGTTGCGCCGGGTGATGACGTGGCTCTCGCCGCGCGACGCCGAGATCGCGGCCACCGCCAAGGCGATCTTTGGTTGGCACGAGAGCCACCGCCACTGCGCGCGCTGCGGCGCGAAGAGCCGGATGATCCGGGCGGGCTGGCAGCGGGCCTGCGATGATTGCGGCGCACAGCATTTTCCGCGCACCGACCCGGTGGTCATCATGCTCGTCACCCACGGCAACAGCGTGCTGATGGGGCGCTCGCCCGGCTGGCCGGAGGGGATGTATTCGCTGCTCGCGGGGTTCATCGAGCCGGGCGAGACGGTCGAGGCCGCCGTGCGCCGCGAGGTCTGGGAGGAGGCGGGTGTGCGCGTCGGCCGGGTGGGCTATCTCGTCAGCCAGCCATGGCCGTTTCCGGCCTCGCTGATGCTGGGCTGCCACGGCGTGGCACTGAGCCGCGAAATCACCATCGACCCCTACGAGATCGAGGACGCCCGCTGGATGAGCCGCGAGGAGATCCTCGCCGCCTTTGCCGGCGAACACCCGCAGGTGCTGCCCGCGCGCGAGGGGGCGGTGGCGCATTTCCTGCTCAGGAATTGGCTTGCCGACCGGTTCGATTGAAGCGAGACTGACCGGCGCGTTTACGGTCAGGCGTGTCAGGGCAGGGCGAGCATGCAGTTCACGGGCAAGGAAGACATCGAGGCACCGATCGACGCCGTCTTTGCCGAGATCACCGATTTCACGCGGTTCGAGCGCAGCGCCATGCGTCGCGGTGCCGAGGTGCAGCGCACCGACTCGATGAGCGGGCCGGGCGTCGGTATGACCTGGCACGCGCGGTTCAGGCTGCGCGGGCGCATGCGCGAAATCGACCTGCGGCTGACCGGGTTCGAGCCCCCCGACGGGATCGTGATCGCGGCCGAGGCGGCGACGATCGAAGCGGTGATGCGGGTGGACCTCATGTCGCTCTCGCGCACGCGCACGCGGCTCTCCGTCGATCTGGCCGTGTCGCCGCGCAACCTCGCGGGGCGGCTGATGATCCAGTCCATGAAGCTGGCGAGGGGCAAATTCACCAAGCGATTCCGCTTGCGGCTCGCGGATTACGCGATGGATGTCGAGGACCGTCACAAGCGCAGCGTGTGAGCCGGGAGGGTCAGCCCTCGCCGTAGCGCCGCGGATCGGCGGGGTAGACGCCGAGGATGGTGATCTCGGAGGTAAAGTAGTCCAGCTCGTCGAGCGCGCGGGCCACCGCCGGATCGTCCGGGTGCCCCTCGATGTCGGCGTAGAACTGCACCACGTTGAAATTGCCGCCGATCATGTAGCTTTCCAGCTTGGTCATGTTGACGCCGTTGGTGGCGAACCCGCCCAGTGCCTTGTAGAGACCGGCAGGAAGCGAGCGTAGGCGAAAGACCAGCGTCGTCATCATCCCGTTCTGCCCCCGCGGTGCGAAATCGGGCTCGGCGGCCATCACCAGGAACCGCGTTGTGTTGGTGCTGTGGTCCTCGATGTGCCGCGCGAGCATCTCGAGACCGTAGATCTTGCCTGCCAGTTCGCTGGCGAGCGCCGCCATCGACGGGTCGCCCGCCTCGGCGACGTGGCGCGCCGAACCGGCGGTGTCGGCGCCGGTCACGCGGTGGATGCCGTGGCGTTCGAGAAACGCGCGGCACTGGCCCAGAAGCATGGTGTGGCTCATCGCGCTCTCGATCTGGTCAAGCCGCGTGCCGGGCAGCGCGAGCAGGTTGATGTGCACCCGCACGAAGGCCTCGTCGACGATGTGCAGCCCGGATTCGGGCAACAGGTGATGGATATCGGCCACGCGCCCGAAGGTGGAATTCTCGACCGGGACCATGGCGAGGCGCGCGGTGCCCTCGCGCACCGCCGCGATCGTGTCCTCGAAGGTGCGGCAGGGCAGCACCTCCATGTCGGGATAGGTCTCGTGGCAGGCCTGATGCGAATAGGCACCAGGCTCCCCCTGAAAGGCGATGCGGTCGGTCATCGTGGAACCCTGTCCCTCTTGTGGCCCCTGTCGGGCGTTTGGTCGCGGAAACTATACCTTGCGAAGCGGTAGGGGAAGCGGATAGATACCCGCGCAAGCGACAGATCTAACGGAAGCGAGCCAATGTTCGACACGATGACACTGACAAAGGCCACGGGTGCGATTTGCGGCTCCCTTCTGGTCTTCTTGCTGGGAGGCTGGGCAGCCGAGAGCATTTATTCGATGGGGGGCGGCCACGGCGAGGATCATGCGCAGGGCTATGTCATCGACACCGGTGACGATGGTGCCAGCGAAGAGCCGGTGGACGAGGGCCCTGACCTGGCAGCGCTGTTCGCAGAGGCCGATGCCGGCAAGGGCGAGCGCGTTTTCAACAAGTGCAAGGCTTGCCACCAGGTCGAGGATGGCGCCAACGGTGTTGGCCCGCATCTCTATGATGTGGTCGGCCGCAAGGTCGATTCTGTTGAAGGGTACACCTATTCCGGCGCTCTGGAAGAGGTCGCCGATGTCTGGACCGCGGAGAACCTGTTCGCGTTTCTCGAGAATCCGGCGGGCTATGCGCCGGGCACCGCCATGGGCTTTGCCGGGCTGGGCAAGCCCGAGGATCGCGCAAACGTGATCGCGTATCTCGACCAGATCGATGGCAGCGACGATATCGTGATCGAAGCCGCGGCCGAGGCGCCCGCCGAGGAAGCACCTGCTGAGGAGGCTGCCACCGAGGAAGCACCTGCTGACGACGCCGCCGCCGAGGAAGCCCCGGCAGAAGACGCCGCCGTTGAGGAGGCCGCTTCCGAAGAGGCACCTGCGGCGGACGCGCCTGCCGAGGAGGCCGCTGCCGAAGAGGCACCTGCGGCGGACGCGCCTGCCGAGGAGGCCGCTGCCGAAGAGGCACCTGCGGAAGAAGCACCTGCCGAGGAGGCCGCCGCCGAAGAGGCACCTGCGGAGGAGACCGGCGGCGAGAGCGCCTTTGCCGGGATGGTTGCGTCCGCCGACCCCGCTGATGGCAAGAAGGTATTCCGCCGCTGTGCCGCCTGCCACGCGGTCGAGGATGGCAAGAACAAGGTCGGTCCGCATCTCTACGCGGTGGTGAACCGGGACATCGCGTCGGTCGAGGGGTTCAGCTATTCCGATACGCTCAAGGGACTCGACGGCGACTGGACCGTGGACAAGCTGAGCGCGTGGCTGGAAAACCCGCGTGAATTCGCGCCGGGCAACCGGATGGGCTATCCGGGTCTCAAGGACGAGGCGGACCGGGCCGCCGTCATCGCCTATCTCAATAGCGTCTCCAACTGAGGCACGCCGCAGAACAAGGGGGCCGCTGCCTGAGAGGGCGGCGGCCCTTTGCATGTGCGGGTCCCTTCCGCGCTTGAACAAGGCGCGGTCGCCCCCTAGCTTGCCCATGAAACGCGCGGGAAACGGCGCGGCCCGACAGGAGGATACGATGAGCTTCATTCCGCCGCGCGCAGGCGCGCCGATCAGCCGCCGCTTCGCTCTCAAGGGAATCGGGGCGCTGATGTCGGCGAGTGCGCTGCACCTGACCGGACCGGGCAAGGCGCGCGCCACCGGGGAGGAGATCATCCGGTCGCATGGCTATTCCTTCTTTGGCAATCTGAAATATCCGGCGGATTACCCGCATTTCGACTACGTCAATCCCGATGCGCCCAAGGGCGGCGAAATATCGCTCTACGCCCCCGGCACCTTCGATTCGATGAATCCCTATTCGCGCAAGGGCCGCGCCGGGCGGCTGTCTTGGATGGTCTATGAAAGCTTGCTGGGCGGGTCCGAGGCCACCGGCGAGCCGTTGCCGGGCGACCGTTACAACGAGGGCTATGGCCTCTTGGCCGAAAGCCTTGAGTATGACCGTGGCAAGACCTGGGTGATCTTTCACATGCGTCCCGAGGCGCGGTTTGCCGATGGCACGCCGGTTACGGCGCATGATGTCGTGTTCTCGCACAACCTGTTTCTGGATCAGGGCCTGCGCTCCTATGCCGAGGCGGTGCGGCGACGGGTGATCGGGGCCGAGGCGCTCGACGACCACACCGTGCGGTTCGAGTTCGCGGAAGGCATCTCGCGCCGCTCTCTGATCGACCAGGTGGGGGGCACGCCTGTGTTCCCGCGCGCATGGTACGAGGACACCGGCGCGCGCCTCGACGAGCCGCGGCTGGAGGCGGCACCGGGCTCTGGCCCCTACCAGGTCGAAAGCTCTGAGGTGAACCGCAGCATCGTTTACGCGCGCAACCCCGATTACTGGGGCTGGCACCTGCCGATCAACAAGGGCCGGCACAATTTCGACCGTATCCGGATCGAGTATTTCGCCGATGACAACGCCGCCTTCGAGGCGTTCAAGGCGGGCATTTACACGTTCCGTCCCGAAGGCAATTCCAAGACATGGGCGACCGGCTACGACTTTCCGGCGGCCAACAAGGGCCATGTGGTCAAGGCCGAATTGCCCGACGGGCTGCCGCCGACGCCGTCGGGCTTTGTCTTCAACCTCGGGCGCAAGGTGCTCAGGGACAAGCGGGTGCGGCGGGCGATCGCGCTGGGCTACAATTTCGAATGGACCAACCAGTCGCTGCAATACGGCCTGTTCAAGCAGCGCCATTCCTTCGTGCAGGACACCCATCTGCAGGCCGAGGGCGTGCCCGAGGGGGCCGAGCGGCAATTGCTGCAATCGATGGGCGATCTGGTGCCCGACGAGATGCTGACGGAACCGGCGGTGCGGGCCCATTCCTCGGATCCCGACCGGCTCAACGACCGGCGCAACCTGCGCCGCGCGATGAAGCTGTTGGACGAGGCGGGCTGGCCGGTGGGCGACGACGGCAAGCGGCGCAACGCCGATGGCGAGTTGCTGACCATCGAGATCCCGATCTCGGCCTCGGGCTCTGCCACCATGTCGGCGGTGGTCGAGAGCTTCGTGTCGAACCTGCACCTGATGGGTATCGACGCGCGGTTCGACAAGATCGACGCCGCGCAATACACCGCCCGCGAGCGCGACCGCGATTACGACTTAGTTTATGACAGTTATATCCCGTTCCTCGAGGCGGGCACCGGCCTGCACCAGCGCTATGGCTCGCGCGAGGCGGAATTCAGCCTGTTCAACCCGGCCGGGCTGGCAAGCCCGCTGGTGGATGCGCTGATCGACAAGGCGCTGGAATCCACCACGAAGCAGGAACAGGACGTGGCGCTGATGGCGCTCGACCGGGCGCTGCGCCATGAATTCTTCATGATCCCGACCTGGTATCTCGACAAGACCTGGGTCGCCTACTGGAACCAATACGCCCATCCCGACCCGCTGCCGCGCTACGCCACCGGTGTGCTCGATTTCTGGTGGTACGACGCGGAGAAAGCGCAGGCGCTGAAAGATGCGGGCGCGCTGTGATCCGGGGGGCCGTCTGAGATGGGCGCCTATATCCTGCGGCGGCTGTTGCTGATCGTGCCGACGCTGTTCGGTATCATGGTGATCAATTTCGCGCTGGTGCAATTCGTGCCCGGTGGCCCGGTCGAGCAGATGATCGCGCAGATGCAGGGGCAGGGCGACGTGTTCGAAAGCTTTGCCGGGTCGGGCTCGGATACCGGGCAGGACCTGTCGGGTGGCGGCAACGAGCAATATGTCGGTGCGCGCGGCCTGCCGCCGGAACTGATCGCCGAGCTGGAAGAGCAGTTCGGACTCGACAAGCCGCCGCTGGAGCGGTTCGTCAACATGATGTGGAACTACATGCGCTTCGATTTCGGCGAGAGCTATTTTCGCAAGATCGACGTGCTGGATCTGGTGCTGGAGAAGATGCCGGTCTCGATCACGCTCGGGTTGTGGTCGACCGTGATCGCCTATCTGGTGTCGATCCCGCTGGGTGTGGCCAAGGCGGTGCACGACGGCACGCGGTTCGACACCTGGACGAGCGGGCTCATCATCGTGGCCTACGCGATCCCGGCGTTCCTCTTTGCGATCATGCTGCTGGTGCTGTTGGCCGGGGGCAGCTACTGGCAGCTTTTCCCGCTGCGCGGGCTCACCTCGGACAATTTCGAGCAACTGACCGTCTGGGGCAAGATCGTCGATTACCTGTGGCACATCGCGCTGCCGGTGCTCGCCTCGACCATCTCGGCCTTTGCCACGCTGACGCTTCTGACCAAGAACAGCTTTCTCGACGAGATCAAGAAGCACTACGTGATGACCGCGCGGGCCAAGGGGCTGACAGAGCGGCGGGTGCTCTATGGCCATGTTTTCCGCAACGCCATGCTGATCGTGATCGCGGGCTTTCCGGCGGTGTTTATCGGCGTGTTCTTCGGCGGTTCGGTGCTGATCGAGACGATCTTTTCGCTCGACGGGCTGGGGCGGCTCGGGTTCGAGGCGGCGGTGGGGCGCGACTACCCGGTGATGTTCGGCACACTGTTCCTGTTTGGTCTCATCGGTCTGCTGGTGGGGCTGCTGAGCGACCTGATGTACGTGCTGGTCGATCCGCGGATCGACTTCGAGAGGCGGGAGGGCTGAGGATGGTGTACGCGTCATGGGGGCGCTGCCCCCGTCGCGCCCGCGGCGCGACTCCCCCGGAGTATTTCGGCCAAGGTGAAGGAGCGGCACGGTGATCCGGCTGTCTCCTCTGAACCGGCGTCGCTGGCGCAATTTCCGGCGCAACGGGCGCGCCTTCTGGTCGCTGATCATCTTTTCGGTGATTTTCACCATCACGCTGTTTGCCGAATTCGTCGCCAATGACAAGCCGATCCTCGTGCAGTATCGCGGCGAGATCTACGCGCCGATTTTCCGGTTCTACCCCGAGACGGCCTTTGGTGGCGATTTCCAGACCGAGGCGATCTATCGCGATCCGGAGGTGCAGTGCCTGATCGCGAGCGGCGGGTTGGATGCCTGTTTCGACGATCCCGGGGCCGTGATCGCAGATGCCGGCGACGGCGTGGTGGATGGCGGGGTGATCGAGGCGGGCTGGGCGCTCTGGCCGCCGATCCCCTACAGCTACGACACCATCGTGGATCGCGACGGGGCCGCGCCGCTGCCGCCCAACGAGCAGAACTGGCTGGGTACCGACGATACCAAGCGCGACGTGCTGGCGCGGGTGATCTACGGGTTCCGGCTGTCGGTGATGTTCACGCTGATCGTGACCTTCCTGTCCTCGGTGATCGGGATATTCGCGGGTGCCGTGCAGGGCTATTTCGGCGGGCGCACCGACCTCATCTTTCAGCGGATCATCGAGATATGGTCATCCACCCCGCAGCTTTACGTGATCATCATCCTGTTCGCGATCCTGCCGCGAAGTTTCTGGCTGCTGGTGGTGATCACCGTGCTGTTTGGCTGGATGGCCCTTGTCGGCGTGGTGCGTGCCGAGTTCCTGCGCGCACGCAACCTCGAATACGTGCGCGCGGCCAAGGCGCTGGGGGTGGGCAATGTCACCATCATGTTCCGCCACATGCTGCCCAACGCGATGGTCGCGACGCTGACCATGCTGCCCTTCGTCATCACCGGGACCATCTCGCTGCTGGCCGGCCTGGATTTTCTCGGCTTCGGGTTGCCCTCCTCCTCGCCCTCGCTTGGGGAACTGACGCTGCAGGCCAAGCAGAACCTGCAGGCGCCGTGGCTCGCCTTCACCGCGTTTTTCGCCTTCGCCATCATGCTGTCGCTCTTGGTGTTCATCTTCGAGGGCGTGCGGGATGCCTTTGACCCCAGAAAGACCTTTCAATGAGTTTGCTGGAGGTTCGCGACCTGAGCGTGGGGTTCCGGCAGGACGGGCAGGTGGTGCCCGCCGTGCGCGGCGTGTCGTTCTCGGTGGACCGGGGCGAGACGGTGGCGATCGTCGGCGAGAGCGGCTCGGGCAAGTCGGTCACGGCGCTGTCGACGGTGTCGCTGCTCGGGGCTTCGGCGCAGGTGACGGGCAGCGTCACCTACAACGGCCGCGAGATGATCGGTGCCGATGACACGCGTCTGCGGCAGGTGCGGGGCAACGATATAAGCTTCATCTTCCAGGAGCCGATGACCAGCCTCAACCCGCTGCACACGCTGGAAAAGCAGTTGCGCGAGAGCCTTGAGCTGCATCAGGCGCTGACCGGCGACGCGGCGCGCGCGCGGATCGTGGAATTGCTGGAGCGGGTGGGCATCCGCGAGGCGGCGAGCCGTCTCGGGGCCTATCCGCATCAGTTGTCGGGCGGGCAGCGGCAGCGGGTGATGATCGCCATGGCGCTGGCCAACAAGCCAGACATCCTGATCGCCGACGAGCCGACAACGGCGCTCGACGTGACGATACAGGCGCAGATCCTCGAACTGCTGGCCAATCTCAAGCGCGACGAGGGGATGGGCTTGCTGTTCATCACCCATGACCTCGGCATCGTGCGGCGCATCGCCGATCGGGTCTGCGTGATGAAGGATGGCGAGATCGTCGAGGCGGGGACGCTTGAGCAGGTCTTTGACACGCCGCAGCACCCCTATACCCGCAAGCTGCTGGCGGCGCAGGCGGCGGGGGTGCCCGCGCCGGTGCCCGAGGGGGCGCAGGTAGTGGCCGAGACCGATGCGTTGCGCGTCTGGTTCCCGATCCAGAAGGGGTTTCTCAAGCGGACGGTGGGCCATGTGAAGGCCGTCAACGAGGCCAGCTTGCGCGTGCGCGCGGGCGAGACGCTGGGGATCGTGGGCGAATCGGGCTCGGGCAAGACCACGCTGGCGCTTGCCATAATGCGGCTGATCGCATCGCAGGGTGGCATCCGCTTTGCCGGCGAGGACGTGCATGGCTGGTCGACCAGACAGTTGCGCCGCAGGCGCGCGGAGATGCAGATCGTGTTTCAGGACCCGTTTGGCAGCCTTTCCCCGCGGATGAGCTGTGTGCAGATCATCGCCGAGGGGCTGGGGGTGCACGGCAACCCTGGCGGACGGCCCGAGCGCGAACTCGTGGCCGAGGTGATGGCGGAGGTGGGGCTCGACCCTGCGGCGATGGATCGCTACCCGCATGAATTCTCGGGCGGGCAGCGGCAGCGCATCGCAATCGCGCGGGCGATGATCCTGCGGCCGAAACTCGTGGTGCTCGACGAGCCGACCTCGGCGCTCGACATGACGGTGCAGGTGCAGATCGTGGACCTGCTGCGCGATCTTCAGGTGAAATACGGGCTGGCCTACCTGTTCATCAGCCACGATCTCGCGGTGGTGCGCGCGATGAGCCACCGGGTGCTGGTGATGAAGGAGGGCGACGTGGTCGAGGCGGGCGAGGCCGGGGCGCTCTTTTCCGCGCCGCAGACCGCGTATGCGCGGACGCTGCTCAAGGCGTCGCTGGAAGGGCGCGGCGCGGGCGCGCAAGGCTGACGGGCCGCAGCCGCGCCCGTCAGATCGCCGAACTGTGGCCCTGTTCGTCCATCTCGTAGGCGTCGATCTGGCGCGCGATCATGCGGGTGAGCGGGCGTGCCTCGGGCGGGATGGACAGGCCGTTGTCGTCGAGATTCAGGTGCCCGTCGAAGGCCCGCGCCACCCCGGCGAGGAGGCTCTGGAGCGCCCGGTCCTCGATCCCGAAATCGCGCGCGATCTCGCCTGCGTCGATATGGAAGTCGCACATCAGCATCTCGATCATGCGGCCGCGCATCCGGTCCTCGGCGGTGAAGACATGGCCGCGGGTGGTGGAGAACCGCCCGTCGCGGATTGCGCCGGTATGCGCGCCGGTGGCGGGCGCGTTCTGCGCGTATCCCTGGGGAAACCGCGAGATCGACGAGGCCCCGAGACCGATCAGCACGTCCGACGTGTCGTCGGTATAGCCCTGGAAATTGCGGCGCAGGCGACCGGCCTTCTGCGCGATGCTCAGGCCGTCATCCTTCGTGGCGAAATGGTCGATGCCGATCTCGTCATAGCCGTCCCAAAGAAACAGCCGCCGGGCGGTGTCAAACAGCGCCAGCCGTTCCTGCGGGGTGGGCAGGGCGTCCGACGGGATCATCTGCTGACGCTTGGCCATCCAGGGCACATGGGCATAACCGTAGAGCGCCACGCGGTCGGGGTTGAGCGACAGGAGCTTCTGCACGCTCTCGGTCATGCGCGCGCGGGTCTGGTGCGGCAGACCGTAGAGGATGTCGGCATTGAGGCTGGCCACACCGCGGGCGCGGATCTCCTCCGCCGCGTCGCGGGTGATGTCGTAGCTCTGGATACGGCCGATCGTCTTCTGAATCTCGTCGTCGAAATCCTGCACGCCGATGGAGGCGCGGTTCATCCCCGCCGCGGCGAGCGCGTCGAGGCGCGGGCCGTCGATCTCGTTGGGATCTATCTCGACCGAGAACTCGGTCGCTTCGGTGAAGGGGGCGATGTCGCGAATCGCCCCGGCAAGCTCGGTCATCATCGAGGGTTGCAGCAGCGTTGGCGTGCCGCCGCCCCAGTGCAGCCGCGAGAGCCGCACGCCTGCGGGCAGAAGGCGGCCCAGCATCGCGATCTCGGCTTTCAGCGTTTCGAGATAGGCGACCACCGGCGCGTCGGTCTGCGTGCCCTGCGTGCGGCAGGCGCAGAACCAGCACAGCCTGCGGCAGAAGGGCACGTGGACGTAAAGCGACACCTCGGACCCCTCCGGGATGGCGGCGACCCAGTCGGTGAAATCTCCGGGTCCCACGGAGCGACCGAAATGCGGTGCGGTGGGGTAGCTAGTGTAGCGGGGCACCTTGGCGTCAAAAAGACCCAAGCGGGCGAGTTCGGTTTGCGTATCCATACGCTCAGGTTTACTGTCGACGCAGGCGAACTCCTTGACCCAGATCAATCCGTGGATGGCGAAAGTGGCGATAAGCGAGAAAATTGCGCATTGCGCGCCGGTGGATTGCGGCGACTGTCCGATCCGGCACCGTGCCGTCTGTGCGCGCTGCGAGAGCGACGAGCTCGAACTGCTCGAGCAGATCAAGTATTATCGCAATTTCGAGGCGGGCCAGACGGTGATCTGGTCCGGCGATCAGATGGATTTCGTGGCCTCGGTCGTGGCGGGAATCGCGACGCTCACCCAGACCATGGAGGACGGGCGCACGCAGATGGTGGGCCTGTTGCTGCCCAGCGATTTCGTGGGTCGCCCGGGGCGCGAGCGGGCCAGCTATGACGTGGTGGCGACCACGGACATGGTGATGTGCTGTTTCCGCCGAAAACCGTTTGAACAGATGATGGTGCGCACGCCGCATATCGCGCAGCGCCTGCTTGAAATGACGCTCGACGAACTGGATGCCGCGCGCGAATGGATGCTGGTGCTGGGCCGCAAGACCGCGCGGGAAAAGATCGCCTCGCTGATCGCGATCATCGCACGGCGCGACGCCGCGCTGTCGATGCAGGGGGGACGCGGTCCGCTGGTGCTTGACCTTCCGCTGACGCGCGAGGCGATGGCCGACTATCTTGGCCTGACGCTGGAGACGGTGAGCCGCCAGGTCTCGGCGCTGAAGAAGGACGGGGTGATCTCGCTCGAGGGCAAGCGCCGCGTGACCATCCCGGACATGGGCCGCCTGCTGGAAGAGGCGGGCGACGACAGCGACGGCGGGCTTCTTGTCTGACACGCTGTCCTTTGTCACCTGCGACGTTTTTACAGAGCAGCGTTTCTCCGGCAATCCGCTGGCCATCGTCGCAGAGGCAGACGGTTTGAGCACGGCGCAGATGCAGGTCATCGCGCGCGAATTCAATCTGTCGGAGACGATTTTTGTCCAGCGACCGGCGGTTCCGACGCATGACGCGAAAGTGCGCATCTTCTTTCCCACGGCGGAAATACCATTTGCTGGTCATCCGACTATCGGCTGCGCGATACATCTCGCACTAAAGTCAGCGCCGGAGGGTGATTTCGAGACGCGAATCACACTGGAGGAAGAAGCAGGCATCGTGCCAGTCCGTATCTGGCGCCGTGATGGCAGAGTGCACGCAGAGTTTCGTGCCCCGATCCTGCCGCACCCGTCCGAGCATGGGGGCATGCCGGATTCGGGGTTGTTGGCCGAGGCGGTGGGGCTTGATCCGCAAGTGATTGGCGCCCAAGCGCATACTCCCGGTCTGTGGCAAGGTGGTCCACGCTTCCTGTATGTGCCCGTGCGTGACCTTGAGACGTTGGCCACGGCGCGACCGATCGAGCCCGCATGGAGCCAGGTAATGAACATTGCCGCAGTCGACAGTGCCTATCTCTATACGCCGCTGGTGGGAGGCGATGGCGCCAATTTTCGCGCCCGCATGTTTTCCCCGACGGCTGGAATCCCCGAGGATCCGGCCACCGGTTCCGCAGCCGCAATAATGGCCGCCCAACTGCATGCTGCAGGTGTCCTGAGCGAGGGCGAAACGCGTCTTGCATTGCACCAAGGGGTGGAGATGGGGCGCGCCTCGGCAATTGGCCTTCGAATCGTGACGCGGGATGGAGCATTGGCCGAAGTCCATGTCTCTGGAAGTGCCGTGCCGGTCAGCCGTGGGCGGATTCACCGCCCCGGCTGACCCTCGCACGCCTCTAGTGCGCCATGAACACCGGCACCGTCGCCTGTTCCAGCATGTAGCGCGTCGCCCCGCCAAAGATCGCCTCGCGGAAGCGCGAATGACCGTAGGCCCCCATCACCACCATGTCGGCATCCATGTCCGTCACATGGCGCAACAGCACGTCCGAGACCCGCGGCATCGAGCGCGACAGCACGTCGATCTCGGTCTTGACGCCGTGGCGCGAGAGATACTGCGCGATGAGCCCGCCGGGATCGGAGCGGTTGGGCCCGTGCGTCGGCGGATCGATCACCACGACATGCACCACATCGGCCATGCTCAGCAGCGGCATCGCCGCGCGCGCGGCGGCGAGCGATTCGCTGCTTTCGTTCCAGCCCAGCAGGATGCGCTTCGGCTTTGGCGACGGGGCGCCGCCACCGGGCGCGACGAGAACCGGCGTGCGCCCCTCGAAGAGCGCCGATTCGGTCACCGCCTCGAGTTCGGCACCGCGCCCCTCGCCATAGGGCTGCGGCAAAGTGACCAGATCGGAGAACCGCGCCCGCGTCGCGACATGGCGACCGATATCGGCAAGCTGCGCCACGCCCTTCTCGGCGGCCCAGCGGATCGTCGAATTGTTTAGCCGCGCGCGCACCAGGCTGTCGATCTCCGTGGCCTCGTCCTGCGCACGGCTGATCGTCTCCTGAAGCACTGCCGCGCTTGCGCCGGCGTAGTAATAACCGGTCTGGCTTCGGTCCACGCCGAGGCAGAGCGCATCGAGATGCGCATCGTTGGCCTCGGCCACGGCGATGGCATGGGCGAGGGTCTCGTCCACAAGCGCCGCGTCGGTCAAGACCGTGAATAGGCTGTTATAGGTCATCGTGCATTTCCCTGTATCCGCTTCGATGTGCCACATTAGGGGCATTTCGGGGCGGGGCGCATTGACGCGGATCAAGCGCCGACGCGCGCCGTTTTGACACAGATCAAGGTTTGTTGACTCGAGCCCTCGCATTAAGTGCACAGTCAAAGCGCGTGTCGGTCATAACGACTCGCGCTGTCGAGGACGAAGGGACGCAACATGACGAATTACATCAAGCTGATCGTGCTTGGCGTGATCACGCTTTTCGCGCTGGTCGCCGCCAATTACGCGCGCGATCTGGCCTACCTGGTGAACGCGCTGACCGTGGCGCTGGTCTCGGGCGGGCTTTTCCTGTGGGTGCTGCGGCACACCGACGAGCCGGAGGTGCGAGTCGACCTGTCCGGCGAATACATGGATGGCGTGGTGCGCGCCGGGGTGATCGCCACCTGCCTCTGGGGGGTCGTCGGATTTCTCGCGGGCACGTTCATTGCCTTTCAGCTTGCCTTTCCGCAGCTCAATTTCGACTGGGCGCAGGGATTTGCCAATTTCGGGCGGTTACGTCCGCTGCACACGAGCGCGGTGATCTTCGCCTTTGGCGGCAACGCGCTCATTGCCACCTCGTTCTACGTGGTCCAGCGCACGAGTGCCGCCCGGCTTTGGGGCGGCAACCTCGCGTGGTTCGTGTTCTGGGGCTATCAGCTCGTGATCGTGCTGGCGGCCACCGGCTACTTGCTGGGCGCGACGCAGTCCAAGGAATATGCCGAGCCCGAGTGGTATGTCGACCTGTGGCTGACGGTGGTCTGGCTGGCCTATCTGGCCGTGTTCCTGGGCACCATCGTCAAGCGCCGCGAGCCGCATATCTACGTCGCCAACTGGTTCTACCTGTCGTTCATCATCACCGTGGCGATGCTGCATGTGGTCAACAACCTGAGCATTCCGGTCTCGATCTGGGGCTCCAAGTCGGTGCAGGTGTTCTCGGGGGTGCAGGACGCGATGGTGCAGTGGTGGTACGGGCATAACGCCGTGGGCTTCTTCCTCACCGCCGGGTTTCTGGGCATGATGTATTACTTTGTCCCGAAACAGGCCGAACGCCCGGTGTTCAGCTACAAGCTCTCGATCATCCACTTCTGGGCGCTGATCTTCATCTATATCTGGGCCGGTCCGCACCACCTGCACTACACCGCGCTGCCCGACTGGGCCTCGACGCTGGGCATGGTGTTCTCGATCGTGCTGTGGATGCCGTCCTGGGGCGGGATGATCAACGGTCTGATGACGCTCTCGGGCGCGTGGGACAAGCTGCGCACCGATCCGATCATCCGCATGATGGTGATCTCCATCGGCTTTTACGGCATGTCCACCTTCGAGGGGCCGATGATGTCGATCCGCGCGGTCAACTCGCTGTCGCACTACACCGACTGGACCATCGGGCACGTGCATTCCGGCGCGCTTGGTTGGAACGGCATGATCACCTTCGGGGCGCTCTACTTCCTGGTGCCGAAGCTGTGGAACCGCGAGCGGCTCTATAGCCTGAGCCTGGTGTCCTGGCATTTCTGGCTCGCGACCATCGGCATCATTCTCTACGCCGCCGCCATGTGGGTGACGGGGATCATGGAGGGCCTGATGTGGCGCGAAGTGGATGCCAACGGCTTCCTCGTGAACTCCTTTGCCGACACCGTGGCCGCGAAACTGCCGATGTATATCGTGCGCGGTCTGGGCGGGGTCATGTATGTCACCGGCGCACTGATCATGTGCTACAACCTCTGGATGACTGTGAAGCGTTCGCCGGCCGTCGCGGCCACGAACAGCACAGTTCCGGCTGAATAAGGAGGGCCGGAGAGATGGCAATTCTGGACAAACACGCAATCCTGGAAAAGAACGTCACGCTTCTGGCGATCTTTGCCTTCCTCGTGGTCACCATCGGCGGGATCGTGCAGATCGCGCCGCTGTTCTGGCTCGAGAACACCATCGAGGACGTGGAGGGCATGCGCCCCTATTCGCCGCTCGAACTTGCCGGGCGCGATATCTACGTCCGCGAGGGGTGCTATGTCTGCCACAGCCAGATGGTGCGTCCGATGCGCGACGAGGTGGAGCGGTACGGCCATTACAGCCTCGCGGCGGAGTCGAAATACGATCACCCGTTCCAGTGGGGATCGAAGCGCACGGGGCCGGATCTGGCCCGCGTCGGCGGCCGCTACTCGGATGCGTGGCATGTCGATCACCTGCGCAACCCGCAGGCGGTGGTGCCCGAATCGGTGATGCCGAAATACGGCTTCCTCGAAGAGCGGATGATCGACGGCGAGCATATCGGGGACCTGCTGCGCACGCACAGCCTCGTGGGCGTGCCCTATACCGACGAGATGATCGAGAACGCGCGCGCCGATTTCAACGCGCAGATCGACCCGGACGGCGATACCGAGGGGCTTCTGTCGCGCTATCCCAAGGCGCAGGTGCGCAATTTCGACAGCCGTCCGGGGATTTCCGAGACCGACGCGCTGATCGCCTACCTGCAAATGCTGGGCACGCTGGTCGATTTCTCGACCTTCACCCCGGTCGCAAGCCGCTGAGGAGGACAGGAGATGGAAACCTATTCCCTGCTGCGCCAGTTCGCCGATAGCTGGGTGTTGCTGGTGCTGTTCGCGTTCTTCATCGGGGTGGTGATCTGGGTGTTCCGCCCCGGTGCCAGCAAGACCTACGAGAACCCGGCGACCATCCCGTTCCGGCACGAAGACAAACCGGCACGCGACGACGATGCCGACGCCAAGGAGGCGTAAGACATGGCCAAGAAACCGACCAACAAGCAGGAACCGGAGACCACCGGCCACGAGTGGGACGGCATCCGGGAATACAACAACCCGTTGCCGCGCTGGTGGCTGTGGGTGTTCTACGCCACCATCGTCTGGGGCATCTGGTACGTGATCGCCTATCCTGCCTGGCCGCTGATCAATCAGGCGACGGCGGGTTACAAGGGCTGGTCCACCCGCGCCAACGTCGCCGCCGAGATCGAGGCGGCGCGCGAGGCCAATTCCGAGATCAACGCCCGGCTGGCCTCGGTGGACCTTGAGGAAATCCCGACGGACGAGGAACTCAACACCTATGCCGTCTCTGCCGGGGCCGCAGTCTATCGCACCTGGTGCGCGCAGTGCCACGGCTCGGGCGCGGCGGGCGTCAAGGCGGGCGGCTATCCCAACCTGCTGGACAATGACTGGCTCTGGGGCGGCACGCTGGAGGATATCCACTACACCGTCGCCCACGGCATCCGCAACGAAGAGGACCCGGACGCCCGCTGGTCGCAGATGCCCGCCTTTGGCGACATCCTCGACAGCGAGGGCATCGACCAGGTGGTGAATTACGTGATGTCGCTCTCGGGCGAGCCGCGGGATGCCGCCGCGGCGGCGAAGGGCGAGGCGATTTTCCTCGACAATTGCGCCGCCTGCCACGGCGAGGCGGGCGGGGGCGACATCTACCAGGGTGCCCCGAACCTTGCCGACGCGATCTGGCTCTATGGCGGCGATTACGACACGATCCGCGAGACCGTGACCTATTCGCGCTTCGGCATCATGCCGCCGATGGGCGGGGCCGATCTGAGCGAGGCCGAGACGCGCGCCGTCGCCGTCTATGTCCACCAGTTGGGCGGCGGCGAGTAGGCGCCAGGAGGCACCCCGGGCCCGTCGCCGGGCCCGGGGTGAGGTGCCGGTCCTTCCGTCCTGTTCGCGCGTTTCCAGGGAGGGCCGGTGCCGATAACACCCGCGGGCCGTAGCCCGCGTCCGAGGGCCCCGTTTCCGGGGCCCTTGTCGTGTCCGGCTCAGTCGCGGCGGCGCGCGATGAGATGCGCCTCCAGTTCGGCGCTGCTGCGCAGGTTCGACAGATCCGCCAGCGGCCGGGCGGGCCGGGTCTGATGGTGGCGACGGGTCTCGTTCGCGGCGTCGGTGCGGGTGGCGGTCCTGAAAGTATTTGCCAGAATTCCAAGCATGTCGTGTCCTTTCCTTTGCTGCTGTTCTGTTTGGGAATATGGGGCAGACGCGGCTCTCACGCGACTCTGGAAAATTTTCTACTCGTAAGTTAGGCTTACATCATGGATTGGCAGACCCTCCCGCCCCTGACGGCGCTGCGCGCCTTTGCGGCGCTGGCCGAGACCGGCAGCACCGCCGCCGCCGGGGCGCGGCTCAATGTCAGTCACGCCGCCATCAGTCAGCAGGTCCGGCAGCTTGAGGCGCATATCGGCGTGGCGCTCGTCGATCGGTCCGGGCGGCAGTCGCGGCTGACGGCGGAGGGGCGCGATCTGGCGGATGCCCTGTCGCTGGGATTCGGGGCCATCGCCCGTGCGGTCGAGGCGCTGTCGGGCGCGAATGCCGCGCGCCCGCTGCAGATTTCGACGACGCCGAGCTTTGCCGCGCACTGGCTGATGCCCTGTCTCAGCGAGTTCCGGCAGGCGCATCCGCAGATCGATCTGATGATCGACCCCACCCCGCGGATCGTCGAGATGGAGCCGGGCGGCATAGATATCGCCATCCGCTATGGCACCGGGCACTGGCCGGGGCTGGAGGCGGAGTTGCTGTTCCGCTCTCCGATCGTGGCTGTGGCCGCGCCGCACCTCGTGGAGGGTACGCGGATAGAGTGCCCCGCCGACCTTGCCGATCTGCCGTGGCTGCAGGAATTCGGCACCAACGAGGCGAGCGACTGGCTGCGCCGCCGCGGCGTGACCAAGGAGCGGGCGGCGGGCCTCGTGCAGGTGCCGGGCAACCTGCTGCTCGACGGGTTGCGGGCCGGGCAGGGCGTGGCGGTGACGGTGCGCGAATGGGTGCGTCAGGATATCACAGCCGGTCGGCTGCGGCTTTTGTTCGAGGATGAGGAGGAGGCGGGCTATCATGTAGTCACGCGGCCCGGCGTGCTGCGCCCGCCTGCAAGGGCGTTTGTCACCTGGCTGCGGCGTCAGGCGCGCCGGACGGTGCCGTCCAAGGAACTGCCTGCGCAAGAGCGGCAGGCGAAATAGATCGATTCAGGAGTCAGGATTGATGCAGGTCAAAGTTGCCGACCCGACATCCTGCCAAAAGACGATCACCAGATGCAAGATATCGGAGTGTCTCCGTGGCCGATTCCCAGCCCAATGCCCCCCAATCGCTCTATGCCGCGCAAGAGCCGGTTTTCCCCCGCAAGGTCTATGGCAAGTTCCGTAACCTGAAATGGGTGATCATGGCCGTCACCCTCGGCATCTATTACCTCACGCCCTGGATTCGCTGGGACCGGGGGCCGACCCTGCCGGATCAGGCGGTGCTGGTGGACCTTGCCAACCGGCGGTTCTTCTTCTTCTGGATCGAGATATGGCCGCATGAATTCTACTTCATTGCCGGGCTGCTGGTGATGGCGGGGCTGGGCCTGTTCCTGTTCACCTCCGCATTGGGCCGGGTGTGGTGCGGCTATGCCTGTCCGCAGACCGTGTGGACCGATCTCTTCATCCTGGTGGAGCGCTGGATCGAGGGCGACCGCAACGCGCGGCTGCGCCTGCACCGGCAGAAGGCATGGGATCTGCGCAAGGCGCGGCTGCGGCTGACCAAGTGGATCACATGGCTGCTGATCGCCGTGGCGACGGGGGGCGCGTGGGTGTTCTACTTCACCGATGCGCCGACGCTGCTGGTCGATCTGTTCACGCTCGACGCGCACCCGATCGCCTACACCACCATCGCCATCCTCACCGGCACCACGTTTTTCTTCGGCGGTTTCGCGCGCGAGCAGATTTGCATCTATGCCTGCCCCTGGCCGCGGATCCAGGCGGCGATGATGGATGAGGACACGCTGACGGTGGGTTATCGCGCCTGGCGGGGCGAGCCGCGCAAGCATTCCGAGGCGGTCAAGGCGGGCGAGCCGATGGGCGACTGCATCGACTGCATGGCCTGTGTCAACGTCTGCCCGGTGGGCATCGACATCCGCGACGGCCAGCAACTCGAATGCATCACCTGCGCGCTGTGCATCGACGCCTGCGACGACGTGATGGAAAAGATCGGCAAGCCGCGCGGGCTGATCGACTACATGGCGCTGACGGACGAACAGAACGAACGTGCGGGCAAGCCGCCCAAACCGATCTGGAAGCACGTCTTCCGCCCGCGCACCATCCTCTACACGGCGCTGTGGTCGCTGGTGGGCGTGGGGCTGGTGGTGGCGCTGTTCATCCGCTCGGAAATCGACCTGACGGTGGCGCCGGTGCGCAACCCGACCTATGTCACCCTGTCGAATGGCGAGATCCGCAACATCTACGAGGTGCGGCTGCGCAACATGAAGAACGAGCCGACGCGCTTCAAGTTCAGCGTCAAGGGCGATCCAACGCTGTTCATCACGCTGGAGGGCACGCCCTATACCTCGGTCGAGGTGGCCCCCGACGAGATGAAGCTGCAACGCGTCTACGTCACCGCGCCGCAGGACTCGGAGCCGGCGCAGGCGGAGAGCACGGATATCCGCATCTGGGTGGAGGATACCGGCAGCGGCACGCGCGACTACAAGAACACGGTGTTCAACGGACGGGGGCAATGATGGCGGAACGGCAGATCACCGGGCGGCATGTGCTGATCGGCTTCGTGGCGGCCTTTGCCGTCATCATCGGGGTCAACCTGGTGCTGGCCTACTCGGCGGTGAGGACATTTCCGGGGCTGGAGGTCAGGAACGGCTATATCGCCAGCCAGACCTTCAACGAGCGCAAGGCCGCGCAGGAGGCGCTGGGCTGGACGCTGACCGCCGAGGCGCGTGACGGGCGCTTGTCGCTGCGGTTCACCGGTGCCGACGGGCAAGCCGTCAGGCCCGCGCGGGTCGAGGCCACGATCGGGCGGGCAACCGAGGACCACGAGGATATCTCGACGCGACTCAGCTATACCGGGCAGGGCTTCGAGGCCCCGGTTGATCTGGGGGCGGGCAAGTGGATCCTGCGCCTCAGGGCCTATTCGGCCGACGGTATCCTGTTTCAGCAACGTCGCGAAATACTGACGGATCAGAGCTAGGCCATGACCGCCACCCTGCGCCCCACGCCCTCGGCCTGTCCGGCCTGTTCCGCCGCCCCGGCGGCAGAGGCGCTGGCGGCGCGCGACCTGCCCGATGCAAGGATCGCCCTGTCGCTGCCGACGATCCACTGCGCGGCCTGCATCTCGAAGATCGAGAGCGCGTTGGATGCGCACCCGCAGGTCCGTTCGGCGCGCGTCAACCTCACCCTCAAGCGCGCGAGCATCGACGCCGCGCCGGAGGTGACGGCAGAGGAGATGCGCGCCGTCGTCGAGGGGCTGGGCTACGAGGCGCACGAGCTTGACGCCGGCACGCTCAGCGCCAAGGCCACCGACCGCGCGGGCCGCGAACTCTTGATGCGGCTGGCGGTGGCGGGGTTCGCGGCGATGAACGTCATGCTGCTGTCGATCTCGGTCTGGTCCGGGGCCGAGGCGGCGACGCGCGACCTGTTTCACTGGATTTCCGCCGCCATCGCGCTTCCGGCCATCGCGTTTTCGGGCGTGCCGTTCTTTCGCAACGCCTGGGCGGCGCTGCGGCAGGGGCGGCTCAACATGGATGTGCCGATCACGCTGGCGATCGGGCTGGCGGTCATCACCTCGCTGTGGGAAACCGCGCTCTCGGGAGAGCACGCCTATTTCGACGCGGCCATTGCGCTCACCTTCTTCTTGCTGGCCGGGCGCTATCTCGATCACCGGACGCGCGCCATCGCCCGCTCCGCCGCCGAGGAGCTGACCGCGCTGGAGGTGCCGCGCGCCACGCGGCTGAAGGGCGGCGCCGAGGAGATGGTGAGCGTGTCGGAGCTTGCCGTGGGCGACCTGATCCTCGTGCGCCCCGGTGGGCGGATGCCGGTGGATGGCGAGATCGCGCAGGGCACGTCCGAGATCGACCGCTCGCTGCTCACGGGCGAGACGCGGCCCGTCTTCGCCGGAGAGGGGCAGGCGGTGAGCGCGGGCGAGGTGAACCTCACCGGGCCGCTGACCGTCCGCGCCACGGCGGTGGGGGCCGAGACCTCGCTGCACCGGATGGCCGATCTGGTGGCGATCGCGGAATCGGGGCGCTCGCGCTATACCTCGCTCGCCGACCGGGCCGCCAAACTCTATGCGCCGGGGGTGCATATCCTGTCGGCGCTGGCGTTCGCGGGCTGGTATCTCGCCACCTGGGATTTGCGCACTGCGCTCAATATCGCCGCTGCCGTGCTGATCATCACCTGCCCCTGTGCGCTCGGCCTTGCGGTGCCCGCGGTCACGACGGCGGCGTCGGGGCGGCTGTTCCGGCGGGGGATGCTGATCAAGCACGAGACCGCGCTGGAGCGGCTGGCGCAGGTGGACACGGTGGTGTTCGACAAGACCGGCACGCTGACCGCGGGCACGCCGCGGCTCGACGCGCCCGGGGCGCTGCCGCGCGAGGCGATGGCGGTGGCACGGGCGCTGGCCGAAGGGTCGTCGCACCCGCTGGCGCGGGCCATCGCCGGGGCGGCGCGCGAGGCGGGGATCGACGCGGCGGCGGTGTCGGACGTGACCGAGGTGCCGGGATACGGCACCAAAGGGTGCCACGAGGGCCGCGAGGTGCGGCTGGGGCGGGCAAGCTGGACCGGGGCGGAGCCGCGCGCGCAGACCGCAAGTTTCCTGAGCATGGGCGAGGGCGCGCCGGTGGCGTTTGCGTTCACCGACGCGCTGCGCCCCGGTGCCGCGGAGGCGGTCGAGGCGCTGGTGGCAGACGGCAAGCGGGTGATCCTGATGTCGGGCGACACCGAACCGGCGGTGGCGGCGCTGGCCGCGCGGTTGGGAATCGCGGAATGGACCGCCGAGGCGCTGCCCGCCGACAAGGCGGCGCGGGTCGAGGCGCTGGGCGCGGCGGGCGCGCATGTGCTGATGGTTGGCGACGGGCTCAACGATACCGCCGCGCTGACGGCGGCGCATGTGTCGGTCTCGCCCGCCTCGGCGCTCGATGCCGCGCGGGTGGCGTCGGATATCGTGCTTCTGGGCAATGACCTCTCGCCCATCGGCGCGGCCTGTGCGACGGCGCGCTCGGCCACCCGGCGCATCCGCGAAAATTTCAGGATCGCAACGGTTTACAACCTCGTGGCGGTGCCGCTGGCGGTGGCGGGATTGTGCTCGCCGCTGATCGCGGCCTTGGCCATGTCGGCGAGTTCGATTACCGTGTCGCTCAACGCGCTGCGGCTGAGGTAAGACATGAACGTGCTGGCCTATCTCATCCCGATCTCGCTGATCCTCGGCGGTCTGGGGCTGGTGTTCTTCATCTACACGGTGCGATCGGACCAGTATGACGATCCCGAGGGCGACGCCCGGCGCATCCTGTCGGATGACTGGGACGATCACCCCAAGCCGTGACCGGCGCGCGCCGCGTCCTTCGCATTCACGCGCCACGCTCCAATTCCCTGTTTTCGCATGTTCGAGGAGCTCAGAACCGGGTCCCGCTCTTGAGCCGGAAATGCGGGCTGGGGCAGTGGACCGATTTGGCCTATACCTGCCGTTCACCTCTCCGGTCCCGGCGCGGAATCAAGGGCGAAGCCCGCCGCGCCATCGCATGTCCGCCCCGTCGCACCGGAGGTGCGCCGATATAGGCGGCACGCCTCTGGCGTGACGGACAGGCGATGTGGCTCAGCCAGCGCGCCGATTGCATGTCTTGCGGGTATGGATGGATAAAGCGCACTGAAAAGACCGTCGGGTCGCCTGCCCGCGGACATGCGATGGCGCGGCTCACCCAATGTCCCCTCCAGGCCAACCGTCCCCTTTCACGACGACTCCGGCCACGGACGGCACCGTCCCGCACGCCCGCCGCCGGACCGACATCCGCGCAACCGGCGGTGCCCCGGAGGCAGACCGGGTGCCTTTCGTCAGGCGGCGAACACTACCCGCGCCCGATATAGGGCATCTGTGTCGCCATCAGCGTCATGAACTGCACGTTGGCCTCGGGCGGCAACGTGGCCATGTGCAGCACCGCGCGCCCGACATCGGCCACGTCCATGGTGGGCGGCGGCGCGTCGGGCTTGGCGGCGATGATGCTTTCCAGCAATTCGGTGCGCGCATTGCCGATGTCGATCTGCCCGCAGGCGATGTCAAATGCGCGGCCATCGAGGCTGAGCGACCGGGTCAACCCGGTGATCGCGTGCTTGGTGGTGGTATAGGCGACCGAGCCCTCACGCGGGGCATGGGCCGAGAGCGAGCCGTTGTTGATGATCCGCCCGCCCCGCGGCACCTGCCGCCGCATCTGTCCGAACGCCGCCTGCGCGCAGAGGAACATGCCGTGCAGGTTCACATCCACCACCTGCCGCCATTCGTCATACCCCAGCTCGTCGATCATCGCCGCGCGGCCAAAGCGTCCGGCGTTGTTGAACAGCACGTCGAGCCGGCCCGCCGTGGCGGCGAACAGGTCAAAGCAGCGCGCCACATCGTCAGGCGAGGTCACGTCGCCGGGCAGGATCACCGCGTTTTCATGCCCCCCGGCCACCGCCTCCAGCGCGCCCTCGCGGCGCGCCATCAGCCCCACACGCCAGCCCGCGTCGAGAAACGCGCGTGCGCAGGCGGCCCCGATCCCGGCGCTCGCCCCGGTGATGAGAACGGATGTCATGGCGCGTCCTCGCGTTCCAGTTCCAGGGCCACCGGCCGCGTGCGCAGATCGTCCACCCGCAGCGGCGCGGTCGGCTTCGACAGCCGGTTGCGCACCACCCAGTGCAGCCGCTCCTCGGCGCGGGTGATCGCGACATAGGCCAGCCGTTTCCACAGCGGCTGCCCCGCCTCCGATCGCCCCATGCGGGCGGCGGCATAGATATCGGGGGCAAAGACCTGAACGTCGCGCCATTGGCTGCCCTGCGCCTTGTGGATCGTCACCGCCGCGCCGTGCAGGAACACCGCGCCCATGTTCGCGGCATAGGGGATGAACGGCTCTTCCTCGCCCGGCTTCTCGATCTTGACGATCGACGCCGCCGACAGGCGCGGGTCCTCGGCTCCGATGACATGCAGCCGCGAGAAGCCCGGTCGCTTGCCCGGGCCGAGATAGATCACCTGCGCCCCCTTGATCAGGCCGCGAGCCTCCAGGTCCAGCCGCCTCTTGCGGTGTTTGAGCGGCAGCTCGATACCGTCGCAAATCAGCGGCTCGCCCTCCAGTAGCGCGGTCTCGGGCGCGTCATGGACGGCGCGAAAGGCGTTGATCAGGCGGATGCGCGTGGCGTTGCGCCAGACGAGGACAGGCGAGCGCGCCATAAGATCGACCTCGACCCGTTCGGCCCGTCTCACCCGGTCGTCGCGCTTGGCGGCGTCCTCGATCATCCGCTCGAAATGGTGAAACTCCAGCGCCGGATCGGCCAGCGCATGGGCAAGGTCGAGGATCGGGTTGTCGGCGTCCTGCCGGTGGATGCGGCTGAGTTCCAGCCGCGCGGGGGCGGGGAGGCTCTCGAACACCATGCCGTCATTGGATTTCACGGGCGGCAATTGCGCCGGGTCGCCGAACAGCAGCAGCGTCGGGAATATCTCCTGCAAATCCTCGAATTGCTTGGTATCGAGCATGCTCGCCTCATCGACGAGTCCGATATCGAGCGGCTCCTCGCGGCGCGTCCAGCCGGTGATGAAATCCGAGCCGCGCAGGCCAGCGGCCGCCATCGCACCCGGGATCGACTTGTGGTTCTGGTAGAACGCCAGCGCCCGGTCGAGCGCCAGGTCGGTTAGCCCCTCGATGCCGGGCCGCTCGCCATTTCCGGCCAGCCACTCGGCGATCTTCTCGTAGTCCGGGTCATAGACCGGGGTATAGAGAATGCGGTGAATGGTCGTTGCGGGCACGCCGCGCATCCGCAGCACGCTTGCCGCCTTGTTGGTGGGGGCGAGGATGGCGAGCGTGCGCCGGTCGCGGCGGCGGCGCCCCTCCCAGTCGCCCGAGACGACGTCGACCCCCGCCTCCTCCAGCGCGCGACAGAGCGCTGCCAGCAGCAGCGTCTTGCCCGACCCGGCCTTGCCGACCACGGCCATCACCCCGCGCTTGCCCTCGCGCGGCGGGGTGAGCGTGCCGTCGTCGAGATCGACGCCGACCCCGCGCAGCGCCTCGGCGATGCGGTCATGGGCCTCGGCCTGATCGGGGGAATAGGTGAGCGCGGTGCCGGTCATGGCGCGACCCTAGAGCATGTTGCTCGAAAGTGGGAACCGGTTTTGAGCTTTGCGAAGATGCGCAATCAGGAAAGCCGGGGCAAACGACGTGCCGGCGAAAGCCGCGATCCGGCTTGACCCTGCGCCGCGCTTCCCCGATTGAGAGGCAGGGGCTAGGATCGGCGGAAACACGCCGCCGGGGAAGGCAAGCAAGGCATGGCGCATATCATCGTGGTCGGCAACGAGAAGGGCGGCGCGGGCAAGTCCACCGTCTCGATGCATGTGGCGACCGCGCTGGCGCGCATGGGCCACCCGACCTGCGCGCTCGATCTCGACCTGCGGCAACGCAGCTTCGGTCGCTATGCCGAGAACCGGGCCCGCTTCGTGGAGCGCGAGGGGCTCGACCTGCTCGGCCCCCGCCTCGTGGAATTGCCGGAGGTGGCCGAGGCCGACCTCAGGCCCGGCGAGAATGTCTATGACCGCCGGCTCGCCGCCGCGATGGCCGGTGCCGAGCCCGACAACGACTTTATCGTGATCGACTGCCCGGGCTCGCACACGCGGCTGAGCCAGGTCGCGCACAGCCTCGCCGACACGCTGATCACGCCGCTCAACGACAGCTTCATCGATTTCGACCTGCTCGCGCGGACCGATGCGGACGGGCAGAAAGTGCTCGGCCCCTCGGTTTATTCAGAGATGGTGTGGAACGCGCGGCAATTGCGCGCGCAGGCTGGACTGCGGCCGATCGACTGGGTGGTGCTGCGCAACCGGGTGGGGGCGCAGCAGATGGTCAACAAGGAAAAGATGGGCCGCGCGCTCGACGCGCTGGCCAAACGGATCGGCTTTCGCGTGGCACCGGGCTTCAACGAGCGGGTGATTTTCCGCGAGTTGTTCCCGCGCGGCCTGACGCTGCTCGATCTGCGCGATATCGGCGTCAAGGGGCTCAACATCTCCAACATCGCGGCGCGCCAGGAATTGCGCGACCTCGTCAAGGCGCTGAACCTGCCGGGGGTGGCGGTCAGTTTCTAGAGAATCCGTCTTGATCAAGCGGATACTCTAACCGACCATCCTTGGTTGTTGCGCGAACGGACTGAGGCCCAGCCATTCCTGCATTCTGGCGGCGATTTCGCGGGGGCCGATCAGTTCCAGTCTTCCATGGCGGATCGCGTTTTCGACGGTGTCCAGCCCCATCCAGATCGCCGTCATGGTGCGCAGGCTCGATTCGGAATACAGATCGACCGCGTGGCCCGGATCCAGATAGCAGGCCTCGACACCGGATTGCGGATCGACCAGCAGCCAGTAGTTCTGCCGCGCGGCGGGAAGATCGCCGAACACGAACTGGAGGCACACCCGGCGCGCCGGCAGCGGGTCGATATTCAGGCCGCGATGCATGTCCCATATCAACAATTCAGGGTCGAGATTGTTGAGGGAAATCCCGCTCTCGACCCATCGCTGCCCCCATGCTCCGATCCCCATGACAAGCGGGCGCAGCTCTTCGCCAGCCTGCGTCAGGCGATACTCCTTGACGCCTTTGGGCCCCTTGACCGCGTGGATCACCCCGGCCGCCTCCAGCTCGCCCAGGCGCTTCGACAGAAGCGATGGCGACATCCGCGGCACGCCCCGCCGCAAATCGTTGAACCGCGTGCTGCCGCACAGAAGCTCTCGCAGCAAGAGCGGCGTCCAGCGCGCGCAGAGGACCTCCGAGGCCATCGCGATCGGACAGAACTGACCGTAGCCGCCACGCATGTCGCACCTCCAGTGCCCGGCAATCCCGGATCACAAGAGCCTAGGGGCCACGCCCCCATCGGTCCAGTACAGTTTCAGGACTATCGCGACCGGAGCATTGCGGCGACTCTGGAGGCGTATTTCTGATATCGGGGAGAGAAACCATGACGACGACACATAAAGGAACCTGCTTTTGCGGCAGCGTTGAAATCGAGGTGTCCGGAACACCGGAGGGCATGGGCTATTGCCACTGCGCGTCGTGCCGTGCCTGGTCGGCGGGGCCTGTGAACGCGTTCACGCTTTGGCAACCCGGCGATGTGCGGGTGACCAAGGGGGCGGGCGTCCTTGATAGATTTGCCAAGACGCCGAATTCCGAGCGGCAGTTCTGCACGAAATGCGGCGGACATGTCATGATCACTCATCCCGGACTGGGTCTGACCGACGTTCCCGCGGCTGTGGTTCCCAGCCTCGCTTTTGAGCCGGGTGTGCATGTCAACTACGCCGAGACCGTGCTGCCGATGCGGGACGGCCTGCCGAAATTCCGGGACTTTCCGGCCGAAATCGGCGGGTCGGGCGAGCATATGCCGGAGTAGCGGCCGCCCATACAGACGCCCTCAAGCTTCAAGAAAGGAAAAACCAATGACCAGGATCGCAGTCGTGCAGGAACCGCCGGTCTACCTCAACCTTGCCGCCAGCATGGAGCGTGCCGTCGAACTGGTTGCGCAGGCTGCCGGCGAAGGCGCCCGGCTGCTGGTTTTCCCCGAAGCCTGGTTTCCCGGCTACCCGACCTTTTGCTGGCGCCTGTCGCCGGGGGCCGACATGGGCAAGACGGACGCGCTGTTCGCCCTGTTGCAGGCCAATTCGGTCGATCTCAGCCGGGCTGGCATGGCCCCCTTGCAGGAGGCGGCGGCCGAGCACGACATGGTGATCGTGGCCGGGTATCAGGAGCTTGACGGCGCGGTGTCGGGCTCGACCCTCTATAATGCCTGCGTCATCATCGACGCCGACGGCACCATCGCCAACAACCACCGCAAGCTGATGCCGACCAACCCGGAACGCATGATCTGGGGCTTCGGCGACGGGTCGGGCCTCAACGTGGTCGACACGGCGGTGGGGCGGATCGGGGCGCTCTTGTGCTGGGAAAACTACATGCCAATGGCGCGCGCCGCGCTCTATGCCCAGAACATCGATATCCATGTCGCGCCGACCTGGGACAGCGGCGACACCTGGCTGGCCACGATGCAGCATATCGCCCGGGAAGGCGGCTGTTGGGTGATCGGATGCGCCACCGCATTGGAGGCGTCGGACATCCCCACGGACATCCCGCACTATGACATCCTGTTTCCCAACAAGGATGAATGGGTGAACCCGGGCGACGCCGTGGTCTACAAGCCCTTCGGCGGGGTCGCCGCCGGGCCGATGCACCGCGAAAAGGGCTTGCTCATGGCCGAGATCGACGTCGCCGATGCCCGCGCCTCGCGCCGGAAATTCGACGCCAGCGGTCACTATTCCCGGCCCGACGTGTTTTCGCTGGCCGTCGACAGAAACCCCAAAACTCCGGTTTCCTTCGTCTGAGCGGCGGCGGATGTCGGCGCCGTCCGGCGTTGCGCTCGCCCGCAATCCGCTGACTGTCCTGCCCTGACCGGCCTCACCCTGCGCGACCTCGACAAGGCGCTGAACCTGCCGGGGGGACGGTCAGGTTCTGAGGCCGGTGCCCAGAATGACGCGGTCCATCGGGATGTCCCAGGGCTGCGGGTAGATCGTGTCGATGCCGCAAAAGTCGTGACCCACGCCGATGGTGCGCGGGCGTGGCGCGAGCGTGGCGAGCGTCATGTCGTAATATCCCCCGCCATTGCCGAGCCGGTAGCCCGCCGCATCGACCCCCAGAAGCGGCACGATCACCAGATCGGGGTGTACGGGAGCGGGGCGCGCCGGCACCGGGATATTCCATATCCCCCGCGTCATGGCGCAGCCCGGCTGCCAGCGGTGGAACGCGACCGGCGCGCCCTTTTCGATGACGACGGGCAGGGCGATCACCGCGCCGCGCGCCGCCCAATCGGCAAGGCGCGGGCGCAGGTCCGGCTCTCCCCTGATCGGCCAATAGCCCGCGATGACGCGCCCGTCGGGATTGCCGATCTCATCGTCGAGCGCGGCCGCGACGCGATCGGATTGCGCGCGCAGTTGCTCCGGGGACAGGGCGCGCCTTGCCGCGTAGAGGCGCGCACGCTCTGCCTTGCGAAAGCGGTTGACGTCGCGCCATGTGGCGGCATCGACGACATGGCCGCCGACAAGGTGATGGGCGAAACAGGGGGCGTCGCCGGGGGGGTCGTCATCGGTCATGGTGGCCCCTTCAGAGTAGCGGTCCGGTGCGCGGCTGCGGGCGGATGCGCATCCGGCGGCTCATCCGCAGCGCCCAGATATTCGACACCGCCAGCACCGAGATCACCACCGCCCCGCCGATGAGCGCCCAGCGCCCCGGATCCTCGCCGATCACCGCCCAGGCGAGCAGCGGCGCCAGCACCGATTCCAGCAGGATCAGCAGCGCCACCTCGGCGGCGGTGATATAGCGCGGCCCCAGCGTCATCAGCGAGGTCGCGACGCTGATGAACGCGCCGTGCGCCAAAAGGAGCGGCCAGCTTGCCTGCCACGTCTCAAGCGGTGCGGCCAGCGGCCAGACCAGCAGCGACGCGCCGATCATCGCCACCGGCACCGTCGGCACCAGCGACACCTCGCGCAGCCGCCGCGCCGTGGTCATTGCCGCCGCGTAGGTCGCCGAAACGCCCAGCGCCACCAGGTCGCCGCTCCAGTGCGCGCCCGCCGTCTCGTGCGAGCCGCGCAGGATGAGCGTCAGCCCGGCGAACACCCCTATCATCGTCAGCACCATGCGCAGGCTGATCGCCTCGCCCAGGAACACGCGGCTGAAGATCGCGGCAAACACCGGCATCGAGGCGAGGATGAGCACCACGTTGGCGACACTCGTCCAGCTCACCGCCAGCACGAAGCCCGACAGGGATATGCCCAGCAGCACCGTGTAGAGCGCGCCGCGCGGCCCCGTCGCCGCCACCTCGCGAAAACCGCTCGGGCCGCGGGTCAGCAGCACGCCGATCAGGATCACGCTGCCCGCCGTGATCCCGCGCCAGAAGGTGATCGACGCGGCATCCCCGTCGATCAGCCGCACGAAGAGCGAATCCGGCACGATGAACAGCACGCCGGTGGCGGTGATGAGAAGGCCCTTGAGATGGTCGGTCACGGTGCACGCCCCGCCGTCGGGGGCAAGATCGCCAACCCCGCATGCGCCGGGCGCGCGGCCCGGGCGGCGGGGCCGACAAGGTGCAGCGTGAGCGTCATGGCCGGTCTCTCCCTGATGCGGACGGGACCGGTGCGGCCCCGCCGCCTGTCAGATCACAGCCGGGCCGCACTGTCCATCCGGGGCGGGGTCAGCCCTGCGACTTGCGGTGCCAGGCGAGGCCCAGCGTCACCGCACCGCCCACGGTGAGGTCTATGCCCAGGAACAGGCCGAGCAGGCCCAGCGCGCCGCCCGGCAGGCTGAGAACGATCAGCGCCGCGAGCACGAGCGACATCGCGCCGCCCGCCATCAGCCAGCCCCAGCCCCGCGCGGGCCGCATGTGCCACGCCAATGCGACGCGCAGCGCGCCCATCACGGTAAAGAACAGCGCCACCAGCGCGGTCAGCGTGACCAGCCCCGCCAGCGGGCTGAGCACCAGCGACACCGCGAACAGGATCAGCACGGTGCCGAGCGCGCCCGACAGCCAGCGGTCGCCGCGTGTCCCGGTGCCGTCCCGGACCGCGAAACCCAGTTGCATCGCGCCCGCGATCAGGAACGCCGCGCCGGCCACCGCCTCGGCGGCGAGCGACGCGGCGAACGGGTTGAGGAAGGCCAGCAAGCCGCCGGTCAGCATCACGACGCCGAGCAGGGCGAGCCCCTTCCAGCCCATGTCGGGCATCTGTCTGTCAAGTTGGTCGGTCATCCCGGTATCATGGGTCGAGGTCATGCCGTCCTCCTTTCCAATCAGCAGGTTGCGCAGCATTCCTGCGCCTCTCACCGTCGATCTGCGCATCGTTCCGGCGGCTTTCAACACCCCTCGCCAGCGACCGCCGCTCCGGTCTATGCTGGCCCCGGACACGGAACACAGGAGCCCGCCATGCCCGCCCCCGAAAACCGCCTGAAATCCGCGCTCGCGCGCGGCGAGACGCTCATCGGCTGCTGGGCGGGCTTCGCCGCGCCCTATCCCACCGAGGTGCTGGCCGAAGCCGGGTTCGACTGGCTGGTGATCGACGCCGAACACGCGCCCAACGATCTCGGGACCATCTCGGTGCAGTTGGGTGTGCTGCGCGGCGCGGCGACGCAGGCGGTGGTGCGCCTGCCGATGGGCGAGACATGGGCGATCAAGCAGGTGCTGGACGCGGGCGCGCAGACGCTCCTGATCCCGATGGTCGAGAGCGCGGCGCAGGCCGCGGACCTGGTGCGCGCCATGCGCTACCCGCCCGAGGGGGTGCGCGGCTCGGGCGCGGCGCTGGCGCGGGCCTCGCGCTTTTCCGGCATCCCGGACTACATCGTCACGGCCAACGCGCAGACCTGCCTGATGGTGCAGGTCGAGACGCGCGCGGGGCTCGACGCGCTCGACGACATTCTCGGCGTCGACGGGGTGGACGTGGTGTTCATCGGCCCCTCGGACCTTGCCGCCGACATGGGTCATCTGGGCGACGCCACCGTGCCCGAGGTGCAGGAGTCGATCCGCGATGCGCTGGGCCGCATCGCGGCGGCGGGGCGCGCGCCCGGCATCCTCGCGCTCGACCATGACACGGCAGCGCGCTACCGCGACTGGGGCGCGCGCGTCCTCGCCGTGGGGATCGACGTGGTCCTGCTGGCCGAGGCGGCGCGGGCGCTGGCCGCGCGCTGGCGCGAAGGCTGAGCGGAGCGGGCATGAGAGGGGGTGCGGTCGCGGGGACCATGGGCGGTCAAACAGGTCTGATCCATGCGCCGCTGCGGCGGTGGGGCTGCCGGCACGCTGGACCAGGATTTGAATTGCCGATTTGACAACGGTCAAGGACCGGCGCGTTCCCGGCGCGTTTACTGAGTGTCGTCGCCCCCCCCCCGGGGGACGCGACAGGGCCGGTGAGGGTGTCGCGCATCGCGTCTGCCTGACCGGCGCGCCGAATGCCAACTCGTGCAGGATGGAGGGCCCGATGATGATCGCAGCCGTGACCGGCGGGACCGGGGCGCCGTGCCCGCGTCCCGCGCCGCACTGAGGCGCGGGCAATGCGACTGGCGCGCGTGAGTGCAGCGGGGCGCGGGGCCACGGATCGCCTGCTGGCGGCGGTCGTGGCGCGGTTGGGCCGTGAAGGCGTTCAGCTTGCCGGTGCGCTGCGCGCCGTCGGGTCCGAGGCCGGTGCGACCCGTTGCAACAGCGCGTTGCGGCTGTTGCCGGATGGTCCCGTCATCGACATCACGCAGAATCTGGGCGCCGGATCGACGGCCTGCCGGATGGATGCCGGTGCGCTGGAGACGGCGGTGGCAGGCGCCACCGAGCGGCTGGCGATGCCGGGGGCCGACCTCGTGGTGCTCAACAAATTCGGGGTCAGCGAGGCCGAGGGGCGCGGGTTTCGGACGCTGGTCGCCGAGGCGCTCGGGCGCGGCCTGCCGGTTCTGATCGGCGTGCCCGATGTGCACCGGGCGGCCTTTGACCGCTTTGCGGGCGGCATGGCCGTTGCGCTGCCCGCGGACGAGGACGCCGTTTTCGCGTGGTGCCGGGAGGCGATGAGGCAGGCGGGCGGGACGGGCGACCTGTCAGGATGCTGACCCCCGTGCCTGCCGCGAAAGGGAGACTACGATGATCAAGGTGACGGTGTTGACAGGAAGGACGGCCACGCCATGACCGACAGCAGTCACACCGTGTATCCGGCGCGGTTCCCCGGCAGCGGCGTGGTCGCGCGCCTCGCCTGTGGCGTGGTGCAGCCGCTGCTGTCGCGAGCCGTGCGGCGCATCGCGGCGCGGCACCCGTCGCTGTTCGCACGGCTCGGGCCCCATCAGGGCACCGATTTCCTGATCGATCCGACAGACATGCCCTTTGCCCTGCATCTGCGGCCCGACCCGCAGGCACTCGTTTTCCGGGCGGTGCCGCGCGATGCGGCGCCGCAGGCGGGGGCGGTTATCCGGGGGCGGTTCCTGCTGCTGCTCGAACTGATGGATTCCGAAGAGGATGGCGACGCCGCCTTCTTCTCGCGCGATCTGGAGGTCACGGGCGATACCGAGGCGGTGGTGCGGCTGCGCAATGCGCTCGACGACGTGGACGGCTCCATCGCCGCGGAGACGGCGGCGATGTTCGGCCCGCCCGGTCGCGCCATCCTCGCGCGGTTGCGGCGGGCCTATTCCAACGATACCAACGCACAGGAGGGCGCATGAGCCTTGCCGAACTGATCTGCCCCGCGGGCACCCCCGCCGCCCTGCGCACCGCCGTGGATGCGGGCGCCGACGCGGTCTATTGCGGCTTTCAGGACGCGACCAACGCGCGCAATTTTCCGGGGCTGAACTTTACCCCCGACGAATTGGCCGGGGCGGTGGTCCATGCCCATGCGCGCGGCACCAAGTTGCTCTTGGCGCTCAACACCTATCCGCCGGCCGGCAAGGTCGATCTCTGGCGGCAGGCGGCGGATCTGGGCGCGCGGCTGGGGGTGGATGCCTTCATCGTCGCCGATATGGGCGTGGCCGACTACATCGCGCGCACGCATCCCGGTATCCGGCTGCACCTGTCGGTGCAGGCCGCGGCCTCCTCGCCCGAGGCGATCCGCTATTACTGCGATCATTTCGGCGTGCGGCGCGTGGTGCTGCCACGCATCCTGACCATCCCGGAGATCAGGCAGATCAAGCGCGAGATCCCCTGCGAGATCGAGACCTTCATCTTCGGCAATCATGGCCTGATGGTCGAGGGGCGGTGCAGCCTCACGAATTACCTCACCGGGCAGTCCACCAATATGGACGGCGTCTGCTCGCCCGCTGGGGATGTTGAGTATGCCCGGCACGCGGACGGCTCGATGTCGTCGCAGCTTGCGGGCTTTACCATCGACCGGTTCGGGCCGCAGGAAAAGGCGGGCTATCCCACCATCTGCAAGGGCCGCTACACCGCGCCGCACCGGCCCGAGGGCTATTATGCCTTCGAGGAGCCGGTGAGCCTCAACCTCTCGCGGCTCTTGCCGGACCTGATCGAGGCGGGCGTCCATGCCTTCAAGATCGAGGGGCGGCAGCGGTCGAAATCTTACGTGCGCGGCGTCGTGCGCGCCTTCCGCGCGGCGGTGGACGATATCCGGGCGGGGCGGCAGGCGAACATGGCCGACCTTGTTGCGCTGACCGAGGGGCAGAAACAGACGCAGGGCGCGTTCGAGACCAAGAAATGGCGGTGACAGAGATGACGAAACTGACCCTTGGCCCCATCGCCTATCACTGGTCCGCCGAGACGCGGCGCGACTTCTATGCGCGCATCGCCGACGAGGCCCCGGTGGATGAGGTCTGTCTCGGCGAGGTGATCTGTTCCAAGCGCGCGCCATTCCACGAGGGCGACCTGCCCGGGACCATCGACCGGCTGGAGCGCGCGGGCAAGCGTGTGATCGTCTCGACCCTGGCCGAGGTCATGCTGAAACGCGAGCGCAAGGCGACCGCCGATCTGGCCGCCATGGACGCCCCCGAGATCGAGGTGAATAACGCCGCCGGCCTCTATGAAAGGGGCGCGCGCCCGCACCGCATCGGCCCGTTCATGAACGCCTATAACGAGGCCACGATCGCGTGGATGGCCGGACAGGGGGCGACCCATGTCTGCCTGCCCGCCGAACTGCCCGGCCCGGCCATCGCCGTGGCGGCACAGGCCGCCCGCGATCTCGGGATGGGGGTCGAGGTGCAGGTGTTCGGCCGCGCCTCGCTCGCCGTCTCGGCGCGCTGCTACCATGCCCGCGCGCATGGCCGGACCAAGGACAATTGTCAGTTTGTCTGCGAGCAGGATGCCGATGGCATGCCGCTGCGCACCCGCGATGACGCGCCGATCCTGCGGGTGAACGGCATCCAGACCCAATCGGAGAGCTATCTCAGCCTGCTGCCCGAGACCCCCCGCCTCGTCGCCGATGGCGTCACGCATCTGCGGCTGATGCCGCAGGCAGTGGATATGGTGGCGGTGGCGGGCGTATTCCGCGACATGCTCGACGGTGGCCTGCCGGTCGGGGAGGCGGATCATCGCCTCGAAAAACTGTGCGGGGATGTCACTTTGAGCAACGGGTTCTTTCACGGCGCGGCGGGGTATCGGCGGATCGCCATGGCGGCGCAGACATGACGGCGCAAGGGAGACGATCAAATGGCGGCAACGACGGCTGAACGGATGCGCGCCTGGACGGGCCCCGCGATCCTGGCCTACGGCTTTCGCCCGTTCTTCTTCGGGGCAGCGGTTTGGGCGGCGCTGGCCATGGCGCTCTGGGTGCCGATGCTGACCGGACAACTCAGCCTGCCTTCGGCCTTTGATCCGGTGAGCTGGCACGCGCACGAGTTTCTCTATGGCTATCTGGGCGCGGTGGTCGCGGGGTTCCTGCTGACCGCGGTGCCGAACTGGACGGGGCGGCTGCCCATTGTCGGCTGGCCGCTGGGCGCGCTGGCGGTGCTGTGGCTGGCCGGGCGTGTCGCGGTGGCGGTCTCGGGCGGGCTGTCGCCGCTGGTCGTCGCCGTCATTGATCTGGCCTTTCCGGTCGTGTTCGCGCTGATCCTGCTGCGCGAGATCGTGGCGGGCCGGAACTGGCGCAACCTGATCGTGCTGGGATTGCTCGCGGTTTTCGCGCTCTCGAACGTGCTGTTTCACTGGGAGGCGGCGCAGGGGGGCTATGCCGCGCAAGGCCATGGCCTGCGGTTGGGCCTCGGTGCGGGCGTCATGATGATCGCGGTGGTCGGCGGGCGCGTCGTGCCCTCTTTCACGCGCAACTGGCTGGTCAGGCGCGGGCCGGGCCGCCTGCCGGTGCCGCCGATGCAGAGGTTCGACAAGCTGGCGCTGCTGGCGCTGCTGGCGGCATTGCTGGCCTGGGTGGCGGACCCGGTCCATGCCGCGACCGGCGGCATGCTATTGCTCGCGGGGGGGATGCACGTCGGGCGCCTCGCCCGCTGGAGCGGAGAGCGCACCCTCGCCGAGCCGCTGGTGACGGTGTTGCACGTCGCCTATGCCTTTCTGCCCCTCGGCGCGCTGGCGCTCGGTGCCGAAATCCTCATGCCCGGCGGTCTCGGCATGGCGGGGGCGCAGCATCTGTGGATGGCCGGTGCGATCGGGCTGATGACATTGGCGGTGATGACGCGGGCGACGCTGGGGCATACGGGCCGCGCGCTGAGCGCGGGCGGCGGCACGGTGGCGATCTATGGCGCGATCATGCTCGCCGCGCTGTCCCGCGTGGCCGCCGGGGTCTGGCCCGAACATGCGGCATGGCTGCATGGCCTGTCGGGCCTGGCCTGGATCGCGGCGTTCGGTGGCTTTGCGGTGGTCTACGGGCGGCTCTTGCTGCGGCTGCCCGCCGCGAAACGGGTCTGAGGAGGCCACGCATGGCATGGGGCGAATTCGCTTTGGCGTTTCTGGCATTCTTTCTCACCCATTCGGTGCCGATCCGCCCGCCGGTGCGGCCCTGGCTGGTGACGCGGCTCGGTCACGCGGGGTTCGGTCTTGCCTATTCGGCGCTGTCGCTCGGTGTGCTGGCGTGGCTGATCGGGGCGGCGGGGCGCGCGCCCTACCTGCCGCTCTGGCCCTGGGCACCGTGGCAGACCCACCTGGTTCTGACCGTGATGGGCCCGGTCTGCCTGATCCTGGCGTTCGCAATCGCGCGTCCCAACCCGTTTTCCTTCGGGGGGGCGGGCAATGCCCGGTTCGACCCCGCTCGGCCCGGTCTGGTGCGGCTGACGCGCCATCCCCTGCTTGCCGCGCTCGCGCTCTGGGCAGGGGCGCATCTGCTGGTCAATGGCGACCTTGCGCATGCGATGCTCTTCGGCACCTTTGCCGGGTTTGCCCTGCTCGGCATGCGCCTCATCGACCGGCGCCGGCAGCGCGAGATGGGCGCGGCCTGGAGCCGGCTCGACGCCGCGCGGCGCAGCAGCCTGCCGCGCCCGATGTCGTGGCCGGGCGTGGGGCTTCGGCTCTTGCTCGGTGTGGGGCTCTATGCCGGGCTGCTCTGGCTGCACCCGTGGCTGATCGGGGTGAACCCGCTATTGTGACCGATCGGCATCTCCATGCGGTATGCCCCCTGCGGCGGCCTCCGCGCCGCGTTTCATCCCCGCCACTGTCGGGGTCCTGAAGACCTCTGCCCGACGCGCGCCATCGCGGAGACCTGCTGCCCCCCGCGTCCCGGTCCGGCGGGGGCCATGCAAACACCCCTGCAAGGAAAAGGCGGCGCCGGATCGCCCCGGCGCCGCCCCTCTCATCCGCTCGACGCGGGGTCAGCCCAGATCGTAACGATCGGCTTCCATCACCTTGGTCCACGCGTTCACGAAGTCATAGACGAAGCGCTCGGCCGCATCGTCCTGCGCGTAGACCTCCGAATAGGCGCGCAGGATCGAGTTCGAGCCGAACACCAGATCGACGCGCGTCGCGGTGTGCCGGGTCTCGCCGGTCCGGCGGTCCACGATGTTGTAGAGGCCGCCGCCCGCGGGCTCCCACTTATTGCCCATGTCGGTGAGCGTGGTGAAGAAATCGGTCGTCAGCGCACCGGGGCGGTCGGTAAAGACGCCATGCGCCGTGCCGCCGTGGTTGGTGCCCATCGCGCGCATGCCGCCGATGAGGCAGGTCATCTCGGGTCCGGTGAGACCCATGAGCTGCGCCCGGTCGAGGAGCATTTCCTCGGAGGTGACGATGTAATCCTTCTTCATCCAGTTGCGGAACCCGTCGGCGAGCGGTTCGAGCACCGAAAACGAGTCCGCGTCGGTCATCTCGTCGGTGGCATCGCCGCGACCGGGCGCGAACGGCACCTCGATCCCGACCCCGGCGGCGCTGGCGGCCTGCTCGACCCCCACATTGCCCGCCAGCACGATGATATCGGCCACGCTCGCGTCAACCTCGGCGGCAATCGGCTCCAGCACGCCCAGCACGCGGGCCAGGCGCTCGGGTTCGTTGCCCTCCCAGTCCTTTTGCGGGGCAAGGCGGATGCGCGCGCCATTGGCGCCGCCGCGATAGTCAGAGCCCCGGAAGGTGCGCGCCGAATCCCACGCGGTCGCCACCATGTCCGACACCGACAGCCCGCTTTCCGCGATCAGGCGCCTGGCCTTGCCGATATCGAAATCGGCATTGCCCGCCGGAACCGGATCCTGCCAGATCAGCGTCTCAGCGGGCACGTCGGGGCCGATATAGCGCTCCTGCGGGCCCATGTCGCGGTGGGTCAGCTTGAACCACGCCCGCGCGAAGGTATCCGAGAAATACGCCTCGTCGGCCATGAACTTCTCGCAGATGGCGCGATAGTCGGGGTCCATCTTCATCGCCATGTCGGCATCTGTCATGACCGGCATGGCGCGCTTCGACGGATCGGTGGGATCGACCGGCATATCCTCTTCGGCGATGTCCACCGGCATCCACTGGTTGGCACCGGCGGGGGATTTCTTCACCTCCCACTCATGGCCGAACAGCAGCTTGAAATAGCCCATGTCCCACTGCGTCGGGTTGGTCGTCCACGCGCCCTCGATCCCCGAGGTGATCGCGTTGGTGGCCGCGCCCTTGAGGTTCGGGTTGATCCAGCCGAGGCCCTGCGTCTCGACATCCGCACCCTCGGGCTCGGCCCCGAGCGCGCTCGCGTCGCCATTGCCGTGGCACTTGCCGACGGTGTGCCCGCCGCAGGTCAGCGCCACGGTCTCCTCGTCGTTCATCGCCATGCGGGCAAAGGTCTCGCGCACCTGGCCCGCCGTCTTGAGCGGGTCGGGCTGGCCGTTGACGCCCTCGGGGTTGACGTAGATGAGGCCCATCTGCACGGCGGCCAACGGGTTTTCCATCGTGTCGGGCTTGGTCACGTCGTCATAGCGCGTGTCCGACGGGGCCAGCCATTCGCGCTCGGCACCCCAGTAGGTGTCCTTCTCGGGGTGCCAGATATCCGCGCGGCCAAAGGAAAAGCCGAACGTCTTCAGCCCCATCGACTCGTAGGCCATGTTGCCCGCGAGGATGATGAGATCGGCCCAGCTCAGCCTGTTGCCGTATTTCTTCTTGATCGGCCACAGGATGCGGCGCGCCTTGTCGAGGTTGCCGTTGTCGGGCCAGGAATTGAGCGGGGCAAAGCGGATGTTGCCGGTGCCCGCGCCGCCGCGCCCGTCCTGCAGGCGGTAGGTGCCCGCCGCGTGCCACGCGAGACGGATCATCAGCCCGCCGTAATGGCCCCAGTCGGCGGGCCACCACTCCTGGCTGTCGGTCATCAGCGCCTTGAGGTCATCCTTGACCGCCTCGACATCGAGACCGCGCACCGCGTCGCGATAATCGAACTCCTCGCCCAGCGGATCGACCTTGGTGTCATGCTGGTGCAGGATGTCGAGGTTGAGCATTTTCGGCCACCAGTCGGTGACGCTCTTGCCGCTCTCGGTCTGCCCGCCATGCATGACGGGGCATTTGGCCATATCGTTGCCGTCCATCTTGTCCTCCGGTTCGGTTGGCATCTTTCGCCTGACGCGCACTGCGCGACGCGAATCTGGAATTATTCTAACAAATCTGACAAATTAGGTAAAATTCTCTTTTCGGATCATTACGATAAGCTTTGATTATATGAGTTGCCCCGCTTCAGCAGTATTTCCGCCTCTGCCGTGATGCGGGATATGATCCCGGCCGCTGGCGGCCGGTCATGGATCAGGCCCGCCGCCTCGCCGACGAAGGTGCTGGCGCGTTCCGGGTCGCCCGCCTGCCAGCCCGCCGCCCAATCCGCCCGCGCCTCAGGGTCGGCGCGCAGCCCCTCGGGATCGTCGTGCCAGCGGTCGGTCACCTTGTTGCGCAGCACTCGCGCGGTATAGCGCGCCGGCCAGCGCAGGCCGCGCGCGGCGTCCATCACGGTCGAGCGGATGGTCGCGTCGCCGGTGGCGGCGATGGCGGCCCCGGTCATCGCCTCGCTCACCGCCGCCTCGCGCGACGCCCAGAGCCGCGAGCCGATCAGCACGCCATCCGCCCCCAGCATCAGCGCCGCCGCCAGCCCCCTGCCGTCGGCAATGCCGCCCGCCGCCAAGAGCAGCGTGTCGGGGCTGTGCGCGGCCAGCCAGTCGGCCACCTCGGGCACCAGCGTGATCGTGCCGCGCCGTTCGCCATGGCCGCCCGCCTCCGATCCCTGCGCCACGATCACCCGCGCGCCCACCTCCGCCGCCCGCTGCGCGTCGCGCAGGGTCTGCACCTGGGCCATCAGCGGCACGCCCGCCTCGGCAATGCGCCGCGCAAACGGGGCCGGATCGCCGAACGACAGGCACAGCGCCGCCGGATCGCGCGCCAGCACCCGGTCGAGCACGGCGGGGTTATCCGCCAGCTTCCAGGTGATGAAGCCGCAGCCGACCGCCGCGTTCCCCGCCTCGGCAAACGCCCCCTCGATCCAGTCCGCATCGCCATAGCCGCCACCGATCAGGCCCAGCCCCCCGGCATGGCTCACCGCCGCCGCCAGCCTGCCGCCCGCCGCCATCGCCATCGGGGCGGACACGATGGGATGGGTCAGGCCGAACGCCTCTGTGAGCCGCGTTTTCATGCCAGCACCGTGGCCACGATCCCCGGCAGGTCGGCGAAATCGGCGAATGCGCGGGCATGGGGCATGTCCGCCACCGGCCCCTTGCGATACCCTTGCGTGTAGAGCGCAAAGGGCAGGCCCGCCCGCGCCGCTGTCTCGGCATCCACCTCGCTGTCGCCGACATAGACCACGTCGCGCGCGCCCAGGCCCGCCACCGCCGCCTGCAATGGCGCCGGGTCGGGCTTGCGCACGGTCAGGCTGTCGCCGCCGATCACCACCGGGAAATGCCCGTCGAGACCGAGATGCGCCAGCACGGAACGGGCAGGTGTGACGGGCTTGTTGGTGCACAGGCCAAGCGCGAAGCCCGCGTTTTCGAGCGCGTGCAGCGCCTCTGCCGCGCCGGGATAAACCCGTGTCAGCGTCACCGCCGTCTCGTAGAGGTCGATGAATTCCGCGATCAGTTGCGCGCGCAGCGCGGCATCGCCCGGACGCCCGCGCGCCCGCAGGCAGCAGGAAATGAAATGCGGCACGCCGCTGCCGATGAAGCTGCGGGTGTCCTCTGGCGTGAAGGGGGCGAACCCGTGCCGCGCCATCAGGGTGTTGGCGGCGGCGTGGATGTCGGGGGCGCTGTCGATCAGCGTGCCGTCGAGGTCGAAAACGACCGCGCGGGTCATGCCCCCGTTCATGCCATCGCGCCGGTGGCCGCCTCTGCGGCGGCGCGGATGCTGCGGATGTTCTCACCGTAAACGCCGGGATTGTCGACGCTGCCGCCCTTGAACACTGCCGAGCCTGCGACCAGCACATCGGCCCCGGCAGCGGCCATCAGCGGCGCGGTTTCGGGCGTGATGCCGCCGTCGATCTCGATATGGATGGGCCGGTCGCCGATCATGCTGCGCAGGCGTTTCACCTTGTCGATCTGGCTGTGGATGAATTTCTGCCCGCCAAAGCCGGGATTGACCGTCATCACGCAGACAAGGTCGATCATGTCGAGCAGGGTCTCCACCCCGTCGAGCCCGGTGCCGGGGTTGAGCGCGAGCCCCGCCTTGCAGCCCGCGCCGCGAATGGCCTGCAGGGTGCGGTGGGTATGCGGCCCGGCCTCGAGATGCGCGGTCAGCACATCGGCCCCCGCCTGCGCGAAGGCGTCGATATACGGGTCCACCGGCGCGATCATCAGGTGCACGTCCATCACCGTGCGGATATGCGGGCGGATGGCGGCGCAGAGCGGCGGGCCAAAGGTGAGGTTCGGCACGAAATGCCCGTCCATCACATCGACATGCACCCAGTCGCAACCCTGATTCTCGATCGCCCGGATCTCGGCTCCGAAATTGGCGAAATCGGCCGAGAGGATCGACGGTGCGATCTTGATGGAACGGTCACGGGGCATGGCGGCTCTCCTGCGGTGGGGACGATTGGGAAATGCGCGCTCGGACGTGGAAGGTCAAGAGCGGCCCGGTTGCCGCGTAGATTTCACCGTCACCCTCCGGCTTGACCGGAGGGTCCCCGGCCCCTCCGCAGATCCCCGGGTCAGGCCCGGGGATGACGGCGCACGCGATTGATCCCTCTCGCCTTTCGTGCAACCGTCCCCGAAAACGAGAACAGGGAGGAGACCGCCATGCAGGGCATGATGATGCACCGCGACCTGCGGATCATCGACATCCTGCGCCACGCGGCGGAGGTACATGCCGATCAGGGGATCGTGTCCGCGCGGGTGGAGGGCGACCTGCACCGTCAGAGCTATCCGCAGACGCTGGCGCGCTGCGCGCGGCTTGCCCACGCGCTCAAGGGACTCGGGGTGGAGCCCGGCGACCGGGTGGCGACGCTGGCGTGGAACGGGCACCGCCATTTTGAGCTCTACTACGCCGTGGCCGGAATCGGCGCGGTCTGTCACACGATCAACCCGCGGCTGGCGCGCGAGCAACTGCTCTACATCATCGACCATGCCGGCGATCGGCTGATCTTTCTCGACCTCACCTTCGTGTCGCTGGTCGAGGACCTGTTGCCCGATCTGCCCGCGGACCTGCGCCTAGTGATCCTCAGCGATCGCGCCCACATGCCCGAGACCGCCCTCGATGCGCTGTGCTACGAGGATTTGCTCGCCGGTCAGCCCACCGAATACGACTGGCCCGACCTGCCCGAGGACACGGCCTGCGGCCTGTGCTACACCTCGGGCACCACCGGCCACCCCAAGGGCGCGCTCTATTCGCACCGCTCCACGGTGCTGCACGCGCTTCAGGTGCCGGTCTGTCAGACCAGCAGTTTCCGCGCCGGGCGGCGCATCCTGCCGGTGGTGCCGATGTTCCACGTCAACGCCTGGGGCCTGCCCTATACCGCGCCGCTCACCGGTACGACGCTGGTCATGCCGGGTCCCGCCCTCGACGGCCCAAGCCTGTTTCGTCTGATGGAGGGCGAGGGGGTCTTTTCCGCCTGGGGCGTGCCCACGGTCTGGGCCGGGCTGCTGGAGGAGATCGGGGCGCAGGGGCGCGTGCCGGACGGCTTCGGCGATCTGGTGGTCGGCGGCTCTGCGGCGCCGCGCGTGATGATCGAGGCTTACGAGGCGCGCGGCGTCAACGTGGCACAGGCCTGGGGCATGACCGAGATGAGCCCGATCGGCACCCACGGCGTGCTGCCGCCGCGCTTTGACGATGCCCCGGCGGAGGAGCGCATCGCCGCCAAGTGCTGTGCCGGGCGGCGCATTTTCGGAGTCGAGTTCAGGATCGTCGACGATGACGGCACCCCGCAGCCCCATGATGGCACGGCGGTGGGCGAGCTCTATGTGCGCGGAAACACGGTCATTTCCGGCTATTTCCGCAATGACGACGCGACCCGCGCCGCCATCGACGCCGAGGGCTGGTTCGGCACCGGCGACGTGGCCTCGGTCGATGCCGAGGGCCGACTGGTGATCCGCGACCGGGCCAAGGATCTCGTGAAATCGGGGGGCGAGTGGATCAGTTCGATTGATCTGGAGAACGCCGCGCTCTCGCATCCCGCCATCGCCGCCTGCGCCGTGGTGGCGATGCCGCACCCGAAATGGGACGAGCGCCCGGTGCTTGTGGCGGTGCCCTCGGGCGAGGCGCGCCCCGCGCTGGAGGAGGTGCACGACCACATGGCCCCGCATTTTGCACACTGGCAATTGCCCGACGATCTCGTCTGGGTGGAGGACTTGCCGCTCACCGCCACGGGCAAGATATCCAAGCTCACCCTGCGGCAGCGTATGGACGACTACGTCCTGCCCGACCTGCGCGGAGGCGCGGCATGAGCGGACTGGACCTGCCGGCGCTCACCGCGTGGCTGGAAGATCACATGCCGGGCGTCACCGGCCCGGTCGAGGCCGTGAAATTCAGCGGCGGGCAGTCCAACCCGACCTACAGGTTGAGCACGCCAACCGGGAGGTTCGTTCTGCGCCGCAAGCCGCCCGGCGTGCTGCTGAAATCCGCCCACGCCGTCGAGCGCGAATACCGCGTGCAGCGCGCGCTGGCGGGAACCGATGTGCCGGTGGCGCGGATGCACGCGCTGTGCGAGGACGAGACCGTGATCGGCACCCCGTTCTACATCATGGAGGAGGTCACGGGCCGCATTTTCGACGCGCCCGCGATGCCGGGGCTGGAGCCGTCCGGGCGGGGGGCCATCATCGACGAAATGAACCGCGTGCTGGCGGCGATCCACGATGTCGATCTCGCGGCCGCCGGGCTCGACGATTACGGCCCCGGCGGCAATTACTACGCCCGCCAATGCGCCCGCTGGACCAAGCAGTACCGCGCCACCGCCACCGATGATGTGCCCGGGATGGAGCGGCTCATCGACTGGCTGGCCGCCAACCTTCCCGACGATGACGGGCAGCGCTGCCTCGTGCATGGCGACTACCGGCTCGACAACCTGATCTTCGCCCCCGACGCCCCCGGGATCCGCGCCGTGATCGACTGGGAGCTTTCGACCACCGGTCACCCCTATGCCGATCTCGCCGCCGTGCTGATGCAATGGGCCATGCCCGCCACCGCCGAGGGGCGCGGGCTGGCGGGGCTGGACCGTGCGGCGCTGGGGCTGTGGTCCGACGACGCGTTCGTCGCGCGCTATTGCGAGCGACGCGGCATAGCGCCGATCGCCGATTTCGGCTTTTACCTCGCCTTCGCCCATTTCCGCATGGCGGCAATCCTGCAAGGGGTGAAAAAGCGCGCGCTGGACGGCAACGCCGCCGATCCCGAGCGGGGCAGGCGGCTGGGGGCCTATGTGCCCGAATTCGCGCGCGCCGGGCTGGCGGCGGCGGAGGGGCGCGGATGACCGACCGCCACGAACCACCCTCGGGGCTTCAGACCCACCTGGGCTATGACCTGACCGCATGGGAGCATGATTTCGCGCGGGTCGAATTGCCCCTCGGCCCCCACCTGATGAACCGGCAGGGCCTGCCGCATGGCGGTCTCCACGCCACGCTCCTAGATACGGCGATGGGGTTCGCCGGATGTTACACCGGCGATCCCGACCGGCGGCAGATGGCGCTGACGCTGTCGCTCACGGTGAATTTCCTCGGGCAGGCGCAGGGCGGGCGGCTGATCGCCGAGGCGCGGCGCACCGGTGGCGGCAAGAGTACATACTTTGCCGAAGGCACGGTGCGCGACGAGACCGGCGCGACCATCGCCACCGGCACGGGGGTGTTTCGCTATCGCCGGGGCGGCTGAGGGCGAAAAATCCTGCCCATCCGCCGTGGCCTGTGCTAGCCATCGGGAAACCGGATCAACCGCGCCCGAGGCAAGAGCCGTACCATGCCCGCCAACGCGACAGCCCCCCGCACCGTGGCCGACAGCAAGGCGGCGGCAACGATCGACGCCGTCCTGACCCCGCAAGACACCGACACCCCGCTCATCCGGCTGGGCGATTTCGGCGATGGCGGCTATCTGGTGCCGGACGACCTGCGCGGGATCGCCGCCTGCTATTCGCCCGGTGTCTCGGAACAGGCGAGCTTCGAGATGGACATGGCCAAGCGCGGCATCCCCTCGTTCATGGCCGATGCCTCGGTCGCGCATCCGCCGCTCGACGTGCCGGGCGCGCGGTTCGTGGCGAAATTCCTTGGCGACAGGGACGAGGGGGACGTCATGACGCTTGCCTCGTGGGTGGCCGCGACCGATCCCGATCCGGGGGCCGACCTGCTGTTGCAGATGGATATCGAGGGGGCGGAATACGCCACGCTCGCCGCCGCCCCGCGCGACCTTCTGCGCCGGTTCCGTATGATCGTGATCGAGTGGCACCACCTGCCCTCGGTCCTGACCAAGCCGCGTTTCATGCGCCCCGCGCTGGCCGCCATGGAGACGCTGCGGAAGGATTTCGTGACCGTCCACCTGCATCCCAACAACGTGTCGGGCGGCGTCGAGATCGACGGCGAGACGATCCCCCGCGTGGTCGAGGCGACGCTCCTGCGCCGCGACCGGGCCACGGGGCTGCGCCCCGCCACCGCGCTGCCGCACCCGCTGGACCGGCGGCACAATCCGGGCAAGCCCGCGCTGGCGCTGCCACGGCGGTGGCGCGGCGGCACCGAAGGGAAGGCATGACAATGGATCGGGCGTCCATCAGGAAACCGGAGCTCACGTTCTCGCCCGAGGTGGCGGACCTCGTGCGCGAGACCTACGCCGCGGCCCGCGTCATCCTCGAATACGGCAGCGGCGGCTCGACGGTGCTGGCCTCGGAAATGCCGGGCAAGACGGTGTTTTCGGTGGAGAGCGACAGGCAGTGGACGCGCGACCTGCAGGCGTATCTCGATCAGGCGGGCACCGCCTCGCCGGTGCATCTGCACCACACATCCATCGGCAAGACCGGCAAATGGGGCCGCCCGGTGGATCATTCGGGCTATCGGCGCTACCACCGTTACCCGCTCGAGATCTGGGACCGGCCCGATTTCATCGCCCCCGACACCGTGCTGATCGATGGCCGCTTTCGCGAGGCGTGTTTCTACGCGGTGATGCTGCGCTCTACCCGCAAGACCGTGGTGCTGTTCGACGATTACGGCGACAGGCCGCGCTATCACGCGGTGGAACGCTTTGCCGAGCCGGTCGGGATGCGCGGGCGCATGGCGAAATTCGTGCTGGGCAAGCGCGCCCTGCCGCGCGAGGCGCTGACGCAGATCGTCGGTGCCTTTACCAACGCGTTCTGAGGCTCAGACGGCGGCGGGCAGGAGGGCCTGCATCAGGGCATCGAAATCGGGGCGGGCGCGCAGGCCGGCGATCATCTCGCGGTGGCGGGCACAGCACGCCGCGTGCAGGCGGCGCAACTCGGGGTCCGACAGCAGTTCGTCGTGGATCGCCGCCTTGGCCGGGCGGATGGCGTCGATGCTGCGGTCCTCGATGCGGGTCTGGTTCATCTTCTGCCAGTACTCCAGCCCCAGCGCCTCGCCGCCGTGATGCGCGCGGCCGCGCGCCTTCTTGACCAGGTAGGATTCGCAGGACTTGAGCGCGTAGTGATTGAGCTGCACCAGCTCATAGCCCACCGAATCCGGCCCCGAACGCCAGCTTCCTTCCATGTAGCGCCCGGGCATGGGCCGGCCCGAGCCGTTGACCCAGTGCAACGCCTCGAAGCTCTCGACCGTAGGCCGCTTGGGCCGGTGCACGCCGATATGCCCCCAGAGCCCCCGGTGGAACATGGTCTTGAGCCCCCAGGCCTGCGGCGGACGGCGGGTCATGTCGGCGGCGGCACGGGTGAACTGATCGGTGAGGAACCCGTCCTCGTAGGTCACCACCCCGGCATTGCCGAAGAGCCGCCACGTCATCGACAGGGTCCGCGCCTCGGGCACGGCCCCGGTGAGCGCGCGCAGGCTGTGATCGCCGGTGTGCACGTTGATGAACTCGTCCGCGTCGACCGGGATGACCCAGTCGTCGTGCCCGGCGAGATCCATTGCCAGGAACCGGCGGTAGGCGCGGCGCTGCGGGGCAGGGCGGGGCGAGGAGTTGTCGAAATGGCGGACCTTGCCCATCGCGTCCAGCCGGTCGAGAAGCGCGTCCGAACCGTCGGTGCAATCGTTGGAGAAGACCGCGATCACGTCCGCCCCGATGGCGAGGTTGTGCGCCACCCATTCGAGGATGAACGGCCCCTCGTTCTTCATCGGCGTGACAATGACGAACCGGCTCATGCGCCTCTCCCCTGCCGTTCTCAGGCCGTCACGCCGTGGCGCTCGGCCAGCTCTGCGAGGATCGAGCCCGGCGGCGGCACGCCGTCATGGCGCAACTCCAGCCGCCGCCGGCAACGCCGCCCGTAGAAATGGATCGACACCGTATCCTCGCGCACGCATCGCCACGTCTTCGCCGCATCGCGGAAATAGATCTGCCGGTCGCCGAATGACACCGGGTAGAGCACATGCGGCGGCAGGGCATGGCGGAACTCGTCGTGTTGTTGCAGGAAGTGCGACAGCGCCCGCGGCCCCCAAACCCCCCAGGGCATTTCCGATACGTGCATCGGATCGCCGGCGGCGGCGCGGCGCTCGATCCCGGCAAGATGCCGCTTTCCCATCCAGACGGGAACGGCGTATTCGTCGTTGCAAAAGTCAATGAGGGATTTCAGCGTCGGCGAGGACGCGGGCATCGCCAGCACCCCGTTGGCGACCACGTCGTCGCTCTCACGACCGAAGAAATAGCCGTCCTTCGGCTCGAACGGGCGCAGGCAATACGCATCCGTGTCCGACCAGATGATGCCGTCATGCCGCGTCAGCAGGTGGTAGCGGAACTTGTCGCTGTAGGGCGCGGGGCTGCCGGTGCGCTGATGCCGGATCATGGTGTCGGGGTGGGGCAGGATATCGGAGGCGGGGGCCGTCTCGACACCGGCGGGCAGCCCCTCGACCGGCCGGTAGGAGAACATCACGACCGGGTGGCCCGCATCGACGAAGGATTGCACGCACAGCCGCTCGATAAAGCCGGGCGGCGGGCCATCCCAGAACATGGCGATGGTGGCAAGTGTCATGTCAAAGCCCTCTTTCGCCGCTGCCTAGACCAGCCGCCGCACCGTGTGCCAGCGATTTTCGATCAGCCCGGCCTCGTCAAGGTCGAACGCCTCGGTGATCCTGATCCGGCGCAACTGCCGCTCCGAGCGCCTGACGGGGCGCGCGTTGGAATCGTCGTGCACGACGAACGCCCCGGGCCGCATCGCGTCGCGCAGGGCCAGCACCTCGCGCAGGTGCGTGTCCTTGGCCCCGTCGAGATGCAGGAAATCGATCCCGGCATCGGGATGGTCGAGCGCGTATTGCGGGGCGATGACCAGCGAGTTGCCGGTGATCGTCTCGACCCGCCCCGGAAAATTGGCCCCGAGCCATGCGAACGCGGCGGGCACGTAGATATCGACGCGCGCCCAGCTCGGGTCGAGCTGCGCGCAGACATCGACACCGACGCAGCGCAGGTCGGGATTGGCCATCAGCGCCAGAAGCATGCTGTGGCCGCCGTTGACCCCGATCTCGAACAGCTTCGTCGAGCGGCGCGCCAGCGTCACGAAATTGCGGCGCTTGGGCTCGAAATCCGGCACGAACGGGTGCGTGAAGAAATCCACCTGCTTGTGGCGATAGAACAGGTTGCCGTTCATCCTGACCGGCTCGTCCTGCCGCCGGAGGCTGTCGGCGATGGTCTCGTTGAGGTCGGCCAGCTTGTCGCGCCACGCCTGCGAGTGGATCAGGTCGTCGTAGGTGTCGTCTTTCAGGCTGTTGTCCATGGTCTGCTCTTGTCCTTTGCGCCTGCCTGCCGTCAGTAATCGCGCTGCGTGATCTCGCCGCGTGTCTCTATGCTGTTGCGCCGCAGCCAGTCGCGGAACTCGTCCCAGCCGGGGCGGGCGCGCAACTCGGCGATCTTCGCGCGGTGCCAGTCGCAGGCCTCGGCGTGCAGCACGCCCAGCACCGGATCGGCGCGCAGCGCGTCGAGGATCGGGCGCATCCGCGCGGCATGGGGCGCGATGCTGCGATCTTCGGCGCGGTTGACGTTCATGTCGGACCAGTAATGCTCGGTCTGCTCGCGGGCGATGTGGTTGGTGCGCCCGCGGTCGCGCTTGACCAGGAAACTGTCGATGGAGCGCACCGAGTAATGGTGCAGCCGCGCATAGCGGTGGCTGAAGCCGGGCCAGGCGCGCCAGCCCACCTGATCCATCGGGCGCAGGTTGCCACCGCAATCTGACCAGCGCACATCCGCCTCGCGCCCCTCGGGCACGCCCTTGGGGCGGTGGGGGTTGTACTTGCGAAACAGGCCGTTGTTGCGGAACAGGGTCTTGAAGCCGGTGGCGCGGCCGTTGGCGGGATCGTCCTCGATATCGGCGAGGGTGAACTGCCCGGTCACCGGGCGATCCTCGTAGCCCTCCACCCCGCCACAGCCGAACAGCTTCCACGCGAACGACACCGCGTCGCAATCGCCCATCGCGGCGATCATATCCGGCACGGTCGTGAGCCCGCCGCGCAGGTTGATGAACTCGTCCACGTCGAGGCACATCAGCCACTCCGCCCCGCGCACCCACGGATGCGCGGTGGCGCGGCGCAGCGCCTTGTGCTGCGGCGGCGAGCCGTCCGAGACATCGTTGGGCCGGTGGCTGGCATAGCCCAGCTCGGTCAGCCGGTCGGCGATGAGGTCGGTGCCGTCCTCGCAATCGTTGGTGAAGATGACGAAGCCGGTAAAGCCGATGGCGAGGTTATAGGCCACCCATTCGAGGATGAACGGCCCCTCGTTCTTCATCGTGGTCATGATGACGTGGCTGCCGCCCGGCGCGGGCGCGGGCAGGGCGGCGGCGAAGTCCTGCGCTGCGGTCATTCGGCGGCCTCGCGTCTGAGCTTTTGGAAGGCGGGGCTGACGATCCGCGCGAGCCGCTCGTGCCCGCGCTCCTGAAGGTTGGCCTGCAACGCCTTGCGATACCACGGCAGCAGGCGGCGGTCGCGGTAGAGCCGGTAGAACACCGCCGGCGTCAGCGTGCCGTCGAGCGCGTGCTGCATCACCGGCTTGAGCAGGTTCGCCCGTCGCAGGAACACCGGCGAGAAATGCCCCGAGCACCATGTCTTGAGCGGCGTGACGTTGTCGCCCTCCAGCCGTTCGACATGGCGGCGGTCGGGGGCGAAGAACGGGTCGTAAAGCACGAATGCCCGCGCCACCTCGTCGATCTCGAAGGCGGCATCGGAATAGGGCAGCGACCAGTCGCGCGCCCGCCCCATGCCAAAGCGTTCCTCCCACGGCACCAGCGTCTCGTCGAGCGTGGTCTGCGGGTTGAAGGCGATGACCGTGGCACCGGGGGCGAGCGAGGCAAAGGCCAGCGCCGCAAAGCCGCCCATCGACGTGCCGGTGAGCCAGATCTGCCCGAATTCCGCGAAGAGGCCGTCCCCGCTCAGCTTTTCCAGATACGCGATGAGCTGCGGGCAGCGGTACCAGTCCTTGCGCCGCGCCATCACAGACAGGTGCGATGCGCCGTTCTCGCGCACGAAGCGATAGGCCCAGGGCTCGCGCCCCGGGGACAGGTCATTGACGTTCGACAGGTTGTCGAAGGTCACGACAAGCCGCGCGGGATCGCGGCGGATGCACATCACGGCATGATGCTCCAGCCGCGTGTAAAAGCCCTGCCGGTCGCCGCCGGTATGGATTTCGGCGAACCATTCGGGCAGCGCCGGATCGGGCGCGGGCGCGTCCTCGTCCGTGGCCCCGGCTTCGCGGGCGGGGGCCTCCGCCGCGGGTAGAATGGCGGGCTCCGCAGCGGGTAGAATCTGCTTGAGCGTCTCGCGCTCCCCGGCCTCGATTGCGGCCTGCGCCTCGGCCACGCCGGGCAGGGCCATCAGTTCGGCGATCTGCGCGCCGAGCGCGGCGGCGCGCGCGCCCAGTGCGTGCTCCGGCCCCTCGATCGCCGCCAGATCGGCAAGACGGGCCAGCAGCGCCTCGGAGCCGGGCCGTTGCTTGGGCGGCAGGTGCTGCGCCCGCAGCAGCAGCGTTTCCGAAGCCGGTGCGGCGATGCGCAGGACCGAGGCGCGCGCCATGCCGGGGGCGTGGCCCGCCCGTGCCCAGGCCACCCGGCTCTGCGGCGCGGGCAGGGGCGTGCCGCTGCCATCGGTCCACCTGACCGGTGCGTCCCCCGCCACCGGCCCCACCGGCACCTCGGGGGTGCGCGACGAAAAGAGGCCCAACCGCACCACGCTGCGCAGCGCAGCGCCCGCCCCCGGCACCGCCACCGGCCGCGTCATGTGCAGCACGGGCCCCGGCGCGTGGTGCTCGTGCCCGCCGGTCCCGCCCTCGCAGACCGGCACCGACATCACGTCCGCGCCCCCGGCGCCGCGCATCAGCGAGGCGATGGTCCGGGCCGTGCTGTGGATGCGGAAATACTCGTCCGGTCCGAGGAAAAGACCATGGCCGCCGCTCTCCTCACCCTCTATCGCGCCGGCGCGCAGGGCGGAATTGTGCGGCTCTTCCTTCATGTCGGGATCGACGCCCACCGGCACGATCCGCACCAGCCCCGCCGTCTCCAGCGCGCTCAGCAGCGGGTGGGCGGCGGCCTGCCTGCGGTCGATCAGCACGTTGACGAGATGCGCGCCCATCATCCGGTGCCAGGCCAGCCATTCGACGAAGGCGGAGGTGGGGCGCACCAGAGAGGTGCTCAGCAATAGGCCGGACCCTGCTGGCATGAACCGTTTACTCCTTCGCCACTGCCCGGCAGCGGGAGCGCTTGCGACTGTTTCCATTGAGTGTATAGACTTTTCCACAACGGGAAAAGGTTGTTTTATGTCGAATGCTCCCGACAATGCTGCCGATCCGGGCCGCGGCCTGTTCATCGGTTTGCGCAAGGATCAGCTTGGCGCGCGCCTGCTGATGATGCTCAACAGCATCCGCCTGGCCGAGGATTACGCCACCGATTTCCGCATCAACTGGTTCCCGCGCGGGGCGATGGCGCCCAAGCTCGACACGCCCGGTGATCTCTTCGCACCCGATTTCATCGCCCGGCATTTTATCGACAACGCCGATTTCGAGGCGCTCGACGCGCAGACCAAGCCGCTGCGGTCCTTCCTCAGGGACAGCAGCCCGGATCGCCTCACCACGCATCTGGCGGGTGGCGGGCACGTCCTGCTCGACGAAGGCTTCGAGATCGTGGAATTCCCGTGGGAAGACGGCACCGACCTGCGCAGCCGGTTTCGCGGCTTCATCTCGCGCATCGGCTTCAACCCGGTGGTGGCGCGGCAGATGGCGGCGGTCGAGGCGGCGATGGCGGGGCAGGGCGGGCGCACCATCGCCTATCACATCCGCCGCGGCGATATCCTCAACGAAGAGCCGTGGAAGCACAAGGAATGGCCCGCCAAGATCGAGCCGGACGAGCTTTATTCCGCCTATCTGGAGAAGAACGCGGATGCCGGCGCGCTGGTGTTTTCCGATCAGCCCGAGAGCATCGCCCGCTTCACCGCCGCGCACCCCAAGGTCGCGCGCATCGACGACCTCGTGGACCTCTCCGTCTGCAAGCCGGTGCAGCGCGATTTCCTCGAACTTTACGCCATGTCCCGCGCCTCCGAGATCGTCGCCCCGCCGATCAGCGCCTTCAGCCGCGCCGCTGCACGCCTGAGCGGGCAAGAGCGCAAATGCTTTCACGAGGTGATGAGCGTGCCCGAGCGCGAGGCCGCCTACGAGCGCCTGCTGGAACGGTTTCAAACCGGCATCGACGCCTTCATCACCCCGAGCGAGGCGGCGCATGTCTATGTCAAGCTGGCCCGCCGGTTGCAGGAGTCGGGCCGCGACGAGGCCGCGTGGGAGATCGGCGAGGCGATCCTTGCCGCCGGGGCCGACAACGCGTTCCTGCCGCTGATGCAGGCGATCGGCGGCATCTACCTGAGCCGCTGGGAGGAGGCCCGCGCCCACGTCCGCACCGCCCTCGCCCATCCCAACCAATGGCAGGAAAATACCGTCACCGCGCTCGCCGTCGAGGCGCATATCCTCGGCGCGCTCGGGCGGCGGCACGGGGCGCGGCGCTCCTTCCTGCGGGCGTTCTGGCAAAAACCGATGCTGCCCGATGTCACCGTGATCGGCACCTTCATGATCAAGCGGCGTCGGCTGCGCCCCGGCGCGGTGCTGCCGTTCGACCGTGACACGCTCCTGATGCTGCCGATCCGCTACCAACAGACCAACATCCTCGTACAGCAGGCGCGCATCCTGCGCAGGCGGGCGGCGGACCTCTCGACCATCGCCATCGAATGGCCGGATTTCGCCATCGACGGCAAGGTGGCGCGGCTCCTGAACAGCCCCCGAGACCTGCGCGCCCTGCGCGACCGGATCGAGACCGACCCGCGCTTTGCCCCCGGCACGCTGCCGGACAGTTTCTGCGCCCTGCTCGATGCCCGGATGGGGCGGATCGAGGCGGCCCTCGCGCGCAATTCCGAGGCGCGGGAGGCCAGCCCCGACGCCCCGCTCATCGCCAAGCGGCAGGCGGAAATCCTGTCGCTTGGCGGAGATCACGCGGGCGCGCTGCGAGAGATGGACGCCTGCCGCGCGCTGGCCCCCGACCACGCCTTCTGGCATTATCTGACGGGACGGATTCACCTGGATGCGGGCGATGCGGAGGCCGCGCGCGCCGCGATGCAGCGCGCGAGCGCGATGGACGACAGCACCGCCGAATTGCACAGCCGCCTCGCCGACCTGTGCCGCGATGCGGGCGACGAGGCGGCGGCGGTGGCCGCCTTCGACCGCGCCGCCGACATCGCCCCCAACCAGCAACGCTATGGCAACCGCCGCGCGCGGCTGCTGCAAAAATCCGCATGAGCCGGGAATGTCAGGGACCGGCGGCAAACGGACCGGGGTGGCGCGTGGTCATGCCCCGGCCGGGCGCGGTCCCGTCGCCGGGCCGGCCAGGACTGATGCCCGGGGGCCGAAAAACGCTTGAACGGATCAAGGGATCGGGTGACCCTGCCGCCGGGCGAGCCGCCATTCGGGGAATGTGGGCTGCGGAGTATGAGGTGTGAAAGCGATTTCCCTTGCAAGGAATTACATCAGGCTCGAAACCAGCCTGTATCGCGAGGCTGCGGAAAAGTCGCCACGCGTGGCAAAACGGAGATTTCCGACCGGACGGCAACGCATCTGGTTGCGCCGGACGGCCCGTTTGTCGAAATGGCTCGACGAGAGCGGGGTCGAGGTTCCGGCAAAAATCATGTCTCCCTATGCGCTGGGCGTTCTGGATCGGTGTCGGGCGCGTATTCCGCTGAAATATCAATACAGAGCCCTGAACGGTTTGCGCGAGCTGGCGCGAACGCATGTGCTGTTTCCCGAATTGCTTTCCGATGGCGAGCCTGTGGAGATCATTGATCTGTCAGCCGGCGGTTGCGGTACCGCGGATGTTTTGGGCCAATATGGCCACAAGGTCGAGATTTGTGATTATTTCGACGCGAACAAGATCAATCCGATGGGCCATTCTTACGCGGAACTTCACAAGTTTCTGGGGTTGAATTGCCGGTTCTTCGATGGCCGCAGCCTGCCTTATGAATTCGCGGACGAAAGCCGTGACATCGTTCTGGTCTATCAGGCGATCGACGCCTATGGCCCGGTGGCCATGTGGTACGATATCGTCGATGAATTGCTGCGTATCGCGCGCCGGTCGGTCGGTCTGGTGCTGAATCCCGCTATCCCGAAAACGCCGGAGAACGAGGCTCAGGTGGTTGCCTTCATCGGGGACATGAAGCGGGATTATGGTGCAACCGTTTCCACCTGCCCCGAAACGTCCTTGCCCGCCTTGCGCATTGACAAGTAGCGGCGGTCCCGGATGACGGCGGATATCGGGACAGCGCGCGGGGTTTCCAAACGGGGGGCACGCCCGCGTTCGGGATCATTGTGCTGGTGGATCGGGTTTCGAATCCGCCGCCGGGATCAGACGGGGCAGTGCGATGAAAGATGACACTATCCGGGACGGGACGGGATTCTAACGCAGGGCGCAGGGAGATTCGGAATGACGCCGCACCATATCAGCGATTCAGCAGGCTCCGGCACTCCGCGGATCATTTGGCATTGCGGATTTTTCAAAACCGCGACGACCTTTGCCCAATTGCTCATGCGCCGCAACATGACGATCCTCGGGGAGCATGTTTCGCTTTTCCCGAAGCATGTGCACACATTGGAATTGCGCCGTGCGTCGCAGGCGTATCTGCGCGCGCGAAACGAAGCCAGCCGTGCGGTCTTTGATGCGAAGGTGAAGGATATCGTGAACCGGACCGTGACCGATGGAAAAGGCACGGCGATCGTATCGGATGAAACGCTGTGCGTTTTCGATCACGCGGCCGGTTTTATCGACAATCTGGAGCATCTGCTCGATGCCATCGAAACGGCGGCGCACCCGGCGCGATCCGAGTTCGTCTTTTACACGAGGGATATGGAAAAATGGCTGCAAAGCTGGCATAATCAGAGCGTGAAATCGGGGCAATGCGCGCAGGAATTCGGCCCCTGGGAAGAGGCGATAACCTTTGACAAGGATTGGGATGCGATCCATGCGCGTTTGTCCGCGGCAAGCCGGGCACCCGTGACATTCATTTCCCTTGAGGACGAAATGAAAGGCGGTGCAGCGCCGGGCATGGAATTGCTCAGGTTTGCGAATGTACCGGAGGACAGTATCGCGAAACTGGTGATCCCGCCGCGGCGAAATGAAAGCCTGTCGCCCGGTGCCCTGAAATTCATGATTTCGCTTAACAGGTCGGATTTGCGGGAGCCCGCCAAGCGGCAGGTCCGGCGTCTCGTGATGGCGACGCCGGACGCCTTTTCCTGACCGGGGCGCTTGTTTCCGCGCGTCCCCGGCAACGCCGGCCGCGCATAGTCCGTGCATCGCGGTCCTGCCACGCTTGTGGGAACCGGCCATGGCGCGCGGCGTGGCCTCTCTGTCCCGGGGCCTCTCCCGCCCTCCGCCGTCTCTCCTGTCCCACGCCCAGCGTGGGGCTGACACAATTGCGCTCAGGCGCGGCTCGACATGCGGCTCGACAACAGGTCGCCCGTCTCGGTCAGGATCGGATACGCCACCATGGTAAACGCGGTGTTGACCTGCTTGAGCGCGCGCAGCGTCTCCTGGTGGATGTTGCTGGTCTCGATGCTTTCGGTCAGCCCCTCGCGAAGCCGCCCCAGATGGGCGCGTTGCAGGCGCGCCTCGATATCGCGGATCGTGTCCTTCTCGGCCACCAGGTCGCGCGCGTCGTCGGGATGCTGCGACATCATCAGCGCCAGCGCCTGCTGCGCGTTGGCCAGCACCCTGTCGTGGAAATCGCATATCTCTTCCCATCCGGGCCGCGAGAAATGCACGCCCTCGTGTTGCAGCCGCCGCGCCAGCCCCAGCATCGAGGTGGCGATGGTGTCGCTCGCGGCCTCGAAATGTGCGGCGATGCCCGACAGGTCCATCGCGCGCTGGCTCCGCTCGGCATCAAGACCCGCGCGGTTGAGCTGCGCGAGATAGAGCTTGGTGTCGAGATGGCGCTTGCGCACGCTCTCGGCGCTGTCGCTCACCGCCTGCGCCCCGGCCTCGTCCCACTGCTCAAAGAGCTTCGGCACCGGGCGCAGCATCGCCTCCACGGTTTCGCCGATGCGGATCACCTCGCGCGTGGCGCACGAGAGCGCCCGGTCCGGCGCATCGAGCGCGGCGGGATCCAGCGCTGTCATGTGCACCAGCCCCGACGGCGCACCCTGCGGGACGAGGTGCCGCGCCAGCCGGTCGGCCAGCGTCACCAGCGGCAGGCAGACCAGCATGAGCCCGAGATTGAACGCGATATGCAGGTTGATCGCCTGCGCGACCGGTGCCGCGCCCAGCCAGTCGAGGGGCGGCTGCGTCGCCGTCAGTACCGCCAGCACCAGCGCCGCCGCCCCGCCCCGCAGCACCAGGTTGGCCATGGCCACGTGCCGCGCCTCGGGCTGTGCCGCCAGCGTCAGCACCACCGCGATCGCCGCCCCGCCCATATTGGCCCCCAGGATGAGCGCCAGCGCCGCCGCGAGCGGCATCAGCCCCTGCGCCACCAGCGTCGTGAAGAGCAGCACGGCGGCCACCGAGGAGTGCACCAGCCAGGCGAAAATTGCCCCGATCACGAAAGCGGTGAGCGTGTCGCGCGCCAGATACTGCATCGCCGCGCCCGCCGCCGCGCTGTCGAGCAGCGGCTCGGTCGCCATCCGCAGCATGTCGAGCGAGACGAAGATCAGCCCCAGCCCGACCAGGATGCGCCCGCTCTGGCGCACCCGCTTCTGCCGCCCGCGCAGGAACAGCACCACGCCTGCGAGCAACAGCACCGGCACCAGCCACGATACCCGCACCATCAGCAGCTTGGCCACCAGCGCCGAGCCAAGATCGGCACCGAGCACCATCGCCAGCCCCGCCGCCGCCGGCACCGCCCCCGCCGCGACGAAATTGGCCACGAGGATGGCCACGGCGGTCGAGCTTTGCAGCGCCATCGCGCAACCGCCCCCCGTCATGGCCGCGAGCAGACGGCTCTGCCCCGACCGGCGCAGCCAGAGGCGCAACCGCGCCGCAAAGGCGCGCTCGACCCCGGTGCGCACCAGACGCACCGACCAGATCAGCAGCGCTGCCGCCCCTGCAATCTGAAGAAAGAACATGGTGAGGCTGGGGCTGTCCAAAGCGATCTTCCATGTCGCGTTGATTTGCGCGGAGGCATAACCTGCTCCCTGCCGCCGCCGGATGCAATCGGCATTGCACGCACATCAGGGTAATGTAACGGCGATGTGACAGATTTATGACAAACCTTGCCCGAGGATACGCGGCAGGCGCAGCCCGTGGTCGCGCGCGCAATCGAGCGCCTCGTCATAGCCCGCGTCCGCGTGCCGCCAGACACCGCTCGCCGGGTCGTTCCACAGCACCCGCTCCAGCCGTTTGGCGGCCTCGGGCGTGCCATCGGCGCAGATCACCACGCCCGCGTGCTGCGAAAATCCCATGCCAACGCCGCCGCCGTGATGCAGGCTGACCCATGTCGCGCCCGAGGCGGTGTTGACCAGCGCATTCAGCAACGGCCAGTCGCTCACCGCGTCGCTGCCATCCTTCATCGCCTCGGTCTCGCGGTTGGGGCTCGCGACCGAGCCGCTGTCCAGATGATCGCGCCCGATCACCACCGGCGCCGTCAACTCGCCCTTTGCCACCATCTCGTTGAACGCCAGCCCGGCGCGATGCCGGTCGCCCAGCCCGATCCAGCAGATCCGCGCGGGCAGCCCTTGAAAACTGATCCGTTCGCGCGCCATGTCGAGCCAGTTGTGCAGCTTGGTGTTGTCGGGGAACAGCTCTTTCATCTTGGCGTCGGTGCGGTAGATATCCTCCGGGTCGCCCGACAGCGCGCACCACCGGAATGGACCGATCCCCCGGCAGAACAGCGGCCGGATATAGGCGGGCACGAAGCCGGGAAAGGCAAAGGCGTTCTCCAGCCCCTCATCCAGCGCCACCTGCCGGATGTTGTTACCGTAATCGAGCGTCGGCACGCCCGCATTCCAGAAATCCACCATCGCCGCGACATGGGTTTTCATGCTCGCCCGCGCCGCGCGTTCCACCGCCTTGGGGTCGTTCTCGCGCTTCTCGCGCCACTCCGCCATGCTCCAGCCCTGCGGCAGGTAGCCGTTGACGGGATCATGCGCGCTGGTCTGGTCGGTGACGATATCGGGCCGGATGCCGCGCCGGTAAATCTCGGGAAAGATATCGGCGGCATTGCCCAGAAGCCCCACCGATTTCGCCTCACCCGCCTTGGTCCAGCGCTCGATCATGGCGAGCGCCTCGTCGAGGCTGTCGGTCCGCTCGTCCACATATCGCGTGCGCAGGCGGAAATCTATGCTGTCGGGGTTGCACTCCACCGCCAGACAGCACGCCCCGGCCATCACGGCGGCCAGCGGCTGCGCACCGCCCATACCGCCAAGCCCCCCGGTCAGGATCCACTTGCCCGTCAGGTCGCCGTCGTAATGCTGCCGCCCGGCCTCGGCAAAGGTCTCGTAGGTGCCCTGCACGATCCCCTGTGAGCCGATATAGATCCATGATCCGGCGGTCATCTGGCCGTACATCATCAGCCCCTTGCGGTCCAGTTCGCTGAAATGGTCCCAGGTGGCCCAATGCGGCACGAGGTTGGAATTGGCGATCAGCACGCGGGGCGCGTCCGTATGCGTCTTGACGATGGCAATCGGCTTGCCCGACTGCACCACCAGCGTTTCGTCCGCCTCCAGATCCTTGAGGCTCTCGACGATCCAATCGAAATCCGCCCAGGTCCGCGCCGCCCGCCCGATGCCGCCATAGACCACCAGCTCGTGCGGGTTCTCGGCCACGTCGGGATGCAGGTTGTTCATCAGCATCCGTAGCGGTGCCTCGGTCTGCCAGCTCTTGGCGTTCAGCTCCGGGCCGGTGGGGGGATAGATATCGCGGGTGTTCTTGCGGGGATCGGTCATCACGGTCTCCAGTCCGACAGGGTATCAAGGATGGCGCGCAGCGTGGCGCGCAGGCGCGTCGCGCGCGCGTCGTCATAGGTCCAGGGCGGCACCTCGGCGGCGAGATAGGTGGATTGCGCCAATTCCATCTGTATCGCGTGCAGCCCTTCATCGGGCCGCCCGTAATGGCGCGTCGTCCAGCCGCCCTTGAAGCGGCCATTGGTGACGGTGGTGTATCCGCTCGCCGCGCAGGCATCCTGCACCGACGTCTCGATCCCCGGCGCGCAGGTCGCACCGCCATTGGTGCCGATGTTCAGATCGGGCAGAACGCCATCAAACAGGTAAGGGATACGCGAGCGTATGGAATGGCAATCGTAGAGTACGGCAAACCCGTGCCGCGCCCGCACGCGTTCCATCTCCGTAGTCAGCGCGGCATGATAGGGTGCGTGATACGCCACACGCCGCGCCTCCACCTCCGCCGCGTCGGGCGTTTCCTTCTCATGCCAGATCGGATCACCATCGAAATTCGTCAACGGAATCAAACCGGTGGTGTTCTGCCCGGGATAGAGGCTTTCGCCGTCGGGCGCGCGGTTCACGTCGATCACGTAGCGATGCACCGGCGTGCGCACCGTCGTCACGTCCCCGACCAGCCCGTCATACAGCCGCTCGACATGCCAATCGGTATCGGCCAGCGTGCGGCCCGTCGCATTCAGCCGCGCTGCGATCTCTGGCGGAACATACGTGCCCGTATGCGGAAAGCCCAGCACCAGCGGCCCATTCCCCTGCACCACCTCGATCATAGCGCCAGCTCCAGCCCTGCCGCCCGCACCAGCGTGCCCCCGCGCAGGAGGGCGGCGGCCGCCTCCAGATCGGGGGCCATGTAACGATCTGTCCCGAGGCTCGGCACCACCCCCCGCAGCCGCGCCACCGCATCCCGCAACGGCCCAGAGGTCTCCAGCGGCGCACGCGCCTCGATGCCCTGCGCCGCGCAGATCGCCTCGACGCCGAGGATCACCGACAGGTTTCGCGTCATCCGCCGCAGGCGATAGGCGGCGTGCGCCGCCATGCTCACATGATCCTCCTGATTGGCCGAGGTGGGCGTGCTGTCGATGGTGCAGGGATGCGCCAGGTGCTTGTTTTCGCTCATCAACGCCGCCGTCGTCACCTCGGCGATCATCAGCCCCGAGTTCCGCCCCGGATCGGGCGTGAGGAACGGCGGCAGATCGAACGACAGCGTCGGATCGACCATCAGCGCCACCCGCCGCTGCGCGATGGCCCCCACCTCGGAAATCGCCATCGCCAGCGTATCGGCGGCAAACCCCACCGGTTCGGCATGGAAATTTCCGCCCGACAGGATCGCGCCATCCTCGACCAGCACCAGCGGATTGTCGGTCACGGCATTCGCCTCGACCTCCAGCGTGCGCGCGGCCCAGCGGATGAGGTCGAGCGCAGCACCCGTCACCTGCGGCTGACAACGGATGCAATAGGGGTCCTGCACGCGGGTGTCGCCCTCGCGGTGGCTCTCGCGGATGACGCTGCCCGCCATCAGCGCGGCCATCGCGGCGGCCACGTCGATCTGCCCCTGATGTCCGCGCAGGTCGTGGATCATCGGGTGCAGCGGCGCGGTGGAGCCCATGATCGCGTCGGTCGAGAGCGCCGAGGTCACCACCGCCCCGCGCAAGAGGGTTATGGTCTCGAAGAGGCCACCCAATGCGCAGGCGGTGGAAAACTGCGTGCCGTTGATCAGCGCCAGCCCCTCCTTGGGGCCGAGCACGACGGGCGACAGCCCCGCGCGCGCCAGCGCCTCGCCGCCCGGCAGCGTCTCGCTCTCGAATACCGCCTCGCCCTCGCCGATCATCACAGCGGCCATATGCGCCAGCGGGGCCAGATCGCCCGACGCGCCCACCGACCCCTGCGCCGGAATGACCGGTACGACATCGGCGGCCAGCATGTCCTCGATCAGCGCGCAGATCTCCCACCGCACGCCCGAGGCGCCGCGCCCCAATGACAAAAGCTTCAGCGCCATCATCAGCCGCGTGGTGGCCGCGTCCAGCGCCTCGCCCACGCCGCAGCAATGGGACAGGATCAGGTTGCGCTGCAATTGCGCGGTGTCCTTGGCCTCGATCTTGACCGAGGCGAGCTTGCCAAAGCCGGTATTGACGCCGTAAACCGCCGCGTCGCCATCCGCCGCCCGTTCGACCAGCGCCGCCGCGCGGTCGATCCCGCCCTGGGCCGAGGGGTCGAGCCGCGCCGCGCGCCCCTCGCGCCACAGCGTTTCCAGTTGTGCCAGCGGGGTGGCTCCGGGGATGAGCGTCTCGGTCACGATTGTCCTCCGACGATGCGGGTGTGCAGGGGGTTGGTGCCGATCCGGTATGAGAGTTCCGCAGGCGTCTCCACGTTCCACACCGCCAGATCGGCGCGCAGCCCGGCGCGGATCTCGCCCCGGTCGCGCAGGCCCAAGGCCCGCGCGGCGTGGCGCGTGACGCCGGCGAGCGCCTCTTCCGGGGTCAGGCGAAAGAGGGTGCAGGCCATGTTCATCGCCAGCAGAAGCGAGCCGAGCGGCGACGATCCGGGGTTGAGATCGGTGGCCACCGCCATAGGCACGCCCGCCTCGCGGAACGCCTGAACGGGGGGCGCTTGCGTCTCGCGCAGGGTATAGAACGCGCCGGGCAAGAGCACGGCGACCGACCCGGCATCGGCGAGCGCACGGGCATCCGCCGCGCTCGCATATTCCACATGATCAACTGAGCGCGCACCGTAGCGCGCGGCGAGCGCGGTGCCGCCCATATGGCTGAGTTGTTCGGCATGGAGCTTGACCGGAAGACCAAGCGCCGCCGCGCGATCGAACACCCGCGCGATCTGCGCTGTATCAAAGGCGATCCCCTCGCAGAACCCGTCCACCGCATCCACCAGCCCCTCGGCATGCGCCGCCTCCAGCGCGGGCAGGCAAACCTCGTCGATATAGCGGTCGGCATCCTCTCCGGCGGGCACCGCATGCGCCCCCAGAAAGCTTGTAACCACGGTCACGGGCCGTACCTCCCCGATCCGCCGCGCCACGCGCAGCATCCGCAATTCCGTTTCAAGATCAAGCCCATAGCCCGACTTGATCTCGATGCAGCCCACCCCTTCGGCAATGAGCGCATCGACCCGGGACAGCGCATCCTTGAGCAACGTCGCCTCATCCGCCGCGCGCGTGGCGCTCACCGTCGAGACGATGCCGCCCCCGGCGCGCGCGATCTCTTCATAGCTCGCGCCCTCCAGCCGCATCTCGAATTCGCGGGCGCGGTCGCCGCCATGCACGATATGGGTGTGACAGTCGATCAGCGCGGGCGTCACCAGCCGCCCGCCAAGGCCCCGGCGGGGCCAGTCGGCCAGATCGCCGGGCACATCGCGCGCCGCCCCCACCCAGCGGATCGCGCCGTCCTCGATGGCGATGGCGGCGTCCCCGATCACGCCATAGGCCGCCCCGCCGGGCAGCATCGTGGCGGCGCGCAGATCGGTGAGCAGCAGCGGTTCGGGCATGACACCTGTCCTTGATTATCAATGCGTTTAACAGTAATATGTATGCACTTAATTTGTCAACGGAGTCGCGCCATGCAAATTATCACGGCAGATCAGGTTCTTATGCCGGGGGGCTGGCAGGCCGACATGGACATCCGCATCGGCGAGGACGGGCGAATCGTGTCCGTGGCCCCAATGACCGCCCGCGCCGCCACCCATGCCGACCTGCTCCTGCCCGCGCCGCTCAACCTGCACAGCCACGCCTTTCAACGCGCGATCGCCGGGCTGACCGAGGCGCGCGGCCCCGACCCGGCGGATACGTTCTGGACCTGGCGGCGGCAGATGTACCATTTCCTCGACCGGCTCGATCCCGACCGGGTGGAGGCGATCGCGGCGATGGTATTCATGGAGATGCTCGAAGCGGGCTATGGCGCGGTGGCCGAGTTTCACTACCTCCACCATACCGCCACGGGGCAGCCCCACGCCGACCCGGCCGAGATGTCGGCGCGGATCGTCGCGGCGGCGCAAGAGGCGGGGATCGGCCTCACGCTGCTGCCGGTGCTCTACCAATGGGGCGGCTGCGACGCGCGGCCCCTCGGCGACGGGCAGCGCCGCTTCGGCAACACGCCCGATGCCTTCGCCCGGCTCCACGCGGGGGCGGCGCGGCACCTCGCCCGGCACGGCCACGCCGATGACCGTATCGGCGTGGCCCCCCATTCCCTTCGCGCGGTGGACGGGGCGGGCATGGCCGCCGCGCTGGCGCTCGCCGGAGGTGGCCCGGTTCACATGCACCTGGCCGAGCAGGTGGCCGAGGTCGAAGAGGTCGAGGCCCATAGCGGCGCGCGCCCCGTCACCTGGCTGCTCGACCATCACGACGTGGACGCGCGCTGGTGCCTCATCCACTGCACGCAGATGACGGCGCAGGAGACCACCCGCCTCGCCGCCACCGGCGCGGTCGCCGGGCTCTGCCCGATCACCGAATCGAACCTCGGCGACGGCATCTTCGACGGGGTGCGCCACCTGCACGCCGGGGGACGCGCCGGTATCGGCTCGGATTCGAACGTCCACATCGCCCTCTTCGAGGAGTTGCGCACGCTGGAATACTCGCAACGCCTGCGCGACCGCAGCCGCGCCGCGCTTGCCACCCAAGGCACCTCCACCGGGCGCAGGCTATTCGACATGGCGCTCGCGGGCGGCGCGCAGGCGGGCGGGCGCGATGCCGGGCGGATCGCGCCGGGTGCCCGGGCCGACATGCTGGCGCTCGACACGGACAACGAATGGCTCTGCAACCGGCGCGGCGACACCGCGCTCGACACGGCGATCTTCGGCGGCCACGGCGCTGCCTGCGTCACCGATGTCTGGAGCGGCGGTCGCCACGTCGTGCAGCAGGGCCGCCACGTCCGGCGCGACGCGATTTGCACCCGCTTCCGCGCCGCCATGACCGCGCTGGAGGCCGGGGCATGAGCGCCCCGCAGATCACCGGCTGGCGCGCGCTGCGCGAGGTCATCCACGGGCGCATCCTCAGCGGCACCTACCCGCCCGGCGCGCGCCTGCCGCGCGACGCCGACCTGGCAGGCGAGCTGGGCTGTGCGCGCACCACCGTGCAGCGCGCCATGCGCGCGCTGGCCGACGAGGGGCTGGTCGAGCGCAAGCGCAAGGGCGGCACGCGGGTGCTGGCGCGCCCCGTCACCCGCGCCACCTTCGACATCCCCGTCGCGCGCGAGGAGGTCGAGGCCACGGGCCGTGCCTATGGCTACCAGCTTGTTGCGCGCGAGATCGCGGAGACCCCCCATTCGGTCGCCGCCGCGATGGGCCTGCCCGCGCCTCAGCGGATGCTGCGCGCGCAGGCGCTGCACCTCGCCGACCGGCGGCCGTTCATGTACGAGGACCGCTGGATCAACCTCGTCACCGTGCCCGAGATCGCGCATGTCGATCTGACCGCCGAGAGCGCCAATGAATGGCTCCTCGCGCACCGCCCCTACAGCCGCTATACGCTGCGCTTCTCCGCTGCCAACGCCACCCCCGAACAGGCCGGTCTGCTGGGCACGCAGGACGGCGCCGCGCTCTTCGTGATCGAGCGTTGCACCTTTCTGGGACTCGCCCCCATCACCTGTGTCACCGCGCTGGCCCCGCCGGGCTACGCACTGACGACCGGCACCTGAAGAGTGAGGAGTGAATGTATGCGGGCCGGTCGTGGCCTGTTGCTGACTTTCGACAATCGCGCGGCGGCGCGCAAGCGCGCCTTGTTCCGCGCGGGATGGGTGGCGACCGTCCGCCCCGGATCATGATCGCCCCACGCTTCCTCCGAGAATCGGATACGCTGTGCCGGATACCGAACACCAGGATTGCCCCCACAGGATCACGCATGCCGCCGCTCAACCTCGCTCATTTGCACACCTTCCTCGCCGTGGTGCGTACCGGTGGCGTGCGCCGCGCCGCCGTCAGCCTCAACCTCACGCAGCCCGCCGTCACCGCCCGCATCCGCAACCTTGAGGACAGTCTTCACGGCACCCTCTTCGAGCGCGCGGCGGGCGGCATGAACCTCACCCGGCTGGGCGAGCGGCTGCTGGTCTATGCTGAAAAGTTCGAGCGATTGCAGGAGATGATCGAGAAGGACGTGATCGACCCCGAGGCGCTGGAGCGGCATCTGCGGATCGGCGTGTCAGAGACCATCGCGCAATGCTGGCTGCCCGATCTCATCGCCCGCCTGCACCGCCGGTTTCCCCGGCTGGAGATCGAGTTCAACGTGGATATCTCGCTCGACCTGCGCGAGCGCCTGCTGGGCCGCGAGATCGACCTCGCGATCCTGCTCGGCCCGATTTCCGAATACACGGTCGAGAATATCGAACTGCCGGGCTTCGACCTCGCCTGGTATGCCGCCGCCTCCGCCCCCGATCGGCCCGATCCGGCGGCGTATCTCGCGCGCCCGGTGCTGACCTATGCGCGCAACACCCGGCCCTATCGGGAACTGCGCGAACTGCTCTACGAGCATGTCGGGCCCGACGTTTCGATCTTTCCCTCCTCGTCGCTGTCGGCCTGTTTCCGGCTGGTCGAGGCCGATCTCGGCATCGCCGCCCTGCCGCGCGCGCTGGGGGCGGAATACGTGGCGGCGGGGCGCATCCGCGAGTTCGACCCCGGCTGGGTGCCGCCGCCGCTGCGCTTCACCGCCTCATGGCTCGCCGAGCCGCGCAGCCACATCATCGAGTTCGCCGCAAACGCGGCGCGCGAGGTGGCGCAGGCGTATCGGGACAACGAGGGGGGCGGCACCCCGGGGTGATGCGCGCCCGTTCCGGTATGTCCCGCCCGGCGGCACCGCCTGCCTGCGCCTGCCTGCGCCCCGGCAGGCGCTGCCCTCTTTCCTGTTCTGGGCGATGCAAGACGGCATGATGATAATGAAATTATATCAGTACTGACAAATTTTATCGATTTGATTTTATACACAAGCCCGGTCACCGTGGACACCACACAGCTGAGGACCGCCCGTGACCGCCGATTTCGACCGACTGAGACAAGCCGACCTGCCAGAGGTCCGCGCCGCGATCCGCGCCGGGCGCTATACCGGGCACACGGCGGGGCTGGGGCGCGGCTATCTGCAGGCCAATCTGGTGATCCTGCCCGAGGCGCAGGCGCTCGATTTCATGCGCTTCTGCCAGCGCAACCCCAAGCCGTGCCCGCTGGTGGGCGTGTCGGACACCGGCGATCCGATGATGCACACCCTTGGCCGCGATCTCGACATCCGCAGCGACGTGCCCGCCTACAACATCTATCGCCACGGGCGGCTCGACGGCACGACGACCGATATCGCGGACCTCTGGACCGACGACATGGTCGCCTTCGCGCTGGGCTGTTCGTTTACCTTCGAGCACGCGCTGATGCAGGCGGGTATCCCGCTTTGGCATGTCGGGAACGACACCACCGTTCCGATGTTCCGCACATCCATCCCCTGCGTCCCCGCCGGTCCGTTCGCCGCGCATATGGTCGTCAGCATGCGCGCCCTGCCCGAGGGCCGCGTGGACGAGGCCGTGGCGCTCTCGCGCCGCTACCCGCTGGCGCATGGCGCGCCCGTGCATGCGGGCGACCCGGCGGCGATCGGCATCGCCGATATCGCCCGCCCCGACTGGGGCGATCCCGCGCCGCTGCCGGGCGGTCATGTGCCGGTGTTCTGGGCCTGCGGGGTGACGCCGCAAGTGGCGATCGAGGCCGCCGCGCCGCCGCTCTGCATCACCCACCGTCCCGGCCACATGCTGATCGCCGACATCCCCGAAGCGGCCGAAGTGCCGGTGCTGGCACCGCAGGCCGCATGACCCGAAAGACCCGACGGAATACCGACGCAATACCGACACCAAACCGACAAGGAGAAAGACCCATGAAATTCACCGCAATTCTCGCCGCCACCACCACGATTCTCGCCACGCCGCTCGCGGCGCAGGAGCTGTCCGTGGTCGGAAGCTGGTCGAGCCTGCCCCTGCACAAGCAATACGAGGCCCCGTTCTGGACCGGGACGCTGCCCGAAGCATCGGATGGCGAAATCAGCGTGTCGCTGACCACCCACAACCAGATGAATCTCGGCGTCGGCGACGTGTTCCGCCTGCTGGGGCAGGGCGTCTATGACGTGGGCATGACCGTGGCCGATTACGCCGTGGCCGACGCGCCAGAGCTTGAAGGGCTCGACGTGCCGCTCGTGGCGCTGACGGCGGATGAGGCCCGCGCGATGGTCGATGCCGCCCGCCCGATGGTGCAGGACATCTTCCACGACCGCTTCAATTCCCACGTCCTCGCCATCGCGCCCTACCCGCCGCAGGTGGTGTTCTGCAACGCGCCCGTGACGCAACTGTCTGATCTTGAAGGGCTAAAGGTCCGCGCCTCGGGCCGCATGACCGCGCAATTCCTCGAAGCACTGGGCGCCGAGGGCATCAACGTGAGCTTTGGCGAGGTGCCCGGCGCGCTGCAAAACGGCGTGGTGGATTGCGCCGTCACTGGCGCGGGCTCGGGCTATTCCGCGGGCTGGTGGGAGGTCTCCACCCACCTGCTGCCCATTCCGCTCGGTGGCTGGGACAGCGTGGTGACGGCGATGAACCTCGACCGGTGGAACAGTCTCGATGCCGAGACGCAATCGCTGATCGAGACGCAGATCGAGGCAAATTTCGAAGACCCCGCCTGGGCCACCGCGCAGGACGCGCTCGTGAACGATATCGCCTGCCTTACCGGCAACGGCGACTGCCCCTCGGGCGAGGCCCGCGACATGACCCTGGTCGAGGTCTCCGACGCCGATTTCGCCCGCGCCCGCGAGGTGCTGGTCAATACCGTGCTGCCCGACTGGGCCGAGCGCGCCGGTGACGACTGGGCGCGGCGCTGGAACGCGAGCGTCGGCGAAACCGTCGGCGTCACCATCCCCGGGGTGAACTGAGTATGACCGGCGCAGCGGACCGGGCGGAGGCCCTTCTCGGCGCGCTGCGCGCGCTCAACCGCACGGTCGCGGTGCTGGTGGGCGCGGGCCTGCTGGCCTGCGCCGCGCTGGTGCTGTCGGATATCGCGCTGCGCCGGGTCCACGCCTCCTTCGGCGGCACCGACGAGATCAGCGGTTATGTCATGGCGATCGCAACCGCCTGGGGCATGGGCTACGCGCTGACGGAACTGGGCCATGTCCGCATAGACATCCTGCGCACGCGCGGCGGCGCGGGGCTGCGCGCGGCGTTCGACCTTTTCGCGGCGCTGGTGCTGGCGGGCACGGTGAGCCTGGTGGCGATCCGCGCCTGGCCCGTGGTCGAGCGCTCGCTCGCCAATGCTTCGCGCGCCAACACGCCGCTCGAGACGCCGCTCGCGCTGGTGCAGATGCCGTGGTTTGCGGGCTGGGTCTGGTTCGCGCTGATGGCCTGGCTCACCTTCCTCGCCGCGCTCGTGCTGGTGGTGCAGGGCCGCTTCGACACCGCCGACCGCGCCATCGGCGTGGTCGGCGAAGGGGAGAGCCCGCAATGATCGCCTACGCGACCTTTGGCCTTCTGGGCCTGCTGAGCCTGTCGATTCCCGTCGGCATCGTGCTCTTTTTGCTGGGCTTCGGGCTCGACATCTTCTTTACCCCGTTCCCGCTGATGCGCGGCCTCGGCAACCTCGTGTGGTCCACCTCCAACAACCCCACCCTAATCGCCATCCCGTTCTTCGTCCTGCTGGGCGAAATCCTCGTGCGCTCCGGCATCGCCACGCGCACCTACGCGGCGCTCGACCGCTGGGTAAGCTGGCTGCCCGGCGGCCTCGTCCACGCCAACGTGGCCACGGCGACGATGTTCTCGGCGACCTCCGGCAGTTCCGTCGCCACAGCCGCGACCGTCGCCACCGTCGCCATGCCGCAGGCGGAAAAGCTGGGCTACGACCCGCGCCTCTTTTCCGGCGCGATCGCGGCGGGCGGCACGCTGGGCATCATGATCCCGCCCTCGATCAACCTCATCGTCTACGGCTTCCTCACCCAAAGCTCGATCCCCAAGCTGTTCCTCGCGGGGCTTGTCCCCGGCGTCGGCCTCGCGCTCGCCTTCATGGCGGTGACGGTGATCCTGTGCCTGCTGCGCCCGTCGCTGGGCGGCACGCGGCGCGTCTTTCCGCTGGCGCAGATGCTGCGCGCGCTGGTGCAGCTCATCCCGATCATCCTGCTCTTCGCCGCGATCATCGGCTCGATCTACAAGGGCTGGGCGACGCCGACCGAGGCGGCTTCGGTCGGCGTCGCCGGTGCGCTGCTCATTGCCGCGCTCTTCGGCACCCTCAACCGCGACGTGCTGGGCCAAAGCCTCCTCGGCACCGTCAAGATCACCGCGATGATCATGCTGGTGGTGATCGGCGCATCTTTCCTGAACTTCACCCTCGCCGCCGCCGGTCTGGGCAATGAATTGCAGACGATGCTCGGCAATCTCGGCCTCTCGCCGATGGGCACGATCTTCGTCATCGTCGGCATCTATATCGTGCTCGGCTTCTTCATCGAGACCTTGTCGCTCATGGTGGTCACCATCCCCATCGTCGTGCCGCTCGTCGTCGCGCAGGGGTTCGACCCGATCTGGTTCGGCATCCTGATGATCGTGCTGATAGAGATGGCGCTCATCACGCCCCCGGTGGGCCTCAACCTCTACGTGGTGCAGGGCGCGCGGCAGGGCGGGCGCATGTCCGAGGTAATGGTGGGCGCGGCGCCCTATGCGCTCACCATGCTGGCGATGGCGGGGCTGCTCATCGCCTTTCCGCAGATCGCCCTGTTTTTGCCGAACGCGGTGCAGTAGACCACTGGCGCATGTTGCTCAAAAGTGGGAACCGGTTTTGAGCTTCTCGAACATGCGCTATCAAACAGGAGAGCAAATCGCGTGAATGCGAATGAACGCGATCTGCTCTAAGCGGCAAGGCAAGGACAGGACTGACGTGACCGACACGGACCGCTCCAACGGTAACGCGAGATTCCCGCGCATCGGCCGCGTGGGGCTCGACGGGCTGCTCGTCTCCTTCGGCGACCGGCTTTCCGAGGCGGGCAACCGCGCGGCGCTCGCCTTTCGCGCGGCGGTCGAGCGCGCCACGCCCGAGGGCGTGGAGGAAACCTCCACCTCGCTCGTCTCCACTTTCCTGCGCATCGACGCGCTCCACACCGACCCGGCGGCGGTGGCGCGCGAGATGCAGGCGCTCCTCGATAGCCGCGACTGGTACGGTGCCGACCTGCCGCAGGGCCGCCGCCTGTGGCGCATCCCCACCATCTACGGCACCGATCTCGCCCCGCAACTCGAAGAGGCCGCAGCCGAGGCGGGTCTCTCGCCCGAGGCCGCGAGCGCCGAGATCGCGCAAACCCGTGTGCGCGTGCAGACCATCGGCTTCGCCCCCGGTCAGCCCTACCTGGGCGCATTGCCCGATCACTGGAACATCCCCCGCCAGCAGGCGCTGACCGACCGCGTGCCGGTGGGCGCGCTGGTGCTGGCGATCCGGCAGCTTGTGCTGTTTTCGGTCTCGACGCCGACTGGCTGGCGGCATGTCGGGCAGACCGCATTCCGCCTGTTCCGCCCCGAGGCAGAAGAGCCCTTTGTGCTGCGCCCCGGCGACGAGGTGATCTTCGACGCCGTCGACCGCGACGCCTATGACCGTCTGCGCGACGCGGGCCCCGATGGCGGTGCCACGTCCGAGGCGATCCGATGAGCCGCGCCCTTATCGTGCATCAGGCCGGGCCGGGCGTCACCGTGCAGGACCTCGGGCGGCCGGGATACCTGGCCTATGGCCTCTCGCGCGGCGGTGCGGCGGACCGGCTGGCGCTGCACGAGGGGGCGGCGCTTCTGGGGCAGGGGGCGGACATGGCTGCGCTGGAAATGGCCGGGATGGGCGGCACGTTCGAGGCCAACGAGGACATGCGCATCGCCCTCACCGGCGCGCCGATGCGCGCGAGCATCGACGGCGCGGCGCTGGCATGGAACGCCTCGCACCCGCTGCCCGCCGGCGCACGGCTCACCATCGGCCCGGCCACCGCCGGGGTTTACGGCTACCTGCACCTGGGCGGCGGCCTCGCCACGCCGGAGGTTCTCGGCGCGCGCTCCGCCCATCTCGCCGCCGGGATAGGCGCGGCACTCGCGGCGGGCGACACCCTGCCCGTCGGTCCGGACCGGGGCCGCGAGACGGGTCGCCTCCTTGACGCCGGGGATCGTTTCTCGGGCGGCGAGGTCCGCGTGGTGGCGGGCTACCAGACACCGATGTTCCCCGACGAGGAAATCGCCCGCTTCGAGCGGACCCGCTTTACCCGCGACGCGCGCGGCAACCGCATGGGCGTGCGCCTCGACCCCGACGGCGACGGCTTTGCCGCCCGCGCGGGCCTCACCGTGCTCTCCGAGGCGATCGTGCCCGGCGATATCCAGGTCACCGGCGACGGCGCGCCCTTTGTCCTGATGGCCGAATGCCAGACCACGGGCGGCTACCCCCGCATCGGCGCGGTGCTCCCCTGCGATCTGCCGCGCGTGGCGCAGACAGCCCCCGGCACGCACCTGCGCCTGCGCTTCGTGCCGCCCGGCGAGGCGCTCGCCGCCGAACGCCGCGCGGCGGAGGCCCGCGAGGGCCTGCGCCGCCGCCTTACCCACCTGACGCGTGACCCCCACGACATCCGCGATCTTCTGTCCTATCAACTCATCAGCGGCGCCATCGCCGGGAACGAGAAGGAATGAGCCATGCAAGATACCGTTGATCTGAATGCCGACATGGGCGAGAGCTTTGGCCCTTGGAAAATGGGCGACGATGCGGCCCTGCTGGACGTGATCAGTTCCGCCAACATCGCCTGCGGCTTTCACGCGGGCGACGCCGACGTGATGTCCACGACCATGGCGCGCGCGGTGGCCAATGAGGTGGGCATCGGCGCACATCCCGGCTTCCGCGACCTTCAGGGCTTTGGCCGCCGCCGCATGGACGTGCCCCACGCCACGCTTGCCAACCAGGTCCGCTACCAGGTCGGCGCGGCACAGGGGATGGCGCGAGCGGTGGGCGGCGCGGTGCGGCATCTCAAGCTGCACGGCGCGCTGGCCAACATGGCGTCGGAGGACGAGACCCTCGCCCGCGCCTGCTACGAGGCGGCGTTGTCGGTCGACCCTGAAATCATCGTCATGGTGCTCGCCGGCACCGCGCAGGAGGCGGCGGCGCGGTCACTCGGCGCACGCATGGCCTGCGAGATCTTTGCCGACCGCGCCTACAACGCCGATTGCACGCTGGTGGACCGGCGACAGCCGGGCGCGGTGATCCACGACCCCGATCATGCCGCCGCGCGCATCCTCGACATGCTGCGCGCGGGCGCGATCCTTGCCGAGGACGGCACCCGCATTCCCACCCGCATCGACACGATCTGCCTGCACGGAGACACGCCCGAGGCGGTGGGCATCGCCAGGTCCTTGCGCGCCGGGCTCGAAGCCGCAGGGGTGCGAATCGCCCGGTTCGAGGGCGCGCGCGGCTAGAGTATCCGTCTCGATCCGGCAATTTGCGGGCCTGTCGTCCGGCGCGGTCCGGTGGCCGGGCCCGAACTGACGCCGCATCTCTGCCGGAATGACAGGTTCCGGCGTGGCCAAGGTACGTTTTGCGCAGGGAACGCAGGCCGGAGGTGCGATACTGTACCCGGTGCCATTGCTGTCGTCTGGTTCTCCCTGCGCCAACGCGGCCATTGGTGCATTTGGCAGATCGGGTGAACTGCCCGCAGGGGTGCGCATTCCATTCACTTGTGGCGCTTTCTGACGATTCGGTGCCGCTCACCGGTTTCATCCTTGACGGCGCCTGCCAGTATGCAATCTTGGGTTGTGGGTGTATCCAATGTTCGGGAGATCAAATCTCGACATTTCCTGTTGCCTAAATTTCCTGTTGCCCATGTGCACAAGGGCGTATATTGCTCAAAATTGAGCGATCATGGTGATTTTGCTTCACACTGCCAAACCTGCAAGCGCGAGGGGGCCCGAAGGCAGTCCTTGTGCGGCAGCCTGCGCGAAGACCTGTGGGGCATGACGACCCGGCGCGATCAGCTCCGCGAGGATGCGCAGTTCCGCATAATGCGCCTTCTTCATGACAACCCGGAAATGTCGCAACGCGAGTTGGCAAGGGCGGTCGGGGTCAGTACCGGCGGCATTCACTACGTGCTGAGCGCTTTGCTGGATAAAGGGCTGATCAAGCTTGGCAACTTCGCCGCGTCCGATGACAGGCGACGCTATGCCTATGTGTTGACCCGCAAGGGTGTCACGGAAAAGGCAGCGCTGACGAAGCGGTTTCTGGCGCGGAAGATGGCGGAATACGAGGCACTGCGCGCGGAGATCGAGGCCGTGCGCGCCGAGGTCGACGCCGGCGGGGCGCTTGGAGATAAAGCGGGATAGCCGCGATGCCGCCGCGTAGCGGGGTGCGGGTCCGCGGGCCTGGGCACGACACTCTGATGGCCTGCCTGCCTCTGGCCGAGGGGCGCCGGATGGCGGGCCATGGCCGGATGACGGAGTACCACGATGTCCGCCTGAAGCGACGTCGCCACGCGACGCCGCGGCAGACCCGCACCGGCGACCGCCCCGAGATCCCGGTCCGCGAGGGTAAGCGGCATTTCGTGGACTGGTACCGCGACTATCACGACATTGGAGATGATGATGGACGATTTTGCGTTGGGTGACGATTTGCGACTCCGAGAGCTCATTGAGCGGCTCGAGGCGCGCAGTGCGACGATCGGGATCGTCGGCATGGGCTATGTCGGACAACCGCTGGCATTGCGCTATGCGGAAACCGGATTCAGGGTGATTGGGTTCGACATCGACAACGACAAGGCGGCCGAACTCAATGCCGGGCATTCTTCGATCGAGCATATCGACGACTCCGCTGTCGCCCGCGCGGTGGCCAATGGTCGCTTCGAGGCGACGGCAGACATTGCCCGGGCGGCTGAGGCGGACGCGTTGATCATCTGCGTGCCGACGCCACTCAACAAGTATCGCGAACCCGACCTCGGCTTCGTTGTCAGGACCCTCGAAAGCCTGGTGCCCAATCTCCGGGCGGGACAGGTGATCTCTCTTGAAAGCACCACCTATCCCGGCACCACCGAGGAAGAGATTGTCGCCCGCGTCGAAAAGGGCGGATTCCCGGTGGGCAAGGATGTGTTCGTCGTCTATTCGCCCGAGCGCGAGGATCCGGGCAATGCGCATTTCACAACGCACACCATTCCCAAGGTCGTGGGGGGCCACACGCCCGCCTGTCTGGAGGCGGGCAAGGCGCTCTATGCCGGTGTGATCGACCGGGTGGTGCCGATGACTTCGACGCGCGCCGCCGAGATGACCAAGCTGCTGGAAAACATCCATCGCGCCGTCAATATCGGCCTGGTCAACGAGATGAAGATCGTGGCCGACCGGATGGGCATCGACCTGTTCGAGGTGATCGACGCCGCGGCGACCAAGCCCTTCGGTTTCACCCCGTATTACCCCGGTCCCGGCCTTGGCGGGCACTGCATCCCGGTCGACCCGTTCTACCTGACGTGGAAGGCGCGGGAATACGGCCTGCACACGCGCTTTATCGAGCTGTCGGGCGAGGTCAACCGCGCGATGCCGGAATACGTCGTGGGCAAACTGATCAAGGCATTGAATGACAAGAAGAAAGCGCTCAACGGCTGCCGGGTCCTGGTGCTGGGTGTCGCGTACAAGAAGAACGTCGACGACATGCGCGAGAGCCCCTCGGTGGAGGTGATGGAGCTGTTGCGCGCAAGCGGGGCCGAGATCGCCTATTCCGACCCTCACGTTCCGGTCTTTCCGCCGATGCGCGCGCATGCGTTCGACCTTGAAAGCGTGCCGCTGGACGCCGGGACGCTGGCCGGGTTCGACGCCGTCGTGCTGGCCACCGATCACGCCCGCTTCGATTATGAGATGATCCGCGAGCATGCCGCGCTGATCGTCGACAGCCGCGGGGTCTGGCGGGACGCGGCACCGAACATCGTGAGGGCCTGACACATGAACCGTTTCGCTCTTGTCGGAGCCGCAGGCTATATCGCGCCGCGCCACATGAAGGCCATCAGGGACACCGGCAACGACCTCGTCGCGGCGATGGACGTGAATGACTCCGTCGGCATCCTCGACAGTCATTTCCCGGAGGCGCAGTTCTTTACCGAATTCGAACAGTTCGACGCCTTCGTGGAAACCGAACGGCGCGCCGGGCGCGGGCTCGATTACGTCTCGATCGCGTCGCCCAACTACCTGCACGACGCGCATATGCGCTTTGCCCTGCGCTGCGGGGCCGATGCGATCTGCGAAAAGCCGCTGGTGCTCGATCCCGGCGACATCGACGGGTTGCAGGAGGTCGAGCGCGCCACCGGGAAGCGCATCCACACCATCCTGCAATTGCGGCTTCACCCCGCGATCCGCGACCTGCGCGACCGCGTCGCGGCGATGCCGGCGGGCCGCAAGACCGAGGTGGACCTGACCTACATCACCTCGCGCGGAAACTGGTATCTCAAGAGCTGGAAGGGCGTGACCGGCAAATCCGGCGGCATCGCGACCAATATCGGCGTGCATTTCTACGACATGCTGCACTTCGTCTACGGGGCCCTGCAGGAGAATATCGTCCACCTCAACACCCCGACGAAGGCGGCGGGGTACCTGGAGTATGAGCGCGCCCGCGTGCGGTGGTTCCTCTCGCTCGACGTGAACGATGTCCCCGCGGAGGAGCGCGCCGCGGGCAGGCGCACGTTCCGCGCGGTGACGGCGGATGGCGAGAATGTCGAGTTTTCCGAGGGGTTCACGGAACTGCACACCCGCATCTATGAAGAGGTGCTCGCGGGGCGTGGCTTCGGCGTCGAGGAGAACCGGGTTGCCATCGAGACGGTGGCGCATATCCGTGACGCCCCGATTGCCCGCCATGGCGATCTCGTGCATCCGTTTGTGAGGGAGAAGGCATGACCAATAACGAGCCGATCGCCGTTTTCGCCTATGCTTTCGCGCACAGGAAGACCCAAGATTTTCTCTTGGAGTTGGCAGCGTCCGGTTTTCGGGACGTGACGGTGATCGGGGCACCGTGGAAAGCACTGCCACATGCCGATTCGAACCAATACTTCCCGTCGATGCTGCGCTTGGCTTCCGCGCGTAATACGCCAGACGTCTGCCGCGCGCTGGGCTTTGCGTTCCATGAATGCGAACACGACGATGTCGATGCCATTGCGGCACTGCGCGACAAGGCGGGGTACAGCTTGGGAATAATTGCTGGCGCGCGTATCATAAAGCGCGCGGTAATAGAATTGTTCGATGAGGGTATCCTGAACATCCATCCGGGCAAACTGCCGGAAACCGCAGGGCTCGACCTTTTCTTCTACACTATCATGAAGAACGTCCCGATGGGCGTTACGGCTCATTACATCGACTCGCGTGTCGACGCGGGCGACGAGTTGTTCTTCGAGGATACACCTCTTGGGCCTGATGACACCATAGAGGTGGTGCAGTTTAACAATTACCAGTCGCAGATCCGCGCTTTGAGACTTTTTATCAAGCGGCGTGACGCAGGCACCTTGACGCGCCGGCCGGTTGAACGGCCGCGGAAGAATGAGCCGATGACGCCTCAACAAAAACGCGCCGCAGTTGAGGCGTTCCCGAATTGGCGCGTGTCCCAGTATCGTGCCCAGAGAGGTCGTGCGCTGCTGGCGGCCTGCCGCGACGGCGATGCCGACAAAGCCGAAAAGCTGCTGGCGGCGATCCCTGATCTGATCGAATTCCGCAGCGCAGAAGGCTGGACGCCTCTCATCATCGCGGCTCACGGCCAGCATCGCGGCGTCGTCAACGCGCTGCTGGCACGTGGGGCGGACGCCAATGCCAGTGGCAGGAATGGCACCACGGTTTTGATGTATGCCAAGTCCGCGCTGATGGGGCAGGACACACCTGATTTCACCATTCTTGAGGCCCTGATCGAAGCGGGCGCCGATCCCATGCGACACGATGCGCTGGGCAAGGATGTTTTTCATTACCTGTGGGCCAATGGTGATACCGCGGTCACCGCGTGGCTTGCCAGCAAGCAGGCCGCGACATGATCCCCTTCGTCGATCTTGCCGCCCAGCAGGACCGCCTGCGCTCCGAGATCGAGGCCGGGATCGCCCGCGTCCTAGCGCATGGCAAATACATCCTTGGGCCGGAGGTGGCCGAGCTCGAAGACCGGCTTGCCGATTACAGCGGTGCCGCGCATTGCATCACCTGCGCCAACGGCACCGACGCGTTGCAGATCGCGCTCATGGCGCTTGGGGTCGGGCCCGGCGACGAGGTGATCTGCCCCGGCTTCTCCTATATCGCGACGGCCGAGACAGCGGCGGTTCTCGGCGCGCGCCCGGTCTATGTCGATATCGACCCCGCGACCTGCAACATGGACCCCGGTGCCGTGGAAGCGGCGATCACCCCCCGCACCCGCGCGATCATCCCCGTCTCGCTCTATGGCCAGCCCGCCGATTTCGACCGGATCAACGCCATCGCCGCGCGGCACGGCATCGCGGTGGTCGAGGACGGGGCGCAGAGCTTCGGGGCCAGCGACAGGGAGCGCAGGTCCTGCAACCTCTCGACCATCGGCTGCACCAGCTTTTTTCCGTCCAAGCCGCTTGGCTGCTATGGCGATGGCGGGGCGATCTTCACCTCGGACCCCGACCTCGCGACCGCCATGCGCCAGATCGCCCGGCACGGGCAGGATCGGCGCTATCATCACCTGCGCGTGGGCGTGAATTCGCGGCTCGACACGATCCAGGCGGCGATCCTGCTGCCCAAGCTTGCCATCCTCGACGATGAGATTGCCGCGCGGCAGCGGCTGGCCGACGCCTACGATTCCGCCCTCGCGCCGCTGGGTCTGCCGACGCCCCATGTGAGGCCCGGCTGCCAGAGCGCCTGGGCGCAATATAGCATCCGGGTGCAGGGGCGCGACGCGGTGCAGGCGGCGCTCAGGGGGGCGGGCATCCCGACGGCGGTGCATTATCCCCTGCCGCTCAACCGCCAGCCGGCGGTGGCGGACGCGGGTGCGCACCTGCCCGAGGGCGACCGCGCGGCGGGGGAGGTGCTGAGCCTGCCGATGCACCCGTATATGGAGGCGACCACGATCAGGCGGATCACGGATGCCGTGGCAGGCGCGGTGGCGGGGTGATACGCGCGGCGCTGGCGCGATGGCTGCCCGCCGGGTCGTTCGCGCGCAATGTCGGGGTGCTGACCGGCGGCACGGCCTTTGCCCAGGGGCTGGCGGTGCTGGCGCTGCCGCTGCTGACGCGGCTCTACTCACCGGAGGATTTCGCGCTGCTCGCCGTCTATGTGGCGATCATCGGTATCGCGACGGTCGTGTCCTGCCTGCGCTACAACATCGCCATCCCGCTGCCCGAGGACGACGCCGACGGCATGGCGCTGCTGGCGGTGGCGCTGATCGCGGCGACTGTGATCTCGGGGCTTCTGGCGGTGCCGGTGCTGCTGGCGCCGGCGCGGACGGCGGCGCTTCTGGGGCAGCCGGGGCTGGCCCCCTACCTGTGGATGGTGCCCCTCGGGGTGTTCCTCGCCTCGGCCTATAACGCCTTGCAATACTGGGCGTCGCGCAACAAGCGGTTCGGACTTGTCACGCGCACGCGGATGACCCGCGCGGTCGGCGGGATCGGCACGCAGGCGGCAATAGGGGCCGCCGCGCCCTCGCCCCTGGGCCTGCTCTTCGGACACATGCTCTATGGCGGTCTCGGGGTGATCGGGCTGGCGCGCGACCTGTGGCGGCGGGACCGGCCGATTCTGCGCCGGACGGACGGTGCGCGCATTGTCGGTATCGCGTCGGTATTCCGTCGGTTTCCGATGTGGTCGGTGCCCGAGGCGCTGTTCAACACCGCGGGCGTGCAGGTGCCGGTGATCCTGATCGCGGCGGCGGCAGCGGGGCCCGAGGCCGGGTTCCTGATGCTGGCGATGCGGGTGATGGGGCTGCCGATGGGGCTGGTGGGGTCGTCGGTGTCGCAGGTGTTTCTGGCCGAGGCCCCGGCGCGGCTGCGCGACGGCACGCTGGCCGCGTTCACCCGGTCCACGATGTGGACGCTGTTCCGTACCGGAGCGCCGCCGCTGGTGGCCGTGGGCGCGCTGTCGCCGCTGCTGTTCCCGTTGGTCTTCGGCGCGGAATGGGCGCGGGCGGGATGGCTGGTGGCGTGGATGACGCCCTGGTTCGTGCTGCAATTCGTGGCGTCGCCGGTGTCGATGGTGCTGCATGTGACCGGGCGGGTCGCGTTGGCGATGGGATTGCAGGCGCTGGGGCTGCTGCTGCGGGTGGGGCCGGTGCTGGCGGTGGCCACAGTAGCCCCCGACCGGCTGTCGGAGGTCTATGCGCTGACGGGGGCGGTGTTTTATGGGGGGTATCTCTGGGCTGTCGGCGTGACTGCGAAATGAGTGATATTCGTACAAATCGCGCATGGTTCATCAGCCGTCTGCCAAAGGCGAGATCATCTTATTATTTGAATGAGAAACTCATAATATTAGTTGCTGCAATCGTTTTTTTTGCCTCCCTATCGTTATCTTATGCTCTCGATATATCCAGAAACTGGAGCTACATGGGCTTTGCGTATGAGCCTGACCTGATGCGATCTTCGGCGGCTCTTCTGATTCTGTCGCTACTGTCGATATTTTTGCGGGTTCGGGAGGATACAGTTTCATTCATTCATCTCTTCGTGCATCTCTCTTACATCTGCCCGTCCCTTGTATATTTTTCACTTGGTGCCGCTTCTTCATCATTTCTAGTTTTCCTAAGTTTTGGATTTTTGATAATTATTTTATTGGGAAATGTGAGGTTGCGGCGTCCGAAATTCGCCTCTATTTCAGAAAGGGGCTTTTTGAATATTATGCTCGGGGTGAGTGCATTTGCGGTTCTCGCGATCATAGCTTTTGGTGGGTTTCGGTATTTCAATCTCGATCCTTTGCGAGTGTATGAATTCAGACGCGATGCCGCGTCTTCTGTGCCCACAATTTTCGGTTACATAATCTCCCCCGTTTCAAAAGTCGTTCTTCCTGTCGGGATACTACTTGGGCTCCTCTATCGGAGTAAGCCAGCAGTGTTTTCTTTCATATTTCTGACTATAATGATGTTTGGACTGACCAATCACAAAAGCGTCTTGGCCGCGCCCTTCGTCGTGCTTATCGTTTATTGGTGCCTCACTCGGTTTGGTATAACGAGGAGTCTTAGTTTTTTGTTTGTTTTGCTGTCGACGATAATCGTGTTCGAACTCGCGTATTTCGAGTTATTCGGCGGCACTGGTACGAGATGGTTTTCAACCTTCATTGTTCGACGTGTATTTTTTGTGCCGCCTCTTCTGGATAATTATTACATTGAATTTTTCTCGGCGCGTCCATTCATGTATTGGAGTACATCGAAAATTACATTTGGTTTGGTTGAAGTTGACTATTCGACCTCTGCTCCATTTTTAATTGGCGAATTCTTTTTTGAGAATTCAGAAACATCTGCTAACACGGGGTTTATCGGCAGCGGTTTCTCTAATGCAGGAGGAATTGGAGTTACCATTTACGCCATTCTCATTGGATCAGTTTTGTCGGTTCTCAATGCGCATGGACGGCATGTAGGTCATCCTACGGTGATATGTGCAAGTTTGATTGTTGTGATCAGCGCAATCACGAGTTCAGATTTTATGACGGTTTTGCTCACTCATGGGTTGCTGTTTTTGTTAATCTGCCTCGCCTTCATGCCGCGGGAAAGAAAAGGCTGATGAAGCTTCCAGTGATCATCCACTTCACCACCGTCCACCCCCGCACCGACACCCGGATCCGGGTCAAGGAGGCGGCGACGCTGGCGCGGGTCTGGCCGGGCGAGGTGGCGCTTTATGTGCAGGACGGCAAGGGCGACGACACCGGTGCAAGCGACGGCGTGGACGTCCGCGACACCGGCGCGCCCGAGCGCGGGCGCCTGCGGCGCATGACGCTGGGCGCGTTCCGCATGTATCGCGCCGTCCGCCGCGCCCGCCCCCGCATCGCCCATTTCCACGACCCCGAGCTTTTGCCCTGGGCGATGCTGCTGCGGTTGCAGGGGATCAGGGTGATCTATGACGTGCACGAGGACCTGCCGCGGCAGTTGAGTCACAAGACGTATCTTTCGGCCCCTGTCGCGCGCCTTCTTGGCTGGATCGCCGAACATCTGGAGAAGGTGGCGGCGCGGGTTCTCGATCGGCTGATCGTCGTCGTCCCCGCCATGCAGGCGCGGTTTCGGCGGGGTGATACGATCCTGCTCGCCAACTTTCCCTCGCTTACCGAGTTTTCAGCGATCCCCGAGGCATCCCGCGAGCGCGTGCCGGGCCGCTTCGTTTATGTCGGGGGGATCGTCGGTGTCCGGGGGATCAACGAGATGGTGGAGGCCGTCGGGCTGGTCGGGGATGACTGCGCGCGCCTGCATCTGCTCGGTGCCTTCAATGATGATCGGCTGGAGGCGCGGATGCGCGCGAAGGGCGGCTGGCAACGTGTGCGCTTCCTGGGGTGGAGCAGCCGGGAGACGGTGGTCGAAGAGCTGTCGCAGGCGTCCGCCGGGCTGGTGCTGCTGCACCCGACGCCGCAATATGTCATCTCTTACCCGGTCAAGATGTTCGAATACATGGCCGCAGGTCTGCCGGTGATCGCCTCGGATTTCCCGCTCTGGCGCGAGATCGTCGAGGGGGCGGGCTGTGGCCTGCTGGTCGACCCGCAGGATCCGCAGGCCATCGCCGGGGCGATGCAATGGATTCTCGACAACCCCATTGAGGCCGCCGCCATGGGCCGGCGCGGCCGCGCCGCCGTGGAAGCGCGCTACAACTGGGAGGCCGAGAGCGAGACGCTGATCGCCCTCTACCGCCGCCTCATGGCTGATGAACGATTGTGAAGGTCCTGCCATGAGCCGCATCTGCATCATCTATCCCGAAAGCTCGACGCCGCAGACCGGGATGGGCGGGCGGCATCATTACCTTGCCCGGGAACTCGTCAGGCTGGGCCATGACGTCACCGTTGTCGCGGCGCGGTGGCATCATCTGCTGCGCGACGGGGTCGATACCGATGCGCTGCCCGCCGAAGAGGTCGTGGAGGGCTATCGCTTCGTCCGTATCGATGTGCCGAAATACGCCCATGCGCATGACAGGCGCCGGGTTCTGGCGTGGCTGGTCTTTGCCGCAAAGCTGCCCGCCCTGCGTCGGCGGCTGGCGGCGGCACCGGACGTGGTGCTCTATTCCTCGCCGCATCCCGTGGGCTATCCCGGGGCCGAGCGTCTGGCGCGGGCCTGCGGGGCGCGGCTGGTTTTCGAGGTACGCGATATCTGGCCGCTGACGCTGATCGAGATCGGCGGCTACAGCCCGCGGCATCCGTTCATCCGCTTTCTGCAATGGATCGAGGATCGCGCCTATGCCCGCGCCGACCGGGTGGTGTCGAATCTTGAGGGCGCGGTGGAGCATATGGTCGCGCGCGGCATGGATCGTGACAAGTTCACCTGGGTGTCGAGCGGGATCGCGCTCGACGAGGTCGCGGCCCCTGCGCCGCTGTCCCCGGAGGTGGCCGCGCAGATACCCGCCGATGGGCTGCGCATCGTCTATACCGGCACGCTGGGGACGGCGAACGCCCTCGACACGCTGATCGAGGCGGCGGCGCTGCTGCGCGATCTGCCGGACGTGCACATCCTGCTGGTCGGGCAGGGACGCGCCCGCGCCGATCTGGAGGCGCGGCGCGACGCGCTCGGGCTGACGAATGTGCGGTTCATCGGGCCCGTCCCCAAGCCGCAGGTGCAATCGGTGCTGGCGGCGTGTGATGTCTGCTATATCGGGTGGCTGAAGTCCCCGCTGTATCGTTGGGGGATCGCGGCAAACAAGGTTCCCGATTATCTGTTCTCGGGCAGGCCAATCATACACGGGTTCAGCGGCGGCAACGATCCGGTTGGAAAATTTGACGCCGGTCTCACCGTCCCCGCCGAAGACCCCGAAGCTCTTGCCAATGCCATCCGCCGCATCCACGCCATGCCCGAGACGGAGCGCCGCCGCATGGGCGAGAACGGCCGCCGGGCGGCGCTGGCGCATTACGACTATGCCCAACTGGCCCGGCGGCTCGAAGAGGTCCTGACCGGCTGAGCCGGTTCAGTCCGCCGCTCCCGCCCGCGCCGCCAGCCAACGGCGCAGCCGCGTCTCCTCGGCCGCGTCAAGCGCGCCGTCGACGGCCACGGCGGCAAAGATGCGCCCCTGCAGCCGGTTGCTGCCCGCCCCGCCCAGGAAAAGCGTCAGCGACGGCTCCCCGGCCGATGTCGGCAGGTTCATCCAGCTTGACTGCACCATGAAGCCGCGCCCGGTCAGCCGCACGCCGGATGCCTGGGTCACATAGGTCCAGACCTTCACCGGATCGGTCCCTGAATGCACGCTGTGGAAGGCCGCGACAGAGCCGCCGACACCGCGTGCGATCATGACGCGCGCGTTGTTTCCGATCCCGAGCGCCCCGGTATTCTCGCCCAGCAAGGAAACGCCGGTATTCGCGGTGCTGGCCCCGCTCATCGTGCCCATCAGGAATTCGTTCCTGTCGGTCCGGTGCGAGATTTCCGCGGCAATGCCGAAGGTCACGCCCCCCCGCTGATGCGCCCAGTCCCACGCGGATGGCGGGCTCAACGCGTGCATCAGGTCATCGACCCCGTCAAATTCGAGCGCGTGGCCAGATGCGGTGGCGCGCAGGACGGGCCGCCCGCTGGCGTTTTCCTGGATCATGTGGTGCGCGTTGCCGCTCAGATCGTCGAGCCGCGCCACCGGCTGGCCGATCCCGGCGGGCAGGGACGCCGCCGTATCGCCCCACAGCGTTGCGGGTGCGGACGGATCGTACCAGCCCCCCCGCTCCCCGTTGCGAAACAGCCGGGCCGGGCTCCACCCGCGCCCATGTGCGGGGGCGGATGTCACGCTGACATCAACGAGCGGCTTCATGCCAGTACCAGCGCGTGAATGCCGGTGGCGGTGGTCCCGGTCGCGCGTACCCGACGCACGCCAACCGGAAGGATCGAGAAATCCGCGACCGAAACAGTGCGAACCTGCCCCGTCACGGTCACGAAGCCGAGCGTGCCGCCGGTCTCGACATAGAGGCCGACAGCCACATGCGGCAGATCGGTTCCGTCGTCGGGCACCACCGGAAGAGCATCGGTCGCAGGACCGGAGAGGGCGAGGCTGCGATTTTCAAAAGGGTTCATGTCTGCTCCTGTCTTTGCGATTTCCGCCTGGATCTGGCGGAGCACGCGCAGAGCATCGCCTCTCAAAGCTTGATGCGATCTGACCCGAGCGCGCGGTGCAAGACGGCGCGCCGCCTCGCCTCGCATGACGCGCGCGCACTGCGCGCCGCGAACCGGAGCGGGTCACGCCGAGTCCGCCGGCAGAGTCGAGGCGGAGAACGCATTCCGTGGCAGATCATCCCGGTGGTAATCCGCAGGCCGATGTGGGAAGGCTGGCCCGCCTCTGGGGGCACCGGGCACGGGCGCGAGTGACCGCATCTGCGCGAGGGTCAATGGCGTCCGGGCGGACTGAGCGGGAAGGGGACTGCCGGATGGAATTGCGCGCGCTCGGAATGGGGCTGGCCTTTGCGGTGATGTGGTCCTCGGCCTTCACCTCGGCGCGGATCATCGTCGCCTCGGCGCCGCCGCTGACGGCGCTCTGCCTGCGGTTCCTGATCTCGGGGCTACTGGGGGTTCTGATCGCCCGCATTCTGGGGCAAAGCTGGAAGCTGACGCGCGGGCAATGGCGGGCCACGGTGATTTTCGGGCTGTGCCAAAACACGCTCTATCTGGGGCTCAACTTCGTGGCGATGCAGACCATCGAGGCGGGGCTTGCGGCGATCATCGCGTCGACCATGCCGCTCTTGGTGGGGCTGGCGGGCTGGCTGATTTTCCGCGAGCGCATCGGCTGGATGGGGATGATGGGCCTTGTCGCCGGGGTCGTGGGTGTGGCGATCATCATGGGGGCACGGCTGAATGGGGGCGTCGATCTGTTCGGGCTCGGTCTGTGCGTCGCGGGTGTGATCGCGCTGACCTTTGCCACGCTGGCGGTGCGCGGGGCCACGTCGGGCGGCAATTTCCTGATGATCGTCGGCTTGCAGATGCTGGTGGGCAGCGTGGGGCTTGCCGTGGGTGCCGCGGCGATGGAGACCATCGAGGTCACATGGTCGTGGCAGTTGATCGCGGCCTTTGCCTATACCACGCTGGTGCCGGGGCTGGCGGCGACACTGGTCTGGTTCTGGCTGGTCAACCGGATCGGGGCGACCAAGGCCGCGACCTTCCACTTTCTCAACCCGTTCCTCGGGGTGGCCATCGCCGCGCTGATCCTGAGCGAGACCCTGAGCGCGCAGGACCTGATCGGGGTGGCGGTGATCATGGGCGGCATCCTGGCGGTGCAGTTGTCGCGGCAGAGGCGCGTGGTGTGAGCAGGGCATTCGGGGAATTGGGGGCCAGCCCCCAAACCCCCGGAGTATTCTGACCAAGAAGAAACAGGGCGGCCAGCCCGCCGATGGTCAGGGGAAGCTCTTGCCCGGAAAGGCCGGGTAGTTCGCGTCCGACCGGCTGTGGTGATAGAAATAGCGCCCGTCCTCGGTCCTGAAGAAGCGGTAGCGGGTGCTGCCGCCGTCGAGCGCCCCGTTGTCCAGCATGTCGTAGCGCCATGTGCCCCGCGGGGAATTCTTGCCGAATTCCCAGTAGCTGTAGGTGCCATCCTCGCGAAACTGAAATGCCCCGTGATCGCTGTGCCAGGGTGTCCCGATGAACGTCTCGCGCACCTCCTGCGGGCTCAGCCAATGGGCAGAGGCAGCGAGCGCGGCCTGCCCCCATGAGAATGCAAGCGCCGCTGCGAGGGTGCCTTGCAGCATGGTTTTTCTCGCCGTCGTCGATATGGTCATGGTCCCTCCTCCCTGGCGTGGCGTTGGACCAAACGGCTTGCCCGGTACTTGCCGGCCCCCCCCCCGCCGGTCTCCAGGGAACGTGCAACGGCGATGCCGTGCGGTGGAAGCCCAGGAATTTCACAAGATCGTTACCGGTCCATGCCGTCCCCCGGGCCGATCCGACCGCGCGGCCCCGCGCCCACCTGTCCGCGATGCAGCAGCAGGTGATCGAGCAGAACGCAGGCCATCATCGCCTCGCCTACCGGCACCGCGCGGATACCGACGCACGGATCGTGGCGGCCCCTGGTGACGACCTCGATGGGGTCGCCCTCAATGGTGATCGAGCGGCGCGGCGTCAGGATCGAGGAGGTGGGTTTCACCGCGAAGCGCACCACCACGTCCTGCCCGGTCGAGATGCCGCCCAGGATGCCGCCCGCGTGGTTCGAGGCGAATTCGGGGCCGTTTTCGCCCATGAATATCTCGTCGGCATTGGCGCTGCCGGTGAGGGTGGCAGCGGCCATGCCTTCGCCGATCTCGACTCCCTTGACCGCGTTGATCGACATCATCGCCGAGGCCAGATCCGTGTCGAGCTTGCCATAGACCGGCGCGCCAAGGCCGGCGGGCACGCCGCGCGCCACCACCTCGATCACCGCACCGACCGAATCGTGGTTCTTGCGCAGGGCTTGCAGGTAGGCCTCCCACTCGGGCGCGGCGCTGGCATCGGGCAGCCAGAAATCATTGCCGTCGATCGCGTCCCAATCGAAACGGGCGCGGTCGAGTGTCCTCTCGCCCATGGCGACCATGTAGCCCTTGACCTCGAGCCCCGGCACGAGGGCTGCAAGGGCCGCGCGCGCGACGCCGCCTGCCGCCACCCGCGCCGCCGTCTCGCGGGCAGAGCTTCGCCCGCCGCCGCGCGGATCGCGCAGGCCATACTTGAGGTGATAGGTGATATCGGCGTGGCCGGGGCGAAACGTGCGGGCGATGTCGCCGTAATCGCGCGAGCGCTGATCGGTGTTCTCGATCATCAACTGAATGGGGGTGCCGGTGGTCTGCCCCTCGTAGACGCCCGAGAGGATGCGCACCGCGTCCGCCTCCTGCCGCTGGGTGGTGTTCTTGTTCTGGCCGGGGCGGCGCTTGTCGAGCCAGCGTTGCAGCATCGCCTCGTCGAGCGCCACGCCCGGCGGGCAGCCATCCACCGTCGCGCCCAGGGCAGGCCCATGGCTCTCGCCCCATGTGGTGAAGCGAAAGAGATGACCGAAGGTGTTGAGGCTCATGCGTGTGGCTCCTTTGAAGACGATCTAGCCGCGCGTGGTATCCGCCTCAAGCCGATTTCGCAGGCTTTTGTCGCAAACAGGCGATCCGGGTCGGGAAATCGCGTTACCCTGCACGGCGGGACGGATGCGAAAAGGTCAGAAAACGACATCGCGCCGCGCCGAGAAAATCACTGGTGCAGGGGCCAAACCCTGTTAACACTATGACCGGACCCGTCAGAAAACGACACCGGCCGATCCGGTCAGAGGCCAACACGGAGGAATGACATGACCCACTTGAAACCACAGGAAAACGTGCGCACCGTCGTACGCAAGCTGGCCGAGGAAACTCGCGCCGGTCGCATGGCCCGCCGCGAGTTCATCGCGCTCGCCTCGACATTCGGGGCGTCCTCGGCGGCCGCCTACGGCCTTCTCGGGATGGCCGCGCCCACGCCGGCGCAGGCGCAGGAAGGCAAGAAGGGGGGCGTGCTGCGCGTGGCCTCCCGCGTGCTCGAGATCGCCGATCCGCGCAAGTTCGCCTGGACCGAGCCGGGCAATATCAGCCGCCAGTTCTGCGAGCCGATGGTGCGCTGGGCCCCCGATTACAGCTTTCAGCCGATGCTGCTGGAGGGCTGGGAGGTCAGCGACGACGCGCAGACCTACGTGCTCAACGTGCGGCGCAATGCCGTGTGGAACAACGGCGACCAGTTCAACGCCGATGACGTGATCCACAACCTCAATCGCTGGTGCGACAAGGGGGTCGAAGGCAACTCGATGGCCGCGCGGATGGCGACCCTGATCGACCCCGACACCGGCAAGGCGCTCGACGGTGCGATCGAGAAGGTGGACGACTTCACCGTTCAGCTCAACCTGCCGCGCCCCGACATCACGCTCATCGCAGGCATGTCCGACTATCCCGCGCTCTGCGTGCACCGCAGCCACGGCGACGACAGCGATCTGGCCAAGGCCCCCATCGGCACCGGCCCGTTCGAGCTTGTCTCGATCGAGATCGGCACCATGGCCGAGGTCAAGCGCCGCGAGGACGGCAAATGGTGGGGCGGCGAGCCCTATCTCGACGGCGTGCGCTTCATCGATTTCGGCACCGACAACGCCTCGATCGTGGCGGCCTTCGACGGTGGCGAGATCGACATCAACGACGAATCCACCGCCGACATGATCGAGTCCTACGATGCGCTGGGCCTCGTCAAGCAGTCCAAGCCCACCGCCAACACCATCGTCGCGCGGATGCGGATGGACACGCCGCCCTATGACAGCAAGGAGTTGCGCAACGCGATCCAGCTTGCCTGCGACAACGAGGTGCTGCTCGCCATCTCGATCAACAACGAGGGGATTCCGGCGGAGAACCACCACGTCGCTCCGTTCCACCCGGAATATGCCGAACTGCCCAAGATCGCACCCGATCCGGAAAAGGCCATCGAGATGGCCAAGGCCGCAGGCCATGCCGAGACCGAAATCGACATCATCTCGATCGACGGCGACTGGCGCACCACCACCACCGACGCCATCGGCGCGCAGCTTCGGCAGGCGGGTTTCAACGTCAAGCGCACGGTGATGCCGGGCAATACGTTCTGGAACGACTGGACGAAATACCCGTTCTCGACCACCAACTGGGGGCCGCGCCCGCTGGGTGTGCAGGTGCTGGCGCTGGCCTATCGCACCGGCGAGGCGTGGAACGAGAGCGGCCATTCCGACCCGGAATTCGACGCGACGCTGGAAGAGGCGCTGGGCGTGTTCGACGCCGACAAGCGGCGCGCCTATTCCGCCAAGCTTCAGACGATCCTCCAGGCGAACGGCGTGATCATCCAGCCGTTCTGGCGCAACCAGGCGCTGCACCACACCGACCGGGTCCAGAATGTGAACGCGCACCAGTTCCGCGAGATGCATTTCGAGCGGGTCTGGCTCGACGCATAAGCGTGCATGCGTGAGCATGCGTGAAAAGCAGTCGGGCCGCCCCATCCCGGGGCGGCCCGATCGCGTTCCGGCCTATAGGGCGGGTCGTCTGTGCCGGGTCTTATGCCACCTCGGCGCGCAGCTTCTCCATCCGCTGCACAAGCAGTTTCCGCGATGTCTCGTCCTTGAGTTGCCCATCCTCGTCGAAGGCGTTCATCGCCCCTGCGATCAGCACGGCGGTGCCGGGGATGAGCCGCGCCTGCATTTGCGTGAGGCATGACATCGTCATGAATTGCGACGTCTCGCCGCCCGTGCGCCCAGCCGAGGCCGAGATCACGACCGTCGGCTTGTCCTTGAATGCGCTGCCCGGGACGCGGCTCACCCAGTCGATCGCGTTCTTGAGCACACCAGTGATCCCCTTGTTGTATTCCGGCGCGCCAACCACGATGGCATCGGTGTCCTTGATCTGGGCGGCGAGCGTCTGCACCTTCTCCGGCACGCCCTCGGCCTCTTCGAGATCGCCATCATAGAGCGGCAGGTGAAGATCGCCGTCGGTCACCTCTGCAGGGCCGAACGCCTCGGCGGCCAGCGCCAGAAGCATCCGGTTATAGGACCCTTTGCGCAGCGATCCCGACAGGATCAACAGTTTCGGATCAGCCATGTCGCACCTTTTCTTTCTATCTCGGTTGCCCCGATATCTGGGGCACATCCGTCCGCTTGGCAACGCCCGCCCGCCGCACATCCCCTGTGCAGTGCCGAGGGATCATTTCCCTGCCTGCGCCTTGAACCCCGCCGCGCGCATCTGGCTCAGCGTCACGCGCGGCGTCAGTGCCTCGGGCGAAATGGCGAGCGCGAGCACCGCACCGGTGGGCGAGGCGCAGGCACGGGCGAAGGCGGGGGCGAAATCCCCGGTCGTCTCCACCCGTTCGCCGTGAAAGCCATAGGCGCGGGCGAGCGCCGCGAAATCGGGGTTGACCATGTCGGTGCCCGACACGCGGCCCGGGTAATTACGCTCCTGATGGGCGCGGATGGTGCCGTAGGTGCCATTGTCGAGCACGAGGATCACCGGCTGCGCGCCCGCCTGCGCGGCTGTGGCCAATTCCTGGCAGGTCATCTGGAAATCGCCGTCACCGGCGAAACAGACGACACGGCGGTCGGGATGCGCAACCCGCGCGGCGATAGCGGCGGGGATGCCGTATCCCATCGCCCCGGATTGCGGCCCCAGCAGGCGCATGTCGGCCCCGTATTTCAGGAATCGGCCTGACCAGATGGCGAAATTGCCCGCGCCGTTGGTGATGATCGCATCCTCGGGCAGCACCTCGCGCAGATGGGCGGTGACGCGGCCCATGTCTACCGGCGAGGGCAGGGCGGGCAGATCGAACGCCGCCTCCCACGCCGCGCGCGCCTGCGAGCGCCACTCGTTCCATGCGCCGCGCACCGGCCCTGCCTCGGCCAGCGCCGTGGCAAAGGCGTTGGGGCCTGCCTGGATGCCGAGGGCGGGTTGATAGACCTTGCCCAGTTCCAGGTCGGAGCCGTGCACATGGATCAGCCGCTGCACGGGCCGCGGCACGTCGAGCGCGGTGTAGCCGTCAGTCGAGTTCTCGCCAAAGCGGGCATTCACGGCAAGGATCACGTCCGCCCCGGTCAGCAGCGCGCGCACATGCGGCACCATGCCCACCCCGGCCTCGCCGCAGAACACCGGCGAATGGTTGTCGAACCGGTCCTGGTAGCGGAACACCGACACCACCGGGATATCCGAGCCCTCGGCAAACGATTGCAGCGCCGCGCGGCCATCATCTGTCCAGTTGCAGCCGCCATAGAGGATCACCGGGTGCCTGGCCCCGGCCAGCATCTCGCGCGCCTCTGCCACCGCCCCGGCGGGCGGGCAGGGCTCGGGGTAGTGGCCCGGCCCGCTGAGCGGCGCGGCGGCGGTGAGGCTGGTGAGCATATCCTCGGGCAGCGCCACCACCACCGGGCCGGGGCGGCCCACAAGGGCGGTCTTCCACGCCCGCGCCACGATCTCTGGGATGCGGTCGGCGTCGTCGATCTCGACCGCCCATTTCGCCATCGTGCCAAAGACGGCGCGGTAATCCAGTTCCTGGAACGCCTCGCGCCCCTTCATGCCGGTGCCCACCTGCCCGACAAAGAGGATCATCGGCACGCTGTCCTGCATCGCCGTGTGCACGCCGATCGAGGCATTCGTGGCCCCCGGCCCGCGGGTGACCCAGCAAATGCCAGGCGTGCCGGTGAGCTTGCCATAGGCTGCGGCCATGAAGGCCGCGCCCCCCTCCTGCCGGCAGAGGGTGAAATCGAGGCGGCCCACCGTATCATGCAGCGCGTCGAGCACCGCGAGATAGCTTTCGCCCGGCACGCCGAAACTGTGCCTTGCGCCAAGGGCCTCGAGGCAGTCCACCAGAAGCTGCCCGCCCGTGCGCCTGTTGTCGGTCATGCCGCTCTCCCTCTCCATCTTGCCGGAACGCGGGCGACACTGCCCGCGCGCCCGGGCATTGGCAAGGGGCTACCAGCGGGTGAGCGCGTCCTCGTCCTCGTCGCGGGCGGCGACCCAGCCTTCGCCCGCGTCCGTCACCTCCTTTTTCCAGAAAGGCGCACGGGACTTGAGGTAATCCATGAGGAATTCGGCGGCCTGAAAGGCATCGGCGCGGTGGCGCGACGCGGTGGCCACCATCATGATGAGGTCATCGGCGGTCAGCCGCCCGTAGCGGTGCAGGATCAGCACGTCGCCCACCTGCCAGCGGCGCATCGCCTCGTCGGCGATCCCCGCCAGTGCCTTTTCGGTCATTCCAGGGTAATGCTCGATCTCCATGGCGTCGAGCCCGCCGTCGAGATCACGCACGATGCCGGTAAAGGTGACGACCGCGCCCATCCCCGCCTGCCGCCCGGCAAAGGTGTTGGCCTCTGCGCCCAGATCGAACGGGGCCTCCTGCACGCGGATGTCCATCGGGTCAGCCCCCGGTCATCGGCGGAAAGAATGCCACCTCGCGCGCATCGCCGAGCGGCGCGTCGAAGTCGCTCAGCTCCTGATCCACCGCCACGCGCAGCGCCGACAGATTGGCGAAGGCGGCGGCATAGCGATCCTCGCGCGCGCGCAGTTCCTCGACGAGATCGCGCACCGTGGCGGCGCGCGTCTCGACGCGATCCTTGGGGTGGCCGATGCGTTCGCGCACCCATGCGAAATAGAGCACATCCATCAGCGATTATCCTTCAGATGCGGTACCGACTTGAGAAAGTAGTCCGCCCCGGTGATGAGGGTAAGCCCCGCGGCGAGCCACAGAAGCCACAGTCCCGCATGCCCGGACCAGACCATGCCGCGATATTTCCACCACAGCCCGTGCAGGTCCTCCGTCCGCCCGGCGAGGATGTCGCGCACGAGCGCGTCGTCCATGCCAAACACCGACATGCCGAAATAATGCTCGAACACGCCCTGCGCGAACAGCACCGCGATGGCGATCATCTGCGCCGTGGTCTTCCACTTGGCCAGTTCCGTGACCTTGAGCGTACCCGCCGTATCGCCGAGATATTCGCGCAGCCCCGAGACAAACACCTCGCGAAACAGGATCACCGTGGCGGGCAGCACCAGCCAGGGCGACATCGACGAATAGCCCACGATTACCATCAGCGCGATCACCACCATCGCCTTGTCGGCGATGGGATCGAGCATGGTGCCGATCTTGGTCACCTGCTTCCAGCTCCGCGCGAGATGACCGTCGATCCAGTCGGTGAGCGCCGCGCTGATGAACAGGAGCAGTGCGAACCAGTCGGCATAGGGGCGGTTGAAGTAGAGGAACATGACCGCGACGCCCGGCGCAGCGAGCAGCCGGAGCACGGTCAGGATATTGGGCACGTTCCATGACATGTCACCGTTCTAGCCTGACCGATTGGCAAGGGAAAGCGCAGTCGGACCCTAAAAGTCGCGCAGACGTCGGGTGGTCTCGGGGTCCATGAACCCCGCGATCGTGGCCTCGGTCTCGAGGTCCATGGCGCGGCGCAGGTCGGGGGTGGCGGTGGCGTTGAGCACGCGCTTCATCGCCCGCACCGAGAGCGGCGGCAGGTCGGCGAGGCGGCGGGCGGTGGCGTGGGCGGTGTTGAGCAGATCACCGTCGGGCGCGGTGCTCCACGCCAGCCCCATCTCGTGCAGCGTCGCGGCATCGTAACGGTCGCCGAAGAAGAGCATTTCGCGTGCCTTGACCAACCCGATAAGCGCGGGCAGCAGCGCCGTCACCCCGCCGGTTACGAACAGGTTGAGCGAGACTTCGGGGAAAAAGCCGCGCGCGCTCTTGGCCCAGATCGGGAAATCGCAGTTGATCGCCCATTCAAAGCCGCCGCCCACGGCCCAGCCGTTGATCGCGCCGACCACGGGTTTCGGCCCGAATGTGATCGCATGCGTCGCGCGCTGGATCGCCAGCACCAGATCGCGCGCCTCTTCTTCGGAAGCAGGGTGGACATGATCCTGCCGATCGTCGCCCGCGCAGAATGCCTTGCCCGCGCCGGTCAGCACGATGGCGCGGGTCTCCGGGTCGGCATTGGCGTCGTCAAAGGCGCGGGTCACATCGTCGATCAGCGTCCGGTTCATCGCGTTGAGCCGGTCGGGACGGTTGAGGGTAATGCGGCGCACGGCCCCCTCGTGCAATGCGCTGAGCACGGTTGCGTAGGTGAAATCGGTCATGAGTAAGTCCTTTGAACACGTCGGGTCTTGCCCTCGGTCAGGGGAAAGGTGCCATGCGGCACCAGTGTCACCCGGGCGGTCGCCCCGAGGTCGCGCTTGATCGCCTGTGCGATCTCCTCTGCCAGCCCCGGGGCGGCATCGCGCCCCTTGGCCAGCTCCGCCGTGACCGGCAGGTTGTCATAGGGAGGGGGCGTGTCGAGCGGAATGCGGTAATCGCCCGAGAGCGTTGGATACCGGTTGAGCACGGCGGCGACCATTGTGGGAAACAGGTTGAGTCCGCGCACAACGACCATGTCATCCGAGCGTCCCACCACGCGAAAGCGAAAGCCGGTGCGCCCGCAAGTGCAGGGCGCGGTTTCGTCCACGGTGATGATGTCGCCACTGCGAAAGCGCACCAGAGGCTGACAGTCGCGCACGAGGTGGGTAAGCACAAGTTCGCCGGTCTGGCCTGCGGCGAGGGACAGGGGGCTGCCCGTCTCGGGCTCGATCAGTTCGGGCCAGAGCACGTCGGCCCCCATGAAATGCAGCCGCGTGTCATGCTCGCATTGCGCCGCGAAGTTGCAGAACACGTCCGAGACGCCGTAATTGGCGTTGCGCGGCTCCATGCCCCAGACCTCTTGCAGGCGGGTGCGGAAGGCTGGATCGTCAAGCCCGGCCTCGCCGCCGAATAGCCCCAGTTTCAGGCCAAGGTCGCGAGGGGTCAGGTCGGGGAAACGGTCGGCGATGACGCGCTCCAGCACCGCCGGATAGGACGGTGTGCAGGAAATCGCGGTGATTCCCACTTCGCGGATGGTGCGCACCAGCAACTCGGTGGAGCCGACGCCGAAGGGCACCACCAGCGCGCCGGTGGCCTGAAGCGTCATGTGATCGGTCAGCCCGCCCATCCACATCTGGTAATTCAGGCAGTGGACGACCGTGTGATCGGGGGTCAGCCCTGCGGCGGACTGGCAGCGTCCGCCCACCGTCTCGGTCACCGCGCAGTCACGCGCCGAAAGCGCGAGGTTCATCGCCTGTCCGGTGGTGCCGGAGGTGCGGTGCAGTCGCACCGCGTCGCGTCGCTGGGCGGCCATGTAATGCCCGAAGGGCGGATGATCGGCCTGCGCCACGCGCAGTTGCGATTTGTCCGAGAGGGGCAGGGCGGGTAGATTCGCCAGATCGGCGGGCGGGACCGCGCCCTGCCACAGATCGCGGTAAAAGGCTGAGTGGCGTGCGACGTAATCGCCCTGTCTGGCCCAGGCAGCGGCCTGATGGGCGCGCAGGCGGTCGTGGCTGGCGAATTCGGCCTGATCGAGCAGCATCATGGTTGCAATCCCCGTTCCCAAAGGGTGGTGAGCGTTGCGATCACCGCCGCGCGGTCGGAAGAGACCGATACCAGCCCCGGCTCGCGCGAGAGGTGGAGGCTTGAGAGGTAGTGATCGGTCATTCCCCCGAGCGCATAGGCGCGGCGGGTAAGTTCGTCCTCGGGCAGCGTGTCACGCCCGTCGCGGGCGTGGCGGCGGCGGGTGGCCTCGACCACGGTGGCGATCCAGTCTCGGTTGAGCCGGTGAAAGGCCGCGCGCGCCGCCGGAAATGCGTCGAGATGGTGGACCAGGCATTTCATCAGCCCGCGATTGGCCTCGAAGAGGTGCACATAGGCTTCGGTCGCGGCGCGCATCGGGTGGTCGGGCTGGCTGTGGCCCGCCTGGATCATGCGGGTTTGCAGGAAGCTGGCGAAGCCCTGCAACAGGTCATCGAGAAGCTGCGCCTGATCGGGGAAGTAGAGGTAGAAAGTGCCGTTGGCCACGCCCGCGCGCCCACAGATGGCGGCGATGGTCAGATCCTGCGGCGCGCTCTGTTCCAGCAGGTGACAGGCGGCGATGCGAATCGCCTGCGCCGTGCGCTGACCCTTGGGCAGGCCCTCGGCCTCAGCGGTGAGAGCCTGCGGATAGCTGTGGGCATCGTGCGGTGCGGGGTGGGGCAATGTAGCAGGGGGCATCGGTGACTCAATATGAAACTGAATTCATATTCAGTAATTTTCTTCACCCTGTCAACCCGCCGGATCGCAGGGGAGGGCTTTAACCCCGATCGTGAAAGAAATCGTAGAGCTTCTGCGCCAGCCGGTCCGACACGCCCTCCACCGCCTTGAGATCGGCGAGGTTCGCGCGGCTCACAGCCTTGGCACTGCCGAAATGCGCGAGCAGCGCGCGCTTGCGGGCAGCACCGACGCCGGGCACCTCGTCGAGTGGGGTGGCGGAGATGGATTTGGCGCGTTTGGCGCGGTGCGTGCCAATCGCGAAGCGGTGCGCCTCGTCGCGCAGGCGCTGGATGAAATAGAGCACCGGATCACCCCGGCGCAGCGCCATGGGCCGCTTGCCCACGCGATGAAACTCTTCCTTGCCGTGGTCGCGGTCCACGCCCTTGGCGACGCCGACCATCGGGATATCCTCGACCCCCATCTCGCGCATGATCCCCGCCACCGCGCTCACCTGTCCCGTGCCGCCGTCGATCAGCAAAAGGTCGGGCCATTGGCCGTGGCTGCGGTCCGGGTCTTCTTTCAGAAGGCGTTTGAAGCGACGGGTCAGCACCTCTTTCATCATGCCGAAATCATCGCCGGGGGTCAGGTCATCGCCCTTGATGTTGAACTTGCGATAATGATTTTTCATCATCCCCTCGGGCCCCGCCACGATCATCGCGCCGACGGCGTTGGTGCCCTGGATGTGGCTGTTGTCATAGACCTCGATCCGCTGCGGTGGCTCGGGCAGATCGAATGCCTCGGCCAAGCCTTTGAGCAGTTTTCCTTGGGTCGCGCTCTCGGCCATCTTGCGGGCGAGGCTCTCGCGGGCGTTGCGCAGGGCGGCGTCTATCAGTTCCGCCTTTTCCCCGCGCAGGGGCACGGTGAGCGTGACCTTGCGGCCCAGCTTTTCCGACAGCGCCTGTTGCATCAGGTCAGCGCTCTCGATGTCATGCGACAGGATCAGCGCGCGGGGCGGCTCCTTGCCGTCGTAGAACTGCCCGACAAACGCCTCCAGCACCTCGGGCTCTTCCACATCCGCACCGACCCGCGGATAGAAATCGCGGTTGCCCCAGTTCTGCCCGGCGCGGATGAAGAACACCTGCACGCAGGCCTGACCCTTGTCGAGATGCAGCGCGATCACGTCGGCCTCTGTCACCGTGCGCGGGTTGATGCCCTGCGCGGTCTGTACCTGTGTCAGCGCCTTGATCCGGTCGCGCAAGGCGGCGGCGCGTTCGTATTCCATGGCCTCGGCGGCCTCTGACATCTCAGTAGCCAGCTTCTCCTGTATCTCGGTGGAGCGGCCCGAAAGGTAGCGTTCGGCGTCGCGCACCTGTGTGGCATACTCGGCCTTGGAGATCTTGCCGACGCAGGGCGCGGTGCAGCGCTTGATCTGGTATTGCAGGCAGGGGCGCGTGCGGCTTTCGAACATGGTGTCGTTGCAGTTGCGCAGTTGAAAGACACGCTGCAACTGCGCCAGCGTGCGGTTGACCGCGCCGGCGCTGGCGAAGGGGCCGTAATAGCTGCCCTTGTCGCGTTTGGCCCCGCGATGCTTCTTGATCATCGGATAGTCATGCGACGTCACGAGGATGTTGGGGAAGCTCTTGTCGTCGCGCAAGAGCACGTTGTAGCGCGGCTTTAACTGCTTGATCAGGTTCTGTTCGAGCAGCAGCGCCTCGGTCTCGGTCGCCGTGGTGAGGAACATCATCGACGCGGTTTCCGAGATCATCCGTGCGATCCGCGCGGTGTGCCCGGTGGGCCGCGCATAGCTCGATACCCGCGCCCGCAGATTGCGCGCCTTGCCCACGTACAGCACCCGCGCCTGCGCATCGAGCATGCGGTAGACGCCGGGCGAGGCGTCGAGCGTGCGCAGGTAGCCGCGAATCACGTCGGGGCCGGTGGCGGGTGGTGTTGGATCGGTGTCGGTCATCGTGGACAGGATATGATTCCCGCGGTTGCCTGCAATGTTCTCCGGCGCTGGGCAAGGGAGAAGCTGTCCACGATTCCTGTGGATAAGCCTGGAGACAAATTTTGGGCGGGGGGAAAAATCCTTTTGATCCGGCTGGCTTCACCGGAATGCCACTTTTTTAGGCAATTAGTCAACATGCTGATATCGCTTAGTAAATTTATAATCCCCGAGCAGATTATTGAAAACATTGGGCTTTCTGTAACGCCTACGTGAAGGAAGCATGACCAGTGCAAAACTCCAGTTCAGGCTCACGATTTCACTCGGGACCCAGCACATCCGGTGTCCGCCAGCCAAGATGCTGGCCGCCATCCACGCAGATGAGTTGCCCGGTCACGGACCGCGCGTGAAGCAGATAGGCCAGCGCGGCGGTGATGTCATCCGCGCCGGCCCCGCGGCTCAGCACCGTCGCCGCGCGCTGGCGGGCGAAATGATCCGCGCTCTGGCGATGACCCCGCAGTGTGGGGCCAGGGCCGATGGCGTTGACGCGGACGCAGGGCGCAAGCGCCTGCGCTGCGGTGCGCGTCAGCGCCCACAGCCCCATCTTGGCGATGGTGTAGGTCATGAAGTCGGGCGTGAGCTTGCGCACGCGCTGGTCGATCATGTTGACGACGAGACCGCGCGCGCGCGGCTCGCCTGCCGCATCCGTGTGCGGATCGGGGACACCCCGGGCCATCTCCTGCATCAGCACGAAGGGCGCACGCAGGTTGCTCTCCATGTGCCGGTCCCAGCTTTCGCGCGTGGCGGTGGCGAGGGTGTCATATTCGAAGATCGAGGCATTGTTGATCAATGTCAGGACCGGGCCGCCGAGCGCCTCTGCCGCGCGGTCCACCAGCGGCGTCACCTGGCGCTCGTCCAGCAGGTCGGCGCGCAGCGCCACCGCTTGCCGCCCCATGTCGCGTATCTCGGCAGCCACGGCCTCGGCCGCCTCGGCTGAGGTGGCGTAATGCACCGCCACGTCATGCCCCTGCCGCGCCAGTTCCAGCGCCATCGCCCGGCCAAGCCGCTTGCCCGCTCCCGTCACCAGCGCCCGTGTCATGCCCAGCCCCCGTTCAAACCAGTACGACAGTGACATAGCCCGCATAGGCGGCTGTCAACACGATCCCCCAGAGCCGGCTGATATCCCGGCACAGGATCACGAACGGGATGAGCAGCAGCGACGCGGCAAGCATCACCCACAGGTCGAACACGAGGAATTCGCGATTCACGGGCACCTCGCCCACCAGCGCGGTGATGCCGATTATGGCGAGCAGGTTGAACATGTTCGACCCGATCACGTTGCCGAGCGCCACGTCCGCCTGCCGCCGGATCGCGGCCATCACCGTGGTCGCCAGTTCCGGCAGCGAGGTGCCCAGCGCCACCAGCGTCAGCCCGATCGCCGCCTCGCTCACCCCGTAGCGGATGGCGAGGATCGATGCGTTGTCCACCAGGATGTCGGCCCCGAGCGGCAGCCCCACCAGGCCCAGCACGAGGAAGGAGATGATCTGCCACCACGGCATGTCAGGGTCCGCACCCTCGACCTCCTCCGCGTCATCCGTCAGCAGTGCAGCGGCGGCGGCGGCCTCGCGCCGGTGCGTGACGGCGTTGCGGAACGCGTCCGCCAGCATCAGCCCCAACGCCCCGAGCAGGATCAGCCCGGCGATCCAGTCGAACGCGCCGCGAAACGCCAGCGCGATGAACAGAACGCTCGCCGCCAGCATCTGGAAATAGGCGCGCTTGCAGTCGCAGGCGCTCGTGTGCATCACTGCGATGAGTGCCGGAATGCCGAGCACCAGAAGCACGTTAGCGGTATTCGAGCCCACCACGTTGCCAAGCGCCAGCCCCGGCTTGCCCGCCAGCACGGCGTTGACGGAAATCAGCAGTTCCGGCGCCGAGGTGCCGAAGGCGACCACCGTCAGGCTGACGATCAGGGCGGGTATGCCGACGCGCAGCGACAGGTTGACGGCACCCTTGACCAGCGCATCGCCCGCCAGCAGCAGGATGACGAGCCCGAGACCCACCATGATCCACGGCATCATTTGCGCGGGCCCTTTTCGCAGGCGCAGGGCCCCTTGCCGATCCGGAACCGCCCGCATTTGCGGCATTTCGCGGCCTCCAGCCGTTTCTGCCCGGGAAAGCGCAACCGCCCGAACATTGCCAGCACGGCAATCCCCACAAGAAACAGAAGGACGATCTTGACGATCATGTCAAAGCCCGAACCGGGCGTAATGCGCACGGTCCTCGAGCGCGGCCATCGCGTCGTCGGCGACATGCGCGCCAAAGCGCGACAGGAACCCCCGCCGGCGCCCGTAACGCACCAGCCTGACCTTGTCGCCATAGACCTCCTTCATGCGCGGCACCACATGGCCGAACCCGTCGGCGAGGCCGAGCTCGATCGCCTTGCCGCCCAGCCAGAACTCGCCCGAGAAAAGGTCCGGCGAGTCGGCGAGCCGGTCGCCGCGGCGGTCTTTCACATGGGTGATGAAGGCGGTGTGGATATCGTCGAGAACGGTCTTGAGCCGGGCCACGTCCTCTGGCTTTTCCGGCAGGAACGGGTCGAGCGTGCTCTTGGATTTGCCGGCGGTATACACCCGCCGCTCCAGCCCCTGCCGCTTGAGGAAAACGTCCGCCCCGAACCCCGCCGAGATCACCCCGATGGAGCCCAGGACCGAGGCGTGATCGACGCGGATATCGTCCGCCGCCGCTGCCAGCCAGTAGCCGCCCGAAGCCGCCACATCCTCGACAAAGGCATGGACGGGGATGTCCTTTTCCCCGGCCAGCCGCCGGATGCGCGCCGCGATCAGCGAGGACTGCACCGGCGAGCCGCCGGGCGAATTGATCTCCAGCGCGACCGCCGCAGGCTTGCCGCGGCGGAATGCCTTTTCGATGACGGGACCCAGCGCCTCGTCGCTCAGGGCCGCGCGCGGCCCCGATCCGATGACGCCCGCGAGGCGGATGACCGCCACCCGCGGCCGCTGCCTGAGAAAGGGGATGCGAATTCTCATGTCGCCCGATGTAGAGTGCACGGACAGGACAAACAAGGCGGCACGTGCCGCCGTGCCGTGATGGTGCGGTAAAGCATCACCCCGCGCTCAGGACTTGATGCGATAGCCGGTGCGGAAGATCGCCCAGACCGCCCCGAGGCACAGCGCGAAGAACACCACCACCGCCAGCAGGCTCAGCCCCGGGCTGACATCCGCCACCCCGAAGAACGACCAGCGAAACCCCGAGATCAGATAGACCACCGGGTTGAACAACGTCGCCACCTGCCACGCGGGCGGCAGCATCGAGACCGAGTAGAACGCCCCCCCAAGGAACACCAGCGGCGTGATGACCAGCAGCGGAATGAGCTGCAATTGCTGAAAATTTTCCGACCAGATGCCGATGATGAAGCCAAAAAGCGCAAAGCTGATACAGATCATCACGAGGAAGGCCAGCATCATGCCGGGGTGCTGAATGTCGATCTCCACGAACAGGCGTGCGGTCACAAGGATCACCGCCCCAATCAGCAGCGACTTGGTCGCCGCCGCGCCGACATAGCCGATCACGATTTCGAGAAAGTTCACCGGCGCCGACAGAAGCTCGTAGATCGTGCCGATGAATTTCGGGAAATAGATGCCGAATGAGGCGTTGGAAATGGCCTGCGTCATCACCGAGAGCATGATCAGCCCCGGCACGATGAACGCGCCATAGCTCACCCCCTCGACTTCTTCGATGCGGCCGCCGATCGCCGCGCCGAACACAACGAAATAGAGCGTGGTGGAGATCACCGGCGACAGTAGCGACTCGAAGATGGTGCGGAAGAACCGCTTCATCTCGTAGACATAGATGGCCCATATGGCGTGCAGGTTCATGCCGCGCCCTCCCGCACGAGATCCACGAAAATCTCTTCAAGGCTGCTCTGCCGCGTTTCGATATCGCGCAAGGACAGCCCCTCGCGCGCCAGCGCCTGCAAGAGCCGCGTGATGCCGGTACCGTCGCCGCGCGTGTCGTAATGATAGAGCAGCGCCGCGCCGTCCTCGATCCGTTCGAGATCGTAGCCCGCGAGTGCTTCGGGCACCTCCGTCACCGGACAGGCGAGGTCGATGCGCAAGGTCTTGCGCCCCATCCGCCGCATCAGCGCGGCCTTGTCCTCGACCAGCAGGATCTCGCCGCCGTTGATGACGGCGACGCGGTCGGCCATCGCCTCGGCCTCCTCGATGTAATGGGTGGTCAGGATGATGGTGACGCCGCTTTCCTTCAGCCCGCGCACCACCTCCCACATGTCGCGGCGCAGCTCGACATCGACCCCCGCCGTCGGCTCGTCGAGGAACAGCACTTGCGGCTCGTGGCAGAGCGCCTTGGCGATGAGCACCCGGCGCTTCATCCCGCCCGACAGCTCGCGCGTGCGTGCGTGCCGCTTGTCCCACAGCGAGAGCTGCCTCAGCACGCGCTCGACCAGCGCATCGTCGCGCCCCTTTCCGAACAGGCCACGCGAGAACCGGACCGTGTTGATGACCTTCTCGAACGGTTCGAGCGCCACCTCCTGCGGCACCAGACCCACGAGGTGGCGCGCCTTGCGCCAGTCGCGCGCGATGTCGTGCCCGCCGATGCGCGCCTGCCCGCCCGAGGGTGTGGTGATTCCGCACAGCGCCGAGATGAGGGTCGTCTTGCCCGCGCCGTTGGGGCCGAGCAGCGCGAGGATTTCGCCCCGCTCGATGGCGAGCGATACGCCTCCCAGCGCGGTGAAGCCGCCCTTGTAGGTCTTGGTGAGGTTCTCGACCTCGACGATAGCTGCCATTGCTGTCCCCTTCCGGCTTGCGAAGCAACCTAGACGGATGGTGCCCGGCTGCAAGCGGTGCAGGCGGCCTGTGTCCTGTGCGCTGATGCGCAGGCCGGATGCCGGAAACAGTCTGTGCAGCGGGAGGAGCGGCATTCTTGTGGTCACAGCCCCGTCGCGATCTGTTAATGTTCCTTCGGGTCGGGGTGTAACGCCATTCAGAGGGGTGTGATGTTCACACGTGTCCTGACCGTTCTTTTCATACTTGCTGCCCTGCCGATGATGCCCGCCCGGGCCGTTGGGCAAGACGGACCGCGAATCCTCATGATGGGTGATTCGCTCTTCGCCATGCACAAGCTGGCGGGCGGCTCTGTCGGCACGCGGCTTCGCGCCGCGCTCGACGCATACCTCGTGGACAATTCCACGGGCGGTGCGCGCTACTTCTACCGGCTGCCGATTTCCGGCGCGCTGGGGCTGAACATCACCAGGCAGTACCGCCGCGGCGACTGGGACTGGGTGGTGATGGGCGGCGGCGGCAACGACCTGTGGTTCGGTTGCGGCTGCAACCGCTGCGAGCGCAGGATGGACCGGATGATCTCCGGGGACGGGCGCCGCGGCGTGATCCCCGGCCTCGCCTCGCGGGCGCGGCAGGACGGTGCGCAGGTGCTGCTCGTGGGCTATATGCGCACGCCCGGCAACGGCTCGCCGATCGAGCATTGCGCCGACGAGGGCGACACGCTCGACGCGCGGCTTGCGCGGTTGGCGGGGCTGGACGCGGGGGTGCATTTCCTGCCGCTGGCCGACATGGTCCCGCATGGCGATCTCAGCTATCACGCGGTGGACCGCATCCATCCTTCGTTCAGGGGCAGCCGCGCCATCGCCCGCCGCATCGCGCGCGTGATCGCCGCCGAATCGGGCGCGTCGCTGGTATCGCGCAACGCCGGTGCCGCAAACTGAGGCCGCTGCCTCAGCCCATCATGCGGCGGAACCAGCCTTTTTTCGGGGTCTCGCCATCCGCCGCGTCGGTTTCCGCCTCCGGGGTGTCCTCCTCGGGGGGGACAACCGCCGCTTCGAGCCGGGCAAAGAACTGGTCGGCCATCCTCTTGGCAAAGCCGTCGACGATGCGACTGCCAAGCTGCGCGAGCTTGCCGCCGACGCTGGCCTCGACATCGTAATGCAGCCGCGTGCCGCCTTCGATCTCCTCGAGCCGCACCGCCGCGCTGCCCTTGGCATGGCCGGCCGTGCCGCCCTTGCCGGCACCGCTCAGCGTCAGGCTCTCGGGCTCGACCATGTCGGTGAGCGTCACCGAACCCTTGAAGGTGGCCTTCACCGGGCCGACCTTCTGCACGACCACGGCCTCAAACCCGTCCTCGGGCGTGCCGGTCACCTCCTGCGCGCCGGGCACACATTCCTTCAGCGCCTCGGGGCTGAGCAGGGCCGCCCACACCGTCGCGCGGTCGGCGGCGATATCGCGGCTGTTGGACATCTTCATGCTGGTCCCTCCTCCGTTTGCTCGGGGTAGCGTAACCCGGTGGCGCACCGGGGCAAAGACGTCTTAGGATCGCAAAGGCGAGATGGAGGGACGGCGATGCTGACGGGGCTGCGCGTGGTCGAATTCGAGGGGCTGGGGCCCGCGCCTTTTGCCGCGATGATGCTCGCGGAGATGGGGGCCGAGGTGGTGGTGATCCACCGCCCCGGGGCGGGCAGCCCGGTCACGGGGGGGCGCAATCTGCTCGACCGGGGCAAGCGGTCTATCGTGCTCGACCTCAAGGACGCGGGCGACATCGCCGTGGCGCGCGCGCTGGTGGCCCGGTCCGATGCGCTGATCGAGGGTTATCGCCCCGGCGTGATGGAGCGGATGGGGCTGGGGCCCGACGAGATGCGCGCCGCCAACCCGCGCCTTGTCTACGGTCGGATGACCGGCTGGGGGCAGGACGGGCCGCGCAAGCATCAGGCCGGGCATGACCTCAACTACCTCGCAACCTCCGGCGCGCTGTGGTACGCGGGCGCCCCCGGTACGCCGCCGGTGACGCCGCCGACGATGCTGGGCGATGTGGGCGGCGGCGCGCTCTACCTCGTGGCGGGGCTGCTCGCGGGGCTGGTGCAGGCCGTGCGCACCGGGCAGGGCACCGTGGTGGATGCCGCCATCGTCGACGGCTCGGCGCACATGATGGCGCTGCTGATGTCGATGATGCCCTCGGGCAACCTGTCGATGGAGCGTGGGGGCAGCCTGCTGGATGGCCCGCACTGGAGCCGCGTCTATGCCTGCGCCTGCGGCGGCTGGCTCTCGGTGCAGTGCCTCGAGCCGCAATTTTACGCCGCGTTCCTCGACCGGCTGGGGCTGGCCGACGATCCTCGCTTTGCCGACCAGAACGACCCCGCGCAATGGCCTGCGCAGGCCGAGGTGCTGGCCGGAATTTTCGCCGCAGAGCCGCGTGAGCACTGGGCGCGGCTCTTTGCCGGCTCCGATGCCTGCGTTGCTCCGGTGCTGCGCCCCGACGAGGCGACAAGCGATCCGCACATGGCGGCGCGCGGGGTCTGGCAGGGCGAGGAAGACAGCCTTGCTCCCACGCCTGCCCCCCGTTTTGACGGGGGCGCGTCACGGATCATGGACCCGCCCGTGCGCGGTGCGGACAGCGCGGCGATCAGGGCTGAACTGGGGATGTGAGGCAGGGTGTGGCCTGGAGGAGACGTTGTGGTCTCCGGGCGATGAGCCGCGCGGGCGCCAGCCCACGGGTTGGCGATCCGGCGATTGGTCTGCCGCGCTTTATCTCGCAAATTCCGAGAGAAATGAGAGCTTTGCGCCAGCGTCACCCAATCGCCAGCCCGAGGGGTGGGCTGGCGATCGCGCGGCGGCGTGCAAGCACGCCTTGTCCCGCGCGGGGCGTGACCCTGAAAGTCCCCTTCAGGCCGATTCTGTTGAAAAACTCCACAACGGAAAAATTGCCGCCAAATCTCGGAACTTTGTTCCCGAAATGCCGCGATCTGAATGCACTACTTATGAAAGACCCGGTTTGAAGTAAGGTGTTCTGCGCGTGCGCCTGCCTTCGGCGAGACGCCGACTTTTTCAGCACAATCAGCCTTTAGCCGCGCGTCTCAATCCACCCGCCGCACCAATAGCTGGTTGCCCGAGCCGGGTTTGGTCTCGAACACCTTGAGCTCCTTGATGAGGTCGCTCAGCTTCTTCTTGCCATAGGTGCGGGTGTCGAAATCGGGCTTGTCGGCCTGGATTTGCTGGCCGATCCGGCCCAGCGGATACCACTCGTCGTCGCTGTCGATCTTTTCCATCGCGTCGAAGATCAGCCGCCGCGCATCGGCGATGTGACGGCTGTCGAGCTTGGCCTTGGGGGCGCTGCGCGGCGTGTCGCTCTCCTCGTAGATGTTCTCGATCGCGACGAACCGGTTGCACGCGTTCTTGAGCGCGTCGGGCGCCTTGGCCTCGCCGATGCCGATCACCGTCAGCCCCTGCTCGCGGATGCGGCTGGCCAGCCGGGTGAAATCGCTATCGGACGAGACCAGCACGAAGCCGTCGAAATGGCCCGCGTGCAGGATGTCCATGGCGTCGATCACCAGCCCGATATCGCTGGCGTTCTTGCCCTTGGTGTTGGCGGTCTGCTGGTGCTGGACGAGGCCGAGATCCTGTGCCGTCCTGGTCCAGCCCGAAAGCTGCTGACTCGACCAGTCGCCATAGACACGGCGCAGCCCCGGCTCGCCATAGCTCGTGACCTCGCGCAGGATGGCATCGGCATATTTGGCGGGAACGTTGTCGGCGTCGATCAGAACGGCGAGGAGTTTGGTGTCGCGGTTGGGCATGAAGCGGCTCCTTTTGCCCCTTCATGCCCGATCCTGCGCGGCGGCGAAAGCGCTCAGGCGTCCTCGCCGATCTTGTCCTGCGTTTGCGTCTCGAAATCCTCGGCCGAATGCCGCTCGTGCAGTTGCATATGCGGCTCGCCGAAGCTGCGGTTGACCTTGCGGCCGCGCTGCACGGCAGGGCGGGCGTCGATCTTTTCGGCCCAGGCCATCACGTTCCTGTAGCTGGCAACGTCGAGGAAGGTGCCCGCGCCATAGAGCCGGTCGAGACACAATTGTCCGTACCACGGCCAGATCGCCATGTCGGCGATGGTGAACTCGTCGCCGGCGATGAAGGGCTTGTCCGCAAGCTCGCGGTTGAGCACGTCAAGCTGGCGCTTGGCCTCCATCGCGAAGCGGTCGATGGGGTATTGCATCTTCTCGGGCGCGTAGGCGTAGAAATGGCCGAACCCGCCGCCAAGATAGGGCGCGCTGCCCATCTGCCACATCAGCCAGTTGATCACCTCGGTGCGCGCCGGGCCGTGCCCGGGCAGGAACGCGCCGAACTTTTCCGCCAGGTGCATCAGGATCGCGCCGCTCTCGAACACCCGCAGCGGCGCGTCACCGGTGCGGTCCACCAGCGCCGGGATCTTGGAGTTGGGGTTGATCGCCACGAAACCGCTGCCGAACTGCTCGCCCTCGCCGATGTCGATCTTCCACGCGTCGTATTCCGCGTCGTGCCCGGCGGCGAGCAACTCCTCGAACATCACCGTCACCTTGACGCCGTTGGGCGTGGCCAGCGAATAGAGCTGAAAGGGATGTTCTCCGACCGGCAAGTCCTTGTCATGGGTCGCCCCGGCAATGGGCCGGTTGATCGAGGCGAACTGTCCGCCGGAGGCGCTCTCCCATGTCCAGACTTCGGGCGGGGTATAGGTGTCGTCGGTCATCGCCGTCTCCTTCGCTTGGTTGCCCACGAACCTAGGCACGCTGTGCGTCCCTGCAATCGAAAACGCCGCACAGGGGGCTGTGCGCCTGCGCGGGGCGGGCTCGACTCTGCGGGCGGCGAGACCTAGAATGGAACATAACAGGAACAAGCTGCTGCCATGCCCGCCCGCCGCATCCTCTCCGTCTGGTTCCCCCGGCTGGGGGCCGAGCGCCTGACGCGCCGCGCGGGCGCGGCGGGGCCGTTTGCCGTGGTGGCCGAGGACGGGCCGCGGCAGGTGCTGTCGGCGCTCTCCGCCGCGGCCGAGGCGGCGGGGCTGGTGCCCGGTCAGCCGCTGCGCGAGGCGCAGGCGATGTGCCCCGACCTGCGCAGCGCCGCGCAGGAACCCGCCGCCGAGGCGGCGTTTCTGCGGGCGCTGGCGCGTTGGGCGGACCGGTTCTCGCCGCTGGTGGCCTGTGACGGGGCGGCGGGGCTGATGCTCGACATCACCGGCTGCGCGCATCTTTTCGGCGGCGAGGCGGCTCTGGGCGCGGCGGTGGTGGACGAGGCCGCGGGCCTCGGCCTCTCGGCGCGCTGCGCCATCGCCGACACGCCCGGCGCGGCCTGGGCGCTGGCACGGTTCGCGGGCCATGGCGCGGCACCGGGGCGCTCGGGCGACGCCATCGAACAGGAGGCCCGCGCCACCCGCGCCCGCGCCGCCCGGCGCGGGCCGGGGCAGGGCAGGGCGGCGCCGGGCGCGCGCGCGCCGCTGACCATCGCACCGCCGGGGCATGTGCACACCGTGCTCGGCCCCCTGCCGGTGGCGGCGCTGCGCCTGCCCGAGGGGCTGGCCGACGACCTCGGGCGGCTGGGGCTGCGGCGGATCGGCGATCTGGCGGGGCAGCCGCGCGCGGCGCTGGGGCGGCGCTTCGGACCGGTGCTGATGCGGCGGCTCGACCAGGCGTTGGGTGCTGTGCCCGAGCCGCTCTCGGCCAGCGCGCCACCGCAGCCGCTGGCGGCACGACTGAGCCTGCCCGAGCCGATCGGCCTGATGGATGACCTGCGCGAGGGGGCCGCGCGGCTGCTGGCGCGGCTCTGCGCGCGGCTCTCCGAGCGCGGCGAGGGCGCGCGCGCCCTGCGATTCGAGGCGCGCGGCACCGATGGCGGGATGCAGGCGGTGGATCTGCGGCTGGCGCGGCCCATGCGCGATGCGGACGCGATGCTGGCGTTGCTGGCGACCCGGCTGGAGCGGATCGACGCGGGCTTCGGCATCGACATGCTGCGCCTCAATGCGCTGCAGACCGAGCGTATCGTCGCCGAGCAGATGCGCGGGGCGGGGCAGGCGACGGCGCGCGGCGACGCGCTGGCCGATCTGCTCACCCGTCTTGGGGCGCGCGTCGGGCTCGATGCGATCACCCGCCGCCACCCCGCCGAGAGCCGCATTCCGGGCAAGACCGCGCTCATCCTCGCCGCCGCCTGGTCCGGGCCCGCCGCCGCGCCCTGGCCGCGACCGGACCATCCCCGCCCCCTCATGCTCTGGCGGCCAGAGCCGGTCACGCCGCAGGCGGGGGGGCGGCCCTGCGCGGCGTTTCGCTGGCGCGGGCGGCGGCACGAGACGGCCCATGCCATCGGCCCCGAGCGGATCGCCCCGGAATGGTGGCTCGACGATCCCGAATGGCGCACGGGCCTGCGCGATTACTGGCAGGTGCTGACCACGCGCGGCGAGCGGCTGTGGCTCTTTCAGGCGCATGGCGCGGCGCTCTCGGGGGGATGGTTCTGCCATGGGCGGTTTGCCTGAGACGTCCCGCCAACACTCAGGCAACGCGCGAAGCGTTGGTGCTGGACGCGGGCCGCGCTCCGGCGCAGGCTGCACGGCATGACAACACCGAGACTGGATATCACGGGCCATGCCCTGGCCAATGCGAGCCGCGCGCGGATGCTCTGCGCGATGATGGACGGGCGTGCCTGGACCAACAAGGAACTGGCCGCCGATGCGGGTGTCACGCCGCAAACTGCCAGTGTCCACCTGCATCATCTGGCCGGGGCGGGGCTGATCGCGCAACGGCGCAGCGGGCGCTGTCTCTACCACCGGATCGCGGGGCCGGAGGTGGCCGCGATGCTGGAGCATGTTGCCGGGCTGACGCCGTTCGATCACCTCGCGCGCAGTCAGCGGGCCAAGGCAGCGGCCCTGGCCTCGCTACGCTGCTGTTACAACCATCTTGCCGGGACCATCGCCGTGGCGCTCTGCGATGCGCTGATCGCCCGGGGGGCGCTCCGGTGCGCGGGCGAGGGGATGGTGGCGATGCCTTCGCTGCTCTGGCGCGGGCTTGGCGTGGACCTGCCGGACAAGGCGGGGCGTGTCGTGGTGCGATCCTGCCTCGACTGGTCCGAGCGCCGCGATCATATCGGCGGCACGCTTGGCCGGGCCATTCTCGATCACGCGCTCGCCGAGGACTGGATGCGGCCCGCCGGGCCACGGCGTGGGCTGCATCTGACGGCGCACGGGCGTGTCGCGCTGGCTGCTGTCATCGGTTGCGATCCGCGAGGGCTGGACCATGCGTGACAGAGGGTTCGGGCGCTATCGGGTCGAGACCGGGCTGCGCATTCTCGTGCAACTGCCGGTCGAGGCCTTGCCCCGGGTCGAGGCGGCGGTGCTGGGGGCAGACCCTCTGGCACACGGGGATTATGACCGCGTGTCGTTTCACAGCGCAGCGGGCGTGCAGCGATTCCGCTCCTGCGGGGGCGGCAGAAACCGGGCCACCGAAGACACCGTCGAGGTGGATTGCATCGAGTGGCAAGTCTTTACCACCGCCCGGGGTGCAGCGCTCGATGCGCTTATCCGCGCCATCTATGCCACCCATCCCTATGAGGAACCGGTGATCCATCTCGTGCCCGCGCAGCGTTGCCGTCACCGGCGCGGTATGGACGAGGACAATCCCAACCGTTTCTGGAACCGCGATACCGCCGACTGGGTGCCGCCCGCGCATCGATGAGCTGCGGCTACCGGGGCGCGGGCGTACCTGAAATTCCTTGATTCGCGTCGCGATTGGCGCAACTCTGGGGTCATGAACATGCCAGGCCCCGGCCCGCTCGCGGGCGCGAAACCGACCGAGCCGCAGGTGGCGTTCCGACGCGACGAACTGGGCGTGATCCTGTCGCTCTACGGGCGCATGGTGGCGGCGGGTGAGTGGCGCGATTACGGCATCTCCTGCCTGCGCGACGTGGCCGTGTTCTCGGTCTTTCGCCGCACCGCCGAGCATCCGCTCTATCGCATCGAGAAACGCCCCCGCCTGCGCGACCGGCAGGGGCAGTATGCGGTGATCGGCATGGACGGGCGGATACTCAAGCGCGGCCACGACCTGCGTACCGTGCTGCGGGTGCTGGAGCGCAAGCTCATCCGCGCGGTGGAGTAGCGGGCAAAGGGTGGTCGGGGGCGATTGGCCTGTTCCCGCCATTCGCCTGCCTTCCCCCGCGCGGAATCAAGGCGTGCTTGCACGCCGCCGCGCGAGCGGTCATGCCAGAGGCATGCCTCCGGCATGACCCGCCCGACAGGGCTGGCGATTGGGTGCCGCTGGCGCAAGGCTTTGATATTACTCGGGAACCCCGACATAAAGCGCAATAGACCAGCCCTTGCATCGCCATCCCGCGGGCTGGCGCTCGCGCGGCTCATCACCGGATGGGTCAACGTCCGCAACAGGCCGACCCCCTCACCTGCCGTTCACAGCCACGCATCACGCCCGGACCCCACCGCCTCGGCCACCGACGCGAACCCGTCGCGTGCCAGCAGCGCGTCGAGCCCCCGCGCGATCTCCGACACCAGCGACAGCCCCTCGTAAACCAGCGCCGAGTAAAGCTGCACCGCCGTGGCCCCGGCGCGGATCTTGGCATAGGCGTCCTCGGCCGAGCCGATCCCGCCGACGCCGATCAGCGGCATGTCTCCGCCGGTTAGCTGCGACAGCCGCGCCAGCACCCGCGTGGAGCGCTCGAACAGCGGCGCGCCCGACAGGCCCCCCGCCTCGCCGCGCGCGGCCCCGCGCAATCCCTCGCGCGACAGCGTGGTGTTGGTGGCGATTATCCCGGCGATGCCCGCGCCCCGCGCCACCTCGGCGATCTCGCCCAGTTCCGCGTCGCCAAGGTCCGGCGCGATCTTGAGGAACACAGGGATGCGCCGGGGCAGCCCGTCGCGCGCCGCCATCACCCCCGAGAGCAACGCCGCCAGCGCTTCGGCCCCCTGCAACTCGCGCAGCCGCTCGGTATTGGGGCTGCTGACATTGACGGTGGCGAAATCGAGATGCGCGCCGCAATGGCGCAGCACCGTGGCGAAATCGGCGGCGCGGTCGGCGCTGTCCTTGTTGGCCCCGAGGTTGAGGCCGATCACCGCGCCCTGCGGACGCCGGGCCAGCCGCGCGGCGGCGGCCTCCATGCCGCCATTGTTGAAGCCGAAGCGATTGATGACGCCGCGATCCTCCGCCAGCCGAAAGAGACGCGGGCGCGGGTTGCCCGGCTGCGCGCGCGGCGTGACGGCCCCCACCTCGATAAAGCCGAACCCGGCGCGGCTGAGCGGCCCCAGCGCCTCGGCGTTCTTGTCGAACCCGGCGGCAAGGCCCACCGGGTTCGGCAGCATTATCCCCGACAGATCGGTCCGAAGCCGCGGCGACGTGACGGGACCGGGCGCGGGGGCAAGCCCCATCCGCAGCGCCCGCAGCGCAAGGCCGTGCGCCGTCTCGGGATCGAGCCGGTGCATCAGGCCGAGCCCGAGGCGTTCCAACCCCGTCATTCGAGGCCCTTGGGAAAGCGGTGCGCGCCCGCCACCAGCGGCAAGGGCCTTGCCCAGGCCACATCCTCCAGCCGCAGCGCGCGGTAGAGATGCGGGAACAGTGCCCCGCCGCGCGACGGTTCCCATTTCAGGGCGTCACCGAGGCGATCCGCCTCGACCGCCAGCAGCATCAGCCCGTCCTCGCCCGCGAAATGTTTTGCCGCCGTCTCGGCCGCCTGTTCGGCGGTCGAGAAGTGCACGTAGTCGTCGGCCAGATCGACCGGTGCGCCGCGCGTCTCGCCCGCCTTTTGCAGGGCCGCCCATTCGGGGGCGCGGAAAATCTTGTAGATCAGCATGCAAGCGGGAATGCCGCGCCGGTGGCCCGCCGTCAAGCGATGCTTGAGGCAGGGGGCGCGATCGGCTAGCAAGATGGTCCACTACGGGAGGCGGGCATGGCATTCACCATCGCGATCGACGGGCCAGCGGCGGCGGGCAAGGGGACCATAGGGCGCGCCCTCGCCGCGCATTTCGGCTTTGCCCATCTCGATACCGGTTTGCTCTATCGCGCCACGGGTCGGCGTACGCTCGACGGGATCGACCCGGTGGAGGCGGCGCGGACGCTGCGCGCCGACGATCTCGACGCCGATGACCTGCGCACCCCCGAGGTGAGCCAGGCGGCAAGCCGCGTGGCCGCCATTCCCGAGGTGCGCCAGGCGCTTCTGGATTTCCAGCGCGCATTTGCCCGGCGGGCAGGAGGCGCGGTGCTCGATGGCCGCGACATCGGCACGGTGATCTGCCCCGAGGCCGAGGTGAAGCTCTTCGTCACCGCCTGCGATGCCGAGCGGGCCCGCCGCCGTCACAAGGAAATGCGCGGAGGCGGGCACGATGTGACGCTTGAGGAGGTCGAGGAGGATCTGCGCCAGCGCGACGCCCGCGACAGTGCCCGCGCCGAGGCCCCGCTCAAACCCGCCGACGACGCGCTGCGGCTCGACACCTCAGAGATGTCGATCGACGAGGCGGTGGCGGCGGCTGTGGCTGCGGTGGAGCGGGCGCGCGGCTGAGCCTGCGCGCGCCTGCGGATCATTCGCCCGCGTTGGGGAAGAAGAGCTGCTGACCGTCCACCTCGTAGTCCGCGATGGCGGCCTGCCCCGCGTCCGACAGCACCCAGTCGATGAACGTCTGCCCGGCCTCGGCCTTGACGTTGGCGTGCTTCTCGGGGTTCACGAGGATGATGCCATACTGGTTGAACATCTTCGGGTCGCCCTCGACCGCGATCTCGTAGTCGCCCTTGTTGCCGAAGGCGATCCAGGTGGCGCGGTCGGTCATGATATAGGCGCCCATGGCCGTGCCGGTGTTGAGCGTCGCGCCCATGCCCGAGCCGGTTTCGCGATACCACTCGCCCGAGGATGATTGCGCGTCGATCCCGGCCTCATTCCACAGCCGCAACTCGGCCTTGTTGGTGCCGCTGTCATCGCCGCGCGAGGCAAAGGCCGCCTCGGCCTCGGCGATCTTGGTCAGGGCCGCGACCACGTCGCTCGAGCCTGCCACGCCCGCAGGGTCTGAGGGCGGGCCGACGATGACGAAATCGTTGTACATCACGTCGAACCGTTCCACGCCATGCCCCTCGGCCACGAACTTTTCTTCAGCGGGTTTGGCGTGGACGAACAGCACGTCGCCATCGCCGTTGGCGGCATTCTTGATCGCCTGCCCGGTGCCCACGGCCACGACCCGGACTTCGATGCCGATCTCCTCCTCGAACATCGGCAGGATATGGTCGAACAGGCCCGAATTCTGGGTCGATGTGGTCGATTGCACCACGATGAACTCGTCCTGCGCCTGCACCGCAGTGGCCCCGAGGGCCAGTGTCGCGCCGAGGGCAAGCGAAAGAAGGTGACGTCTGAACATTGCACGCTCCGTGTTGGTTTGGGGTTAGTGGTCGGTTGCGGTATAGAGCCGCCCCTGCGTCCAGGCGCGGGCGGCCTCCGAGCGCGGCGCGCCCAGAACCTGATCGAGCGGGCCGCGCTCCGCGACGCGCCCGGCATGGAGAAAGATCATCTCGTCACCCATGCGCCTTGCCTGCCCCATGTCATGGGTGACCATCACGATGGTGACGCCGCGCGCATGGGCGTCATTGACCAGATCCTCGATCATCTGCGTGGACGCCGGATCGAGGCTGCTTGTGGGTTCGTCGAGAAACAGCAATTCCGGCTCGCACACCAGCGCGCGCGCCACCGCGAGGCGCTGTTGCTCGCCGCCCGACAGGACGCGCGCGGGGTGGCCTGCGAGGTCGGTAAGCCGCGCCATCTCCAGCGCCTCCTGCGCGCGGTCGGCGCGCGCCCGCCCCGCGAGGCCGTGGACCTTCAGCGCGAAATTCAGGTTGGCCAGCACCGAGCGGCGCAGCATCACCGGGCGCTGAAACACCATCGCCTGCGCCCGCCGCGCCGCGCGGTCGGGGGCATGGCCGCGCCACAGAACCTCTCCCGAGGACGGCGTGAGCAACCCGTGCAGTAGCCGCAACAGCAGGCTCTTGCCGCTGCCGTTGGCGCCCATCACGAGGGTGCGCTTGCCTGGCTCTACCGCCACGTCAATGCCGTGAATCAGGGTCTGCCCGCCCGCCGCAAAGCGCAAGGACCGCGCCTCCAGCAGCGGTTTCGCCTCTACGGGACGTTCTGCGAGGATATCCATCACCGTGTCACGCATAGGCCGCCCGCACCGCCGAGGCGCGCAGCGCCATCACCCCGGCATTCACGATCACCGCAAGCCCCAGCAGCAGCACGCCAAGCGCCAGCGCCAGTTCCAGATTGCCCTTGGAGGTCTCGAGCGCGATGGTCGTGGTCATCACCCGCGTCACATGGTTGATATTGCCGCCGACGATCAGCACCGCGCCCACCTCGGCCACCGCACGACCGAAACCGGCGAGCGCCACGGTCAGCAGGCTGTAGCGCGCATCCCACAGAAGGGCCGCGACCCGCTCGCGCGCCGAAAGACCGAAAGAGGCGAATTGCTCAGCATATTCGCCGTGCAGATCCTCGACCACCTGTTTCGTCAGCGCCGCCACGATGGGCGTGACGAGGATGGTTTGCGCAATGATCATGGCAGAGGGCGTGTAGAGCAGGCCCAGAATGCCCAGCGGTCCCGCATTGGACAGCATCAGGTAGACGAACAGCCCCACCACCACCGGCGGCAGGCCCATCAGCGCGTTGAGCAGCACCGTCACCGCGCCCCGCCCGCGAAAGCGGAACGCGCCCACGATTGCGCCCAGAGGCAGGCCGATCAGGCAGGCAAGCGCCACCGCCGTCAGCGTCACGCGCAGCGACAGCGCGACGATCTCGCTCAGGTCCCGATCCCATGTAAGGATCAGGCCGAGCGCCTCTGCCATGATGTCGCCAAAGCTGAACAAATGCGATTTCTCCCTCTGCTGGGAAAAAAAGCACAAAAACACATATCAATCCAGAGCCGATTTATCCGGCTGCTCAGATGGGCCGCAATCGCCACAGGCGCAGAGGCTGGTGCAGTTCGCGGCCACCCGGCCCCTCGGTCGCGTGGCGGGCAAAGAGCCGGGCGATGCTCTCGCGCTGCGCCTCGGCCACCGCGCGGCGGGCGGGGTCGACGCGGGCGAGGCTGTCGATGAACGCCTCGGTGTCGGCCACCGGCGTGGGCCGCGACCATGTTTCCGGGGCCGGTCCGGTCGCCATGCCCGAGGCGCAGAGCGCGTCGATCGCGGCCATGGCGGCGCGGCGGATCTCGGTTTCATCCTCGACCGGGCGCATCACCTCGAAGAACGGCCCCTTGGCCAGTGGCTCCACCACGATCACCTCACCGCCGGGGCGCAAGACCCGCAGCGCCTCGTGCAGCGCACGTTTCATCAGCGGCACCGGCACGTGATGCAGGGAGTTGAGAAACACGCAGGCATCGAACCGGCCCGGACCAAACGGCAACGCCTCGGCCCCCGATGCTTGAAACTGCGCCTCCGGCACCTTGTCCCGTGCCGCGGCGATGGCTCCGGGGTCCGGGTCGATGCCGATGACGCTGTGACCCTCCCTGACCAGCAGCCGGGCCAGTCCGCCGTGGCCGCATCCGATATCGAGCACATCGCGCGCGCCCCTGTCCTTCAGGATCGCGACGATCCGTTCGCCCGTGTCCATCGCCTCAGCCCTTTCCGAATTCGCTGCGCAAAGCGTCGGTATGCGCCCCCAGACCGGGCACCGGGCCGGGCGTGGCCGGCGTGTTGTCAATCAGCGCGCCGGGGGCCAGCATCCGCACCGGGCCGCTTGGCGTCTCGACGGTGACATAGCGGTTCTGCGGGTGCCGTGCGACGTCCTCCATCTCGCTCACGCGCCCATAGGCGATGCGCGCGGCGCGCAGCCGCTCGGCCATCTCGTCGCGGGTCACACCGGCAAAGACCGGGCGCAGCACCGCATCGAGGGCGTCCCGATTGGCGACCCGTTTCGAATTGCTGTCAAAGCGTGGATCGCGGGCGAGTGCGGCCTCCCCGAGGATCGTCTCGCAAAACGCGCCCCATTCCCGCTCGTTCTGGATCGAGATCAGAAAGGATTTGCCATCGCTGCCCTCATAGGCACCGTAGGGCGCGATGGTGGGATGGTTCAGCCCCGCACGCGGCGGCACCTTGCCGCCATAGGCGTATTGCAGATAGGGCACGTTCATCCAGTCGCTGAGGGCGTGAAAGAGCGATACCGCGATATGCCGCCCCGCGCCGGTGGTGGCGCGCCCGATCAATGCCTCCAGGATGGATTGATAGGCGGTCATGCCCGCCGCGATATCGCAGACCGACACGCCGGTGCGCGCCGGGCCCGCCGCGTTGCCGGTGATCGACGACAGGCCGGTTTCGGCCTGCACCAGCAGGTCATAGGCCTTGAGATCGGCCAGCGGCCCCTCTTCGCCATAGCCCGAGATCGACACGGTAATGAGGCGCGGATAGTCGGCGCGCAGCCGGTCGGGGGCGAATCCCAGCCGGTCTATGGCCCCCGGCGCGAGGTTTTGGATGAAGATATCCGCACGGGCCAGCATCCGCTCCATCAGGGCACGATCAGCTTCGTCACGCAGGTCGAGACAGACCGATTCCTTGCCCCGGTTGAGCCAGACGAAATAGGCGCTCTCGCCCTGCACGAGACTGTCATAGCCGCGCGCGAAATCGCCCTCGGGGCGTTCCACCTTGATCACCCGCGCACCCGCGTCGGCGAGACGGGAGGAGGCATAGGGCGCGGCGACCGCCTGTTCGAGCGAGACGACGACAAGACCGGAGAGATCGGCGGACATGGGCAGGCTCCTTGGTTGCGCGCCCGACAATGCCGGGTCACGACGACGGGGGAAAGCCCGGTTTCCCGCCGGGCGGATATTCCCCTCCGGGGCGAAACCTGCGAAATATCTGCCCGCAAGAGACGGGAACAAGACACCATGACCACATTCGATCCCACCGCCGAGCATGCCGATATCCGCGCGGGTGTGGCGCGGGTCTGCGCGGGGTTTCCCGGCAGCTACTGGCGCGATCTCGACGCGCGGCGGGCCTATCCCAGGGAGTTCGTCGATGCGCTTATCCGCGAGGGGTATCTGGCGGCGATGATCCCCGAGGAGTACGGCGGATCGGGGCTGAACCTGACAGCCGCGTCCGTGATCCTGGAGGAAATCCACCGCTCTGGCTGCAACGCCGCCGCCTGTCACGCGCAGATGTACACGATGGGCACGCTGCTGCGGCATGGGGCCGACGCGCAAAAGGCGGCGTATCTGCCGGGCATCGCCGATGGCACGCTGCGCCTGCAAGCGTTTGGCGTGACGGAACCCACAAGCGGCACCGATACGCTGGCGCTCAAGACCACGGCGCGGCGCGAGGGCGACGAATATGTGATCAACGGCCAGAAGATCTGGACCTCGCGGGTGGAGCATTCCGACCTGATGATCCTGCTGGCGCGCACCACGCCGCGCGCCGAGGTCAGGTCGAAAACCGACGGGTTGTCGGTGTTCCTCGTTGATCTGCGGGAGAAAATTGGCAACGGGGTCGAGATCCGCCCGATCCGCACGATGATCAATCACGCCACCACCGAGGTGTTCTTCGACAACCTGCGCATCCCCGCCGACAGCCTGATCGGTGAGGAGGGCAAGGGCTTTCGCTACATCCTGTCTGGCATGAATTCCGAGCGTATCCTCATTGCCGCCGAATGCATCGGGGACGCCAAGTGGTTCCTGAAAACCGGGTCGGATTACGCACGCGAACGGGTGGTGTTCGGCGAGGCCATTGGTGCCAATCAGGGCGTGCAATTCCCGCTGGCACGGGCGCAGGCGCATCTGATGGCGGCGGAGGCGATCGTCTACCGCGCGGCGGCGATGTATGACGCGGGGCAAAACCCCGGCGTCGAGGCCAACACCGCCAAGCTGCTCGCGTCCGAGGCAAGCTGGGAGGCGGCAGAGGCCTGCATGCAGACGCATGGCGGCTTTGCCTTTGCCGAGGAGTACGATGTCGAGCGCAAGTGGCGCGAGGCGCGGCTCTACCAGATCGCGCCGATCTCGACCAACCTGATTCTGTGCTATATCGCCGAACAGGTGCTGGGCCTGCCCAAATCCTACGGGTCGGGGAGCGGGGCGTAAGGATCTGTAAATGAATGACTTTTCCGACTGGATCGGGTGGGGGTACACGCGCAGCGAGCCGGTCTCGGAGCGGCTGATCGCGCAGTTCCGCGCCACGCTGGCCGGATATCTGGCTGAGGCGGAGGTGCCGGTGGGGCTGCATTGGTGCCTCGTGCCGGATGTGGTGGAGCCCGCGCATCTGGGCCGGGACTGTCACCCGAAGCCGGGCATCTTCCTGCCCGCCCTGCCGCTGCCGCGCCGCATGTGGGCAGGGGGAGAACTGGAATTTCACGAGCCTTTTCAGGTGGATGACGTGGTGGAGCGCGAAACGGTCATCGAAGGCGTGACCTTCAAGCAGGGGCGCAGCGGACGGCTGGGCTTTGTCTCGCAACGCCACGTTTACAAGGCCGGGGGCGCGCCGCGCCTGACCGAGCGGCAGGACATCGTCTATCGCGAGGATCCGACGCCGGGGCAGGCGCGCCCGCCCGCGCCTGCGGAAGAGTGGCCGGGGGCCGAGGCGTGGCACCTCACGCCCGATCCGACGCTGCTCTTTCGCTTCTCGGCGCTGACCTTCAACGGCCACCGCATCCATTACGATCACCCCTACGCGACGCAGGTCGAGGGCTACGAGGGCCTCGTCGTGCACGGGCCGATGCAGGCGGTGTGGATGATGAACCTCGCGGTTCAGGCCGCGAACCGCACGGTTCGCCGCTTTTCGTATCGCGGGCGCACGCCGCTCATCTGCAGCGCGGAGGTGGCCATTGAATCCCGCGCACGCGACGGCGGGATGGACCTGCGGGTGCGGCATGTGGCGGACGGGGTCGTGACGATGGAGGGGCGGGCGGCTCTGGAAGATTGACATAACTAGTTTTATAGGTATATTGACCGCATGACACAGACTGCCTCGACCTCCCGCGCGCTTGCCGCTCTCGGCCACGACACCCGCCTGTCGATCTTTCGCCTGCTGGTGCGGGCGGGCGACGAGGGGTTGAGCGTGGGCGAGATCGGGCAGCATCTGGGGCAGGCGCCCTCGACGCTGGCGCACCATCTCTCGACGCTGGTCGATGCCGGGCTGGTGGTGCAGGAACGGCAGGGGCGCAGCATCCTCAACCGCGTGGATTTTGCCGCGATGCGGTCCATGCTCGATTTTCTCACCGCAGAATGCTGCACCGGCGTGCGGCTGGAGCAGACCGACAGCGCGGCGTGAATTTTTTTACGCCAAACACAACGACAAACCCAGGGATATAAAAATGAGTGACACCACCCTCACCCCGCCGCGCGCTGCCGCCTTGGCCTTGCGCGCGCTCTGGCGCAAGTACGGCGTCTGGCTCATCACCGCGCTGATCCTCGTGCTGCTCGCCGTATTCGACCGCGCGCAGGCGGGGGCGTCGGTCGCCTTCACCCTTGACGCGCTGGCGGGCACCGCGCCGTTTCTCGTGCTGTCCATCGCCGTCGCGGCCTGGGCCACCGCCACCGGGGCGGACAACCTGATCGCCCGCGCCTTTACCGGCGCGCCGGTGGTGATGATCGGGCTGGCGGCGCTGGCCGGGGCGCTGTCGCCGTTCTGCTCCTGCGGGGTGATCCCGCTCATCGCGGCGCTGCTGGCGATGGGGGTGCCGCTGGCGGCGGTGATGGCGTTCTGGCTCGCCTCGCCGGTCATGGACCCGTCGATGTTCGTGCTGACCACGGGGGTTCTGGGCCTCGAGTTCGCCATCGCCAAGACGCTGGCGGCCATCGGGCTGGGCCTGATGGGTGGCTGGGTGGTGCACCTCGCGGGCCGTGCCGGGGGCTTGAGCGATCCGCTGCGCGACGGCATCGGCAACGGCGGTTGCGGCGGGTCCAAGCTGCGCGATCCCAAGCCGGTGGTCTGGCGCTTCTGGGCCGAGCCGGAGCGGCGCGCGAAATTCGGGCGCGAGGCGATGAATGTGACGCTGTTCCTGCTGAAATGGCTGACGCTGGCCTTTGTCCTCGAAAGCCTGATGCTGGCCTTTGTCCCTGCCGAGACGATCACCGGCGTGCTGGGCGGCACCGGCCTGATGCCCATCGCGCTGGGCACCCTCGTCGGGGTGCCCGCCTATCTCAACGGCTATGCCGCGCTGCCGCTGGTGGGCGGGCTGGTCGAACAGGGGATGGCGCCCGGCGCGGGGCTGGCCTTTCTCGTTGCGGGCGGCGTCACCTCGCTGCCCGCCGCCATCGCGGTCTGGGCGCTGGTCAAGCCGCGCGTCTTCGCGCTCTACATTGCGCTGTCGCTGACGGGGGCGTTTGCCGCCGGGCTGCTGTTTCAGATGTGGCAATTCGCATGAGGCAGTGCGCGGCGGGGGGGCGTGCATGGCCTTGAACCGCCGTAGGCCATTAGTGTCGGGCTGAACCGTCACGGCAAGGTAAGATCAAGAAAGTTTTAAACTTTCTTGTACGGAATCTTTTCAAGATTCCGTTCGTCAACGACCGCTACAGGTCACTCATGACCCCTCGATGAGGCACAACCAAGGGGCGGGGCGTATCCCGCCACACGTCTCATCAATATTTTGTTGACAAATTATAAGTGACACCGCAGGCTCCTGCACAACCGGTGCCGCCTCCGGTCGGCTCCGGCATCATTTGATACATCAGGGAGCACATCATGAAACACTTTTTGAGCGTGGCGCTGTCGGGGGCCCTTGCCCTCGGGCTCGGCGCGGGCGCGGGCCATGCGCAGACCACCTGGGACATGCCAACGCCCTATGGCGATTCCGTCTTTCATACCCAGAACATCATGCAGTTCGCCGAGGACGTGGCCGAGGCCACCGACGGCGGGCTCAGCATCACCGTGCACTCGGCGGGTTCGCTCTACGCGCACCCGGAAATCCGCGATTCGGTGCGCCGGGGCCTTGCGCCCATCGGCGAGATCCTGATGTCGCAGCTTGCCAACGAGGACGCGGTGTTCGGCGTCGATTCGGTGCCGTTCCTCGCGGCGAGCTACGAGGATGCCGCGCGGCTGTGGCAGGCCTCGCGCAACCAGATCGCGGCCAAGCTGGCCGATCAGGGGCTGACGCTGCTTTATGCCGTGCCGTGGCCTGGCCAGAGCCTCTATGTCACCGAGGAGGTGACCTCGACCAAGCAGCTTCAGGGCGTCAATTTCCGCGCCTACAACACCGCCACCGAGCGGCTGGCGCAGCTCATGGGGGCGGTGCCCACCACGGTCGAGGCGGGTGACATCCCCACGGCCTTTTCCACCTCGCGGATCGAGGCGATGATCACCTCGCCCTCGACCGGCGTGTCGTCGCAGGCGTGGGATTTCGTCGGTCATTACATCGACACGCAGGCGTGGCTCCCCAAGAACATGGTGTTCGTCAACACCCGCGCCTTTGACGCGCTGCCCGCGGATCAGCAGGAGGCGCTGATCGAGGCGGCGGCGGAGGCCGAACTGCGCGGCTGGGAAATGTCGGTGGCCGAGACCGAGGACAAGATCGCCACGCTGGAGGAGAACGGCATGCAGGTCCATCAGCCCTCCGGTCAGCTTGCCAGCGAGCTGCGCGAGATCGGCGAGACCATGACCGCGGAATGGCAGAAGGCCGCCGGTCCCGAGGGTGAACTGATCCTCGACAATTACGCCCGCAACTGAGCGGGCGCGCGGGCGGGGCGATCCCGCCCGCGACGTTTCCCTTCGCGGACAGACAGGAGCCTTGCCATGCTGCGCAGGACGCTCGACCGTCTTTACGATGCGGGATTCGTCCTGGCCGCGCTGGCGCTGGTGGCGATCGCCGTGCTGGTGCTGGTGCAGGTGGCGGGCCGCGTGATCGACCGTAGCCTGATCGCCCTTGGCCGCGAGCCGGTGGGCATCGCCATCACCTCGCTGTCGGAGATGGGTGGTTTCCTGTTTGTCGGTGCGGCGTTTCTGGCGCTGGCGGGGACGCTGCGCGCGGGCGGGCATGTGCGCGTGACCATGCTGACCGACAGCCTGCCCGTGCCGCTGGCGCGGGCCAATTCGGTGCCGGTGCTGCTGGGGGCGCTGGGGCTGTGCGGCTTTGCGCTCTACAGCGCATTCGTGCAGGCGCGTGACAGCTACACTTTCGAGGCTGTGAGCTTTGGCATGGCGAAGTTTCCGCTGTGGGTGCCGCAGGCGGTGATGGTGGCGGGGCTGGCGTTGCTGGCGGTGGCGCTGATCGACGGGCTTGTGGCGCTGTTGCGCGGGCAGACCCCCGCCTGGCGCGCTGCCGAAGCGGCGAAGAAAGGAGGCACCGATGGGCATTGAGACGCTCGCGCTGGTCCTCGTCGCGATCCTCTTCGGGTGCCTCGCGCTGGGCCTGTGGGTGGGCTTCGCGCTCATCGCCGTGGGGCTGGCGGCGATGCTGATGGCGTCCACGGCACCGGTGGAGCTGGTCTTTGCCACCAAGGTGTGGGGGGCGCTCAACATCTGGGATCTGACCGCGCTGCCGATGTTCATCTGGATGGGCGAGATCCTGTTCCGCTCGCGGCTGTCGTCGGACATGTTCTCGGGGCTGGCCCCGCTGACCGGACGGCTGCCGGGGCGGCTCTTGCATGCCAATATCTTTGGCTGCGCGCTCTTCGCCGCCGTCTCGGGCTCGTCCGCCGCCACCACGGCCACGGTGGGGCGCATGTCGGTGCCCGAACTGACGCGGCGCGGCTATGACGACCGCATGATCATCGGCACGCTGGCCGGTTCCGGTACGTTCGGGTTTCTGATCCCGCCCTCGATCATCCTGATCGTTTACGGGGCTGCGACCGAGCAGAGCATCGCGCGGCTGTTCCTCGCCGGGATCGGTCCGGGGCTGATGCTGGCGGCGCTTTTCTCGGGCTACACGATGCTCTGGGCGCTGTTGCATCGCGACCGGATGCCCGCCCCCGAACCGGCCACGTCGCTGGCGGACAAGCTGCGCGCGGTGGTCCTCCTGGGGCCGACGATCCTGCTGATCGTCGCCGTCATCGGCTCGATCTATGCCGGCCTCGCCTCGCCCACGGAGGCGGCAGTCGTCGGCGTGCTGGGTGCCTTGATCCTGTCGGGTCTGGGTGGTTCGCTCGACTGGGAGAGCACATGGGGTGCGCTGCGCGGGGCCACGATCACCACCTGCATGATCTCCTTTATCCTCGCCGGGGCGGCGTTCCTCACGGTCGCCATGGGCTATACCGGCATCCCGCGCGCGCTGGCGGCATGGATCGGCGAGCAGGGCTATTCGGCCAACATGCTGCTGGCGGCGCTGGTGGTGTTCTTCATCCTGCTGGGCATGTTTCTCGACGGCATTTCCATTGTCGTGCTGACCACCTCGGTGATCCTGCCGATGGTGCTGGCCGCCGGGATCGACCCGATATGGTTCGGCATCTTTCTCGTGCTGGTGGTGGAGATGAGCCAGATCACGCCGCCGGTGGGGTTCAACCTCTTCGTGCTGCAATCCATCACCGGGCGCGGCATATTCCAGATCGCGCGCCACGCCTTCCCGTTCTTTCTGCTCTTGGTGGCGGCCACCGCCATCCTGACCCTGTTCCCGGAGATCGCCCTATGGATCCCGCAGACGATGCTCGCCCGCTGAGGCCGGGGCCGGTCGTGTCCTCGGCCCATCTTGCCAGCTCCGGCATGCCGGAGCTGTCGGAGATGGAGTTTGCCCTCACCATGGCCAATCACGCGTTCCAGCGCTGGATGTCGCGCTGCATGACCGCAGCCGGGATGCCGGGCCTCGCCCCGCTGGAGGTGCTGGTGGTGCACCTCGTGCATCATCGCGACCGGCCCAAGAGCCTCGCCGATATCTGCCTCGTGCTGAATGTCGAGGATACCCACCTCGTCAGCTATGCGGTCAAGAAGCTGGAGCGTCACGGCCTTGTCGAGACCGGGCGCAAGGGCAAGGAAAAGACCGTGACCATCACGTCGGCGGGGGCCGGGTATTGCACCCGCTATGGCCATGTGCGCGAGGAGTTGCTGGTGCGCTCGGTGGAACAACTGGGAATTGACCGGGAAGAGATGTCGCGGCTGGCGGCGCTGCTGCGGGCGCTTTCGGGGTGTTACGATCAGGCGGCGCGCGGCGCGGCGGCGGTGTGAGCGGCGCGCTCGCGGCACTGGCGCGGCACGGGCGGCTGGTGCTGGTGGCGGGCCTCGTGGTGGGGGCGCTGGCACCGGGGCTGGCGCGGGCGATGGCGCCGCTCATCTTTCCGATGATCGCGTTTCTGCTGTTTCTGGCGACGCTGCGGGTGGAGATGCGGGCGGCGTTTCCGGGGCGTCGGACCTTGCCGCGTTATCTTGGTGTGACGCTGGCGATGCAGGTGGCGTTGCCGGTGGCGGCCATCGCCGGGCTGTGGGCGCTGGGGGCACAGGCGAGCATCCTCGGCATCGGCGTGGTGCTGGTGCTGGCCGCGCCGCCGATGACCGGCAGCCCCGGCCTTACCATCCTCGCGGGGGGCGATCCCGCCCCGGCGCTGCGGCAACTGGTGCTGGGCACGGCGCTGTTGCCGCTGACGGTGCTGCCGGTGTTCTGGCTGTTGCCGGTGTTCGGCGCGCCGCTGGTGGTGGTGGAGGCGGCGCTGCGCCTGCTGGCGGTGATCGCGCTGGCGGGGGGTGCGGGGATTTGCCTGCGCGCGCGGGTGGCGTGGCTGCGCGGCCCGGCGGGGCAGGGCGCGGTGGACGGGCTCATCACGCTGGCGATGGCGGTGGTGGTGGTCGGCCTGATGTCCGCCGTGGGGCCCGCGCTGATGGCCCCCACCCCCGCCTTGTGGGCCACGCTCGCCGCCGTTTTCGCGCTCGGCTTCGGGGCGCAGGTGGTTACGCTGCTGGTGGCGCGCCGCCGCGCGCCGGGCAGCGCCCCGGCGCTGGCCGTCATCGCGGGCAACCGCAACCTGGCGCTGTTCCTCGGTGCGCTGCCGGCCGAGACGGCGGCGGCACTGTTGCTGTTCGTGGGGCTGTATCAACTGCCGATGTATCTCACCCCGCTGGTGATGGCACCGCTGATCCGACGGCTTGCGCCTGCGTGATGGACGCCACCACAAAGCCTGAATTGACGCCGCCGCGCGGTGGCGTAATCTGCGCCCGATACGCGTGAGGTCCAGATGCAGAAATCCGCCCCCCTGATAACGCCCGTCCTGATCGCGGGCTGCACCATCCTGATGATCTCCTTCGCGATTCGCGCGTCATTCGGCGTGTTCCAGATCCCGATTGCCGAGGAGTTCAACTGGCCGCGCGCCGAGTTCTCGCTGGCGATCGCGATCCAGAACCTTGCCTGGGGGATCGGTCAGCCGCTCTTTGGCGCGCTGGCCGAGAAGATGGGCGACCGCCGGGCCATCGTCATCGGCGCGCTGGTTTATGCCGCCGGGCTGGTGCTGTCGTCGTTCGCCGTCTCGCCGGAGGCGCACCATGTCTACGAGGTGCTGGTGGGGTTCGGTATCGCCGGCACCGGCTTTGGCGTGATCCTCGCCGTGGTCGGGCGGGCAAGCTCGGACGAGAACCGCTCGATGAGCCTGGCCATTGCCACCGCCGCGGGATCGGCGGGGCAGGTATTCGGCGCGCCGGTGGCGGAATGGATGCTGGGATTCCTTAGTTGGCAGGGCGTGTTCGTGGTCTTTGCCGCGACGATCCTGGGGGTGCTGGTGATGCTGCCGCTGATGCGCGCGGCACCCGCGCCCGCGGGCCGCGCCGTGCTGGAGCAGTCGCTGGGCGCGGCGCTTCGGCAGGCGGCGCGCGATCCGTCCTACACGCTCATCTTCGTCGGGTTTTTCAGTTGCGGCTATCAGCTTGGCTTTATCACCGCGCATTTCCCGGCGCTGGTGACAGAGATGTGCGGCCCGATCCTGCCCGGCGGGGCGCTGCACAATATCGGCATCACCACCACCTCGGCGCTGGGCGCGGTGGCGATCTCGCTCATTGGCCTTGCCAATATCGGCGGCACGCTGATGGCGGGCTGGCTCGGCAATCGCCATTCGCGCAAGCACCTGCTGGCGGGGATCTATGCCGCGCGCACATTGGTGGCGGCGGCGTTCATGCTGACGCCGATCACGCCGGGGACGGTGCTGCTGTTTTCGGTGGCGATGGGGTCGCTGTGGCTGGCCACGGTGCCGCTCACCTCCGGGCTGATCGCGCATATCTACGGCCTGCGCTACATGGGCACGCTCTACGGGATCGTGTTCTTCTCGCATCAGCTTGGCAGCTTTCTGGGCGTCTGGCTGGGCGGGCGGCTCTATGATCTGCACGGCGATTATTCGCTGGTGTGGTGGATCGGTGTCGGCGTGGGGGCGTTCTCGGCGCTGGTGCATCTGCCGGTTCGCGAGCGCCCGCTCGCCGCCGCCTGACGCCACGGGGGGCAAGGGGACACGGGGACACGGGGATTTTCATGGCCAACCCTCTTTACGACACGCTGTTTGCCCGCCATGCGGGGCGCGACGCGGCGTTTCTGCACCTCGTCGATGGCCGCACGCTGAGCCATGACGCCTTTCTGCGCATGGCCGCGCGGCTGGCCCATGCGCTGCGTGGCGCGGGGCTTGGCCCCGGCGACCGGCTGGCCGCGCAGGTGCCGAAATCGGCCGAGGCGCTTGTCGTCTATGCCGCCTGCGTGCAGGCGGGGATCGTGTTCCTGCCGCTCAACACCGCCTACACGCCCGACGAGGTGTCCTATTTCGTGACCGACAGCGGCGCGGGGCTGTTGCTCTGCGATCCGGCGCAGGCCGACAGTCTGCGCCCGGTGGCCAAGGCGGCGGGGGCGGTGTTGATGACGCTCGATGCGGAGGGTGGCGGCAGCCTGCCCGATGCCGCGCGCGGCCTGCCCGAGAGCTTTGAGACCACGCCGCGCGGGGGCGACGATCTCGCCGCGCTGCTCTATACCTCGGGCACGACCGGGCGCTCCAAGGGGGCGATGCTGACGCAGGAGAACCTCTTGTCGAACGCGCGGGTGCTGGCGGAGTACTGGCGCTTTACCGCGCGCGACGTGCTGCTGCACGCGCTGCCGATCTTTCACACCCACGGTCTCTTTGTGGCGACCAACACGGTGCTGATGGCGGGCGGGGCGATGATCCTTCAGCCGCGTTTCGACATCGACGCGGTGATCGCGGCGCTGCCGCGTGCCACCGCGATGATGGGCGTGCCGACCTTCTACACGCGGCTGCTGGACGATCCGCGCCTCACCCGCGATCTGGTGGCGCATATGCGGCTTTTCACCTCCGGCTCCGCGCCGCTGCTGGCCGAGACGCACGCCGCGTTCGAGGCGCGCACCGGGCACCGCATCCTGGAGCGTTACGGCATGACCGAGACCAACATGACCACCTCCAACCCCTACGAGGGCGCGCGGCGCGCGGGTACCGTGGGGTTCCCGCTGCCGGGGGTGGAATTGCGTATCACCGATCCCGAGAGCGGCGCGGAGGTGGCGCAGGGTGCGGTCGGTATGCTGGAGGTGCGCGGCCCCAACGTGTTCCGCGGCTACTGGAACATGCCGGAAAAGACGGCGGAGGAGATGCGCGGCGACGGATTCTTCATCACCGGCGATCTGGGGCGGGTGGACGCGCGCGGCTATGTCACCATCGTCGGGCGGATCAAGGATGTGGTGATCTCGGGCGGCTACAACATCTATCCCAGGGAGGTGGAGATGGTTCTCGACGATCAGCCCGGCGTGCTGGAAAGCGCGGTGGTGGGCGTGCCGCATCCCGACATGGGCGAGGTGCCGGTGGCGATCCTCGTGCCCGAGGCGGGGGCCACGCCCGACACGCAGGCGATCGCCACGGCGACGGAGCGCGCGCTGGCGCGATTCAAGCGGCCGCGCAGGATCATCCTGGTGGACGCGCTGCCGCGCAACACCATGGGCAAGGTGCAGAAAAACGCGCTCCGGGCGGAGTATGCGGGGATTTTCACGGCGGAGTGAGGGGGACCGTCGCGCTTTTCCCGGATCGGCGTGAGACCGGCGCGGCGGCTCGCCTATGACGATTGCGCTTCGGGCTTTACGCAACCCTGAGCTTTCGCTAAGCGGAGGCCGGGTAACGGGTGCCGGGGTGAGACATGAGGCTGTCGCGGATCGTTTTGGGCGGGCTGTTCGGCTGCGGGCTTGCCCTCGTGGCGGTGGCGGTGGTGCTGTTTCCCGACAGGCGGCAGGCGGCCCCGTCCGGCCCGCGCACTGCCATCGCGGCACAGGTGGTCCCCGGCCCGCTCACCGAGCGCAGGCGCGGGCTGCTGACCCCGGCCATCCCGGCGCGTTATGAGTACGCCCCCTCCGCCGAAATCATCCGGGCGAGCGCGCGGCACCGGACGGCGGGCCTGGCATGGCGGAGCCTGCTGCCGCCCGGAGAGGCCCCCGCGCCGGTGGTGGTGCTGTTGCACGGGGCGGGGCGCGACGGGCTGTCGATGCTGGAGATGTGGCAGCGGGTGGGGCGCACGCGGTCGGTCGTGCTGATCGCGCCCGAGGCGGCGGGGCAGACATGGTCCGCGGGCGATCTCGACGCGGGACGGATCGCGGCGATGCTCGACGATGTGGCCGGGAGGCGCGCCATCGACCGGGGGCGCGTCTATCTTTTCGGCCATTCCGACGGGGCGCGGCTGGCCGCGCTGCTGCTCAATCGCGGGATCGGTCCGTGGCGGGCGGCGGCGCTGCATGCCGGGTATGGCCCCGCCGGGCACTATCTGCCCAACCCGGAGGCGGCACCGCTGCGGCTCTATCTTGGCGCGCGCGATCACATCTTTTCGGTCGCGGGGGCGCGGGCGAGCGCCGCCGCCCTCGCCGCTGCGGGGCACGAGACCGAATTGCACCTCATCCCCGGCCATACCCACTGGTTCTACGAGATCGGCCCCGCCCTCGCCGCCGATGCGTGGCGGTGGTTCGAGGGGGTGGAGGATCCGTCCTGAGCCCGCGCCGTCAAACGGGCAGCGGGAAATCCGCGAGCGGGGTGTCGCGGCGCAGGTAGAGCGGGTGTTTGGCCGAGCCGTCCTTGTTGAGGCCAAAGCACCTGAGCGGGCGGCCGGTGGCGGCCAGCGCCGTCACGGCGGCGCGGACGGTTTCGGCGTAGCGCGCGTGCAGTTTGCCATAGGCCATGACCACGAGCGCCGCCTCTTCGGCCATCGCCACCAGCGCCGGGATGTTGGCCGGGCTGCACGCAAGGCCCGGGTCGTGCGGCAGGTCGCGCGGGGAGGTGGCGCGCCAGTCGAGTACGTTGCCCTTGAGGTAGCGGGTATAGCCCCAGTCGCGGGCGAAGGTCAGCTCGCGGTGGCAGGTGGGGTCGGAGGCGGCGGCATCGGCGACCGACGGGTTCATGCCGACGAAGAGCACCGTGCGGGGCACGTCTCCGGGCGCGGTCCAGTCGCGGGTGAGGGCCTGCCGGTAGCGGCCGCACTCGGAGAATGTGGCCCCGCCCTGCACGCCCTCGGGCAGGCGCAGGCGGACGCGGCCGCCGGGGTCGTGCCGGTCCTCGGGTGCGGTCATCGGTTGAACACGCGGGAGGGGTGCAATTCGCCCGCCCGGAAGCGGCCCACGGCGATGGCCTGGCCGTCATGTGCGGCCCAGCATTCCTCGCCATAGTCCACACCGCTGGCGATCACCATGCCGGGATTGCCGTTGCGCAGCCGCGCCGCGCCCTCGGGCGTGGCGGTGACCATGGGCAGGTCGGCGAGCCCGTCCTCGACCGGGCGCAGATGCGCGTCGAGACCGGGGGTGCGGGCGAGCGCCTCGATCGTCTCCATGCCGATCCCGTCCCCGGCGTCGAACGGCCCGGACCATGTGCGGCGCAGCGTCACGACGTGGCCGAAGCAGCCAAGCGCGCGGCCCAGATCGCGGGCGACGGCGCGCACGTAGCCGCCCTTGCCGCAGGTCATCTCGATCACCGCCGTATCCCGGTCGGGGCGGTCGGCGAGCACGATCTCCTCGACCCAGAGGGGGCGGGCCGCGACCTCGAAATCCTCGCCGTCGCGGGCGCGCTTGTAGGCGCGCTCGCCGTCGATCTTGACCGCCGAGAAGCGCGGCGGCACCTGCATGATCTCTCCGAGGAAGGCGCCGAGCGTGTCCTTGATCTGTGCGTCGGTGGGGCGCGCGTCGCTGGTGTCGGTCACTTCGCCCTCGGCGTCGTCGGTGTTGGTGGCCTGCCCGAACCGCACGGTAAAGCGGTAAGCCTTGAGCGCGTCGGTGATGTAGGGGACGGTCTTGGTGGCCTCGCCCAGCGCGATGGCGAGCACGCCTGTCGCCTCGGGGTCGAGCGTGCCGGCATGGCCCGCCTTCTTCGCCTCCAGCGCCCATTTCACCTTGTTGACGACGGCGGTGGAGGTGAGCCCCGCGGGCTTGTCCACCACCAGCCAGCCGGAAATGTCGCGGCCCTTGGGCTTGCGTGCCATGCGTCGGTCCTGTTGCTGTCCCCGGATCAGGCGCAAGGGCCTAGTCGAGCGGCGCACCCGCGTCAACCACGACGCCGAGGATGGGGCCGAGCGGCAGGAAGCCCTGATCCGAGCGGCCCAGCGCCGGAGCGTGGAGGCGCGACACCTTGCCATCGAGATAGAGCGCGTTCGCCGCGCCGGTATGGTCACGGAAGACGCGCGCGAAGCGGTGGAAATTCACCGGCGCCTCGGAGATGAGGAACCACGCGCGCCGCCCGTCCGCCGAGGTGCCGACGCCATTGCGGACAAAGCGGCTGTCGCTGTCCGCGATGAAGCGGGGGTGCAGCGCGCCGTCGATCACCAGCATCGGGCCGGATTGGGTGGCGTGGCGGCAGGCGGGGGCATTGCGGGCGAACTGGCGCGATTCGATCACGCGGGCGCGGGTATCGGTGACGCAGAGTACGCCGTTGGGCAGCATCCCGAAATTGCCGGGGCCGGCGCGTGTGACAAGCGGGGCCAGTTCGCGCCCCGCCTCGACATGGAGGCCGACGGGGCGGCGGTCCGGGTGATACATGCCGCCATTCATGGCGAAGGCGAGGCGCTTGCCCTCGGCTTCGAGCAGCCTTTCGACATTGGCGAAGCTGCCCAGCGGTGTGCCGGTGTCGGGGTCGTTCAGGAACAGGCGGATATTGTCGCGGGCGGCGTCGGCCTCGCACAGGGTGTAATCCGCGCCCTCGACGGTGAGGGCACGGCAGGAGGCGGCGGAGGCGGGGGCAGCAAGGAGGAGGAGGGCGAGGGGTGGAAGAAGGACGGCGGCGCGCAAGCGCGCCTCGATTCCGCGCAAGAAGACGCGCAGAACCCGACACAGGCCCCATGGTGCGACCCTACCCCTCGACATCCCGGCGCACCTTTTCATCCTCGAAGAGCCTTCGCGTCTCGTCGATCTGGTCGAAGGTCTCGTCAAGGCGGAAGCGCAGGTCGGGGGTGAACTTGAGCCCGGCCTTGCGACCGATGAGGCGGCGCAGCTCGGGCTTGTTGCGCGCCAGATATTCGATCGCCTCGCCCTGCGCCTCGCCGCCCAGCGGCATGACGAAGGCGGTTGCGATCTTGAGATCGGGCGAGAGCCGCACCTCGCCCACCGTGACCGACAGGCGGTTGAGGTCGGGATCGTGGATGTCGCCGCGCATCAGCACCTCGGAGAGCGTGCGGCGGATCAGCTCGCCGACGCGGAGTTGCCGTTGCGAGGGGCCGGGGCCGTCATGTGTACGGTTCTTTGCCATTGCGCCGATGTAATCCTTTGGTCGGGGCGTGCCAAGCGGCGGGGGCTCAATCGTCGAGATCGGCGAACAGGTTCTCGCTCTCGACGAAGTCGATCCGGTCCTTGGCGACGGTGCCGTCGTTGATATCGCGGGTTTCGACCCGGCCATCGCCGAAGCCGAGGATCACCACGTCGCAGATGTCGAGAAAGAGGCCGTTCTCGACCACCCCCGGCATCTGGTTGAGCGCCATCGACAGCCGGTGCGGGTGGCCGATGCGCGACAGGTGCAGGTCGATGATGTAATTGCCCTCGTCGGTGACGAAGGGCCGGTCGCCGTTGGTCCGCAGGGTGGCGTCGCGGCCCAGAACGTCCATGTTGATGAGCAGTTCCTCGATCAGCGACTTGGTGGACTGCCAGCCGAACGGGATCACCTCGACCGGCAGGGGGAAGGCGCCGAGATGCTCGACCTCCTTGCCGATATCGGCGATCACGATCATCTGGTCGCTGGCGGTGGCGACGATCTTTTCCTGCAACAGCGCGCCGCCGCCGCCCTTGATCAGGTTGAGGTTGGCGTCGAACTCATCCGCGCCGTCGATGGTCAGGTCGAGCCATTTCGCCTCGTCGAGGCTGATCACCTCGATGCCCACCTCGCGGGCAAGCTCGGCGGTGCGGGTGGAGGTGGGCACGCCCTTGATCCGGAGCCCGTCCTCGCGCACCATCTCTCCGAGGCAGCGCACCATCCACGCCGCGGTGGAGCCGGTGCCGAGCCCCACGCGCATCCCGTCCTCGATATAATCGACGGAGCGTTTGGCGGCGACGAACTTGGCCTTGTCTATGGGCGAAAGCTCTCCGGTCATGGCGGTATCCCCAGGGCTGTTGCGGCTGTCGTTATAGGCGCGTTGCGGCGGCGGCGCGAGGGGCAATCGCCGCGAGGCGCGCTCAGATCGTGAGGTGACGGGCGCGCGCGCCGCGCTCGATGGCGGCGGCATGGAGCCGGTCGATATCGAGCTCGTAGCGGATTTCCTCGAGCAGGCGCAACTCGCGGTCGTTGAGCGTGCCGTCGGCGGCGGCGACGTCGCAGGCGAGCGCGTAGGCCGTCTCGTTGAGCGTCTCGGGCAGGTTGTCACGGATCAGGCCGAACAGCGCGTCGAGCCCGTCCTCGACCGAGAACAGGTCGAACACCGTCTGCGACATGATGCGCAGCCGGTCGAGATCGTAGCTGGCGAAGATCGGCAGGTTGTTGATCGTGCTCTCGATCTTGACGAGTTCGGCGGTGCGCATGTTCTCGTCGGAGGCGGCGACCGCGATCATCAGGGCGACGAGGCAGTCCTGCGGGCTGAGCGGGTGGGGAATCTGGTCTGACATGGGGGGCCTTTCAGGGGGGCGTGTTGCGGTGCAGAATATTGACTGTGCCGCGCCCCGGCAATAGGTAGCCCGCACCCGCGCGCACCCCTGTGCGCGGCAAAACCGGAGTTTGAGCGATGTCCGACCTGCGAGACGCGGCGATGAATTCGAAGGCGTGGCCTTTTGAAGAGGCGCGGCGCGTGCTCAAACGGTATGAAAAGGCGCCGCCGGACAAGGGGCATGTGCTGTTCGAGACCGGCTATGGCCCGAGCGGATTGCCGCATATCGGCACCTTCGGCGAGGTGCTGCGCACCACGATGATCCGCCGCGCCTTCGAGACGATCAGCGACATCCCGACGCGGATGATCTGTTTCTCGGACGATCTCGACGGGATGCGCAAGGTGCCCGGCAATGTGCCCGACCGCGAAATGCTGGCCGGGCATTTGCAAAAGCCGCTGACATCCGTGCCCGACCCGTTCGGCACACACGAAAGCTTTGGCGCGCATAACAACGCCATGCTGCGGCGGTTTCTCGATACGTTCGGGTTCGAGTACGAGTTCATTTCGGCGACCGAATTCTATGCCTCGGGGCAGTTCGACGAGGTGCTGCTGCGCGCCGCCGCGCGCTATGACGACATCATGAAGATCATGCTGAAAAGCTTGCGCGAGGAGCGGCAGCAGACCTATTCCATCTTCCTGCCGATCCACCCCGAGACGGGGCGCGTGCTCTACGTGCCGATGAAGCATGTGGATGGCGCGAGGGGCGAGATCACCTTCGACGACGAGGACGGGCGGGAATGGACACTGCCGGTGACGGGCGGGCGCGTGAAGCTTCAGTGGAAGCCCGATTTCGGCGCCCGCTGGGCGGCGCTGGGCGTCGATTTCGAGATGTATGGCAAGGACCATTCCACCAACACGCCCATTTACGATGGTATCTGCCGGGCGCTGGGCGTGCGCCCGCCCGAGCATTTCACCTATGAACTGTTCCTCGACGAGACCGGGCAGAAGATCTCGAAATCGAGCGGCAACGGCATCAGCATCGATGAGTGGCTGCGCTATGCCGCGACCGAGTCCTTGAGCTATTTCATGTATCAAAAGCCCAAGACCGCCAAACGGCTGCATTTCGACGTGATCCCAAAGGCGGTGGACGAGTATCATCAGCAATTGCGCGCCTATGCCGGGCAGGACGCGGCGCAGCGGGCGGCCAACCCGGTGCATCACATCCACAACGGCGACGTGCCCGAGAGCCGCATGGTGGTGCCGTTCTCGATGCTGCTGAACCTCGCGTCGGTTTCCGCCGCCCATGACAAGGAGACGCTGTGGGGCTTTATCCGCCGCTATGCGCCGGAGGCGAGCGCCGAGACCCATCCCGACATGGATGCCGCCGCCGGTTACGCGGTGCGCTACTACGAGGATTTCGTCGCCCCCGCCAAGACCTATCGCGCGCCCACCGAGGCCGAGCGCGAGGCGCTGAGCGACCTGCGCGAAAGGCTGGCGGCCTATGACGGGCCGGTGGAGGACGAGGCGCTGCAATCCATCGTCTATGCCGTGGGGCGTGACCGGTTCGACCCGCTGCGCGACTGGTTCAAGGCACTCTACGAGGTGCTGCTGGGGGCAAGCCAGGGCCCGCGCTTCGGCGGGTTCATTGCGCTTTACGGGGTCGAGGAGACGGTGGCGCTGATCGACCGGGCGCTGGCGGGGGAGCTGGCTTGATCGAGAGCATTGCGCGGTGTGCCCGCCGCGGCTAGCCTCGGTTGCAAAAGCGAAAGAGGCCCCCGATGCAGACACGCCCCCTGATCCTCGTCGCCGTTCTCGGGCTTGCCGCCTGCGTGCAGGCCGTCTCCATGCCCGATGCCAGCGAAGGCGCGGCGATCTATGCCGGGAACTGCGCGCAATGCCACGGGCCTGCGGGCAAGGGCGACGGGCCGTGGGCCACCGGGATGGTGCCGCCGCCCGCCGACCTGACGCAACTTTCGGAGGATGGCGTGTTCCCGCGCCGGCGCGTGCTGTCGGTGATCGACGGCTATGACCGCACCGGGCTGCCGGGGCAGGAGATGCCCGAGTTCGGCCTGCTGCTGGAGGGCGAGACGGTGCCGGTGGACGTGGGCGACGGGGTGCTGACGCCCACGCCGCGCCCGCTCGCGGCGCTGATGGCCTACCTGGAGAGCATCCAGGACGGGTAGGGGCGCGGCGGATGCCCGTCGGAGGCCGTCTATGGGGCGTCCGCGGATCGCTCCGGCTGGCTGAAATCGCGCGCGAGGATTGCGCGGGCGCGCGCGATGCCGTCGCGGGTCAGGGCCAGCGATTTCGCCTTGCCCTTCGGGTCCGCGATCAGGCCCTTTTCGAACAGCCGGTTGGTGATGTCCCAGGCGATGGCTTTCCAGACCCGGTCGCCGTCATGCAGCGTGAGGCTGAGGATCGCCAGCGCCGCCTCGTCTATCCTGTCCGTGTCGAGTGTCCTGTCCTGTCCTGTCCTGTCCTTCCGTTCCGTCCTCTGCCAGACCGGAGACATCCCCGCCCGGCAAGGTTTTAGGCGTCGTCGACGACCGAGAAGAGGTTGGGGACGGCGGGGCATGGGGCGA